>CAXQRU010000165.1:0-45396 GCA_964226685.1 Polaribacter sp. | reverse complement strand
CCGTATTACCGCGGCTGCTGGCACGGAGTTAGCCGGTGCTTTCTTGGGAGGTACCGTCAGAACTTCTTCCCTCCCGACAGAGCTTTACAACCCGAAGGCCTTCATCACTCACGCGGCGTTGCTCCGTCAGGCTTTCGCCCATTGCGGAAAATTCCCCACTGCTGCCTCCCGTAGGAGTCTGGGCCGTGTCTCAGTCCCAGTGTGGCTGATCATCCTCTCAGACCAGCTATAGATCGTCGCCATGGTAGGCCCTTACCCCACCATCTAGCTAATCTAACGCGGGCTCATCAAGTAGCACAAGGCCATAAGGTCCCCTGCTTTAACCCTCAGGTATTATGCGGTATTAGCCAGCGTTTCCACTGGTTGTCCCCCACTACTCGGTAGATTCCCACGCGTTACTCACCCGTCCGCCGCTCTACTCAGCCCGAAGACCTTTCTCGCTCGACTTGCATGTGTTAAGCCTGCCGCCAGCGTTCAATCTGAGCCATGATCAAACTCTTCAGTTTATATCATGCGTGAGCCAACTCAATAGCTCACTATATTTCTTACTCAATACTAAACGTAACTACAATTTACATTGCGTGTATGTACTTTCAAAATGAATCGTCGGTACTGTTACTGTATTGTGACCAATAACAGCGCCCACTCACATTGCTTATCTAACTTGTTAAATAACTTAACGCCGACTAGGGGGTTAATTCTCGTTAGCTCTTTCAGCTAACAGGGAGGCGCATTATACAGAATCTCTCAAACCGCGCAACCCTTTTTTTCATCCTTTTTTTGAGCTTCCTAAAACCTCTCAAAAACTCCATCAAAACATCTAATTCTTTCAACTACCTAGATATTTTGACCCGCAACCTTTTCTCTATCTCCCTGTCGTGGGATGCGCATTATACGCATTAATTAATACCACGCAAGACCTTTTTTAAAAGTTTTTAAAAGTTATTTTTTGCGCCCATTAAACAACCAGCAAATGATGAGTTTTCTTACCAATCTTTACTACAAAAAAGCGACCAAAAAGCCCTTTTGCAGGAGCAAGTAGTGCCTGGGTATTCATGTTGTCACCTGAAGCTAGCGCCTGACCATTAATCAAAACCCCTCCTCGAGCAAGTGCATCCTTAACTTGTTTACCCGACTTAACAACGCCCAAGTCTGACAATAGACTCGTTAAAGGCTTTTGGACACATTCGCCTGATAACCTAGAGTGAGGCATACCATCTAACAGCAACTGCTCAAGATCGGATTGCGTCAAATCATCAATAGAGCCACTAAATAGCGAATCGCTAATTCTTTTGGCTGCCTGCAGGGCCAACTCGCCATGAACCAGCTTGGTCATTTCATCAGCCAGATACTGCTGCCCCTGAGGCTTTGAGCCACTAGCCTGATCAGCCGCCTCAATTGCATCAATCTCAGCGAGAGGCAAGAAGGTGAAATAGCGCAAAAATCGATACACATCAGCATCAGCGACACTCAACCAAAATTGATAAAAGCTGTAAGGAGAGGTTTTTGTAGGATCCAACCAAACCGTTCCGCTTTCGGTTTTTCCAAATTTAACACCATCGGATTTGGTCACCAATGGAAAGGTGAGACCGAAGACCTGCCCACCATACATTTTTCTAGCCAGATCGACACCACCAACAATATTGCCCCACTGATCCGATCCACCCAACTGGATTGTACAATTTTGGCGCTTGTACAACTCGGCAAAATCGTAAGATTGAAGCAGCATATAGGTGAACTCAGTGAATGAGATACCCTCACCCTCTCGTGAAATCCTTTGCTTTACAGACTCCTTGTTAATCATATTATTGACAGAGAAATGCTTACCAACATCCCGCAGAAAATCCAGCACACTTAGATTCTTGGTCCAATCCAGATTATTAACCACCACTGCAGAGCTTGGGCCACAGTCAAAATCGATGAACGATTCAAGCTGAGAGCGAATTTTTGTCACCCAAGTTGCTACCACATCGGGCGAATTGAGCTTACGTTCTTGGCTCTTAAAGCTGGGGTCACCAATCAAACCTGTTGCCCCACCAACTAAAGCAATCGGCTTATGCCCATATTGCTGAAAGCGCCTGAGAGCCAAAATTGGAACCAAGCTTCCAATATGGAGGCTATCTGCCGTAGGATCAAAACCACAATACACTGTTCTGGGGGTATTTAAGTGCTCCCGCAGGGCATCTTCACCCGTCATCTGAGCAATGAGCGAACGTTGTGATAGATCGGCCAGTAATGATGTCGTCATTTATAGAATTCCAATGTTTTTTCAGGTAGATTATGCGTCAAGGGTTACGGAAACCAGCATTCAAAACAGTGCACATTACTCATTTTGAAAAGAAAAACAAGTTTATTGTGACATAAATGCCGTTTTCACCACGACAGGGCATGATTTTGGTGATTAATACGCTATATTTTGATATAACACTAAGGACTATTTACACCCAACACAACCCTTTAAGAACATTATGAAGCCAGTTGAAATTTCTTATAAAAACCAGATCGGGAACAAAAAACAGTATATTCCTAACTTTCATATGCTGCTGGTTCTGATTCTTTCTATCATTCTGCTATTTGTTTTATTCCAAAACCCGTCAGTTGAAGCCTCCGCAGGAGAACAACAGACCACCGAGGCCACCCCACTAGCCAGCAACCCTGTGTTCGCCTTTGAACCGATCACCGAACTTGCCAAATTGCACAGCCAGCCAGTTGCGGATGCACCCACTGCTTCAGATGCAGAGCCTTACCTAGCCAATGAAGTAGACCCTATCTCAAACGTAGCAGAAGTGGCCGAAAAAGAACCCGCAAAAGAACCTGAACTGTCGTGGGAATCCGAGGAAGTCAAAAGTGGAGATAATTTGTCTCTGATTTTTCAACGCAAAGGATTAAGCGCCAGAGATGTGATGGCTGTGCTTGAAAGTGAGAACGCCGAACAACTCACCCGAGTACACCCCGGACAAAAATTTGATTTCAAAATCCAAGATGGTCAACTACTGGCAGTTGGCTACGACAAAAACCGTTTACATAGAATCGAATTTCACAAAACTGAAGATGGCTTCAAAACTGAGGAAATTGTTTCAAAAACTGAAACTCGTCGCACTTATAAATCCGGAACCATCGAAAGCTCTTTGTTTATTGATGGCGGCAAAGCCGGCCTAAGCGATAACACCATCATGCAGCTGGCAGACATTTTTGCTTGGGATATTGACTTTGCTCTTGATATCCGCAAAAACGATGCCTTTCATGTGCTTGTTGAGGAAGAGTATTTAAGTGATGGAAAAATTATCAGCGAGCGGATTTTGGCGGCCCAATTTGTTAACCGAAAACAAACATTTAATGCAGTTAGATTCGAAGATAGCGAAGGCAATTCATCGTATTACACCCCCGAAGGCAACAGCATGCGCAAGGCCTTTTTAAGGACACCAGTCGATTTTGCTAGAATCAGCTCCCACTTTAATTTGCAACGCAAACACCCCGTGCTCAATCGCATTCGCGCCCATAAAGGCACCGATTACGCGGCGCCTACCGGCACCCCGATTCGATCAGCCGGGGATGGCAAGGTAGCCTTTATCGGCCAAAAAGGCGGATATGGTCGCACGGTGATTATACAGCATGGTCAAACCTATAAGACTCTTTATGCGCACATGAGTCGTTTTGCCAAATTGAGTGTTGGCTCAAGAGTGAAGCAGGGCCAGATCATCGGCTATGTTGGAAGCTCTGGGCTGGCAACAGGGCCGCATTTACATTATGAGTTTTATGTCAATGGCGTTGTTAAAAACCCTGTAACCGTGAAGTTACCCAAAGCCATGCCAGTTCCCGATTCAGAATTAGCTCTATTTAAGGAGCAAACACAACCACTGATACTCGCATTGAACGAGTATTTGAGCACTAATACACAGCACGCGTCGCTCGAAACTGAGCCCACCTCAAACTAAAGTGGCCGCTCATCAAGGGCTTTATATCGGTCTTATGTCTGGCACCAGCGCTGATGCGCTGGATGCTGTTTTGGTTGATATCAATGGCTCAACATGTGAATTTATTGAAGCCGTTGACCTTCCCCTAGACGTTGAAACTCGCGAGCAAATCTTGAGATTGGCTGTTCCTGGCGCGGATGAAATTGGATTAATTGAGCAGATTGAAAAGGCAATTACCCAACTGTCTATTGAAGCGGTTAAGAAGCTTTGCAAAAAGGCAAACATTAACCACGATGATGTAACCGCGATTGGAAGTCACGGCCAGACTGTGAGACACATCCCCCCTACCGCCAATCACAACGGTTTTACACTGCAAGTGGGCGACCCCAATGCCATAGCCGAAGCCTGCAAGATTACCACCGTTGCCGATTTCAGACGCCGAGATATGTTTTTAGGCGGGCATGGCGCTCCCCTAGTGCCCGCTTTTCACCAATCAGTATTTGGCTCAGACATCCCGAGAGCCATTATTAACATTGGGGGCGTGAGCAATATTACCTGGTTAGGCGAAGAAGTCTTCGGATTTGACATTGGCCCTGGCAACAACTTAATGGACGATTGGTGCCAACAGTATTTCAATCAAGCTTTTGACCGCGATAGCCTAATTGCACTATCAGGCAAGGTTAACCTTCATTTACTAGAACAATTGATGCAACACCCCTACTACAGCCTGCCAGCACCTAAAAGCACGGGGCGAGAAACGTTTAACTTACAATATGTTAACGCGTGCATAGATGCAGCCCCCCCTCACCGTAAAGAGGATTCTCTGGCAACCCTGAACGAGCTGAGCGCCCAAATCATTGCCAATACGGTAAAACAACTGGACCAAAGTGCACAATCAGAGGTGTATATTTGTGGTGGAGGCGCGATGAATCCTCTACTAATGAAGCGCATAGCGACTCACTTAGAACCCAGGTTAGTGACATCAACCGAAACTTTAGGGATAGCACCACAGTGGGTTGAGGGGGCCGCCTTTGCTTGGTTGGCTTATCGAACGCTCAATGGGCTGACGGGGAATCTGCCATCGGTCACGGGGGCCTGCGCACCATGCATACTGGGCGGAATTTACCCGAAAGGGACTTAAAAGCTTACGTGACCTTTGTTGAGTAAGCGCCTTATCTCAGAGGGCCCAAATGGAACGGTGCCAATAAATGAATGTAAATTAGAAGGGCTTCGCCCTAGCACTCCAGTCTCAGTTTCACAAACCCGAACATCGACTATGCCAAAGGCACTGAGCCTTGCGGCCAAATCGACGATTTCTTTGTATTCTTGGTATTTATCTTTGAAAAAAACTTCAATTTCAGGACCATGTAAGACGATGACGATGGGTTTAGGACTGCTTTCAAAATTACCGAGCTTGTAAAGTTCTTCAGCGCGAGCCAAAGCGGCCGCAATTTCTTCTGGAGAGTCACTCGCAATTCTAGCTAGGTAACCCGTTGGCGACGGGCTAATATCCAAAAGGGAATGATCAACCGTAAAGCGGTCATCCGCCAACGAACACAAAGCCAGCAATAAGCCACAGGCCAACAAAGATGCCTTAAATGGAGAAAGAAGAGCCACAGCCACACGTCGTTGCCGCATTCGGATTACTGACCACAAATTTTGAACCTTCAAGGCCCTCTGAGTAGTCAACCTGGGCGCCAACCAAGTATGGATAGCTGATGGCGTCCACTAGCACTGTTACACCCTGTTTTTCGATAACAGCATCATCATCAGCGGTGATTTCATCGAAAGTAAAGCCGTATTGAAAACCCGAGCAGCCACCACCCGTCACAAAAACCCTTAACTTAAGGTCTTCGTTACCTTCGTCTTCCACAAGCTCTTTAACTTTATTGATGGCATTATCAGTCACGATAATGGGTGTAGGAGTAAATTGTTGCGCAGTCATAGCTTATCTCACAAGAACATTAGGCTGAATATAATGCTAGTCTACACGGCTTTCAAGCTCAACAGATGTATTATTTACTCTATTGCAAGACCGCCCATGGATCAAACCTCTGTTAATTCTGTAAACACTCGCTTCCAACGAGTCGCCAATACATTTCTCTCCGCTCTCGCCAGTACTCGCTCACTTGCCGCCTGAGAGAGCTTAGAAAAGAGCTTTTCGTCTCCTAATAGCAGTGAAATGTATTTTACATAGGAGTCAGTATCAGCCAACTCCACCACATAGCCGGAGACATCATTCTCAGCAAAATCAGCGAGATCGCCGACATTACTGACGACCGGCACTAAGCCCATGGCCATCGCCTCAAGCATGGCAATTGAAACCCCTTCCCATCGAGAGGTTAATACAAAAATTTTTGACTGTGCCAGCAAGGACATAACATCTTTTCTTTGCCCCAAAAGCTCAATATTGTCAGCGATGTTTAGTTCAGCGATTTTTTTCTCTAACATTGGTCGATCTGGGCCATCACCTACCATCACCGCCTTGATCGATGGATAGGCATCGCGCAATCGAGCCACCAGTTCTACGAACAAATCGGGCCGCTTATACTCGGTTAACCGACCGACAGTGATCAAATCAATGGTTTTATCAACGGCTGGCTCATCGGGCAGCTCAATACTGCCAGTAATGATTTCTATCGGCCCGTAGTAGCCCCCTTCTCGAATAAAGCGTTGCGCTTTTGAGCCTCGCACCACGACAAGATCAAACTGACGCGTCAAACCCAAGGCCATTTTTTCTATCCAGGGCGATGGGGCTTGCAACATCGTCATTAGGGGGTTTTCAGCATTCCAACCACCGCCTTCTAACTCCAACTCACCCGCTGTCACCTGGTATACACATTTTGCTCCAAGGATGCGAGAACACATCAAAGCCGTGACCGCAGACGGAAAAATGTGATAGCCCACAAACACATCACCCTTATACTTGAAGCCTTTAATTAATGTCCACAGTGCTTTCGAACCCGCTCTCGTCAATACTTTAGAGAGCCACTTGGGCGGGCATTCATAAATTAAATTTGGGACCTGTGCAATCTCTTCATCGGTCACCAACACGACTTTGCCGTAGTTTGCTCTTGCTAAAGGTTCAATATGGGCAAAAAACCAGTTGGGATTGTGGAAAGTCGCATTAATGACAATGGTATTGGATCGAGACTTTTTTCGATAAAGCCTTCTAAAAATTTTACCGATAATGATCGCTTTACCATAAACAATAGTGAGCGCAATTTGTGCTATAAGACGCTTTATACGTGCAAAAAAAGTCACCAAATCCTCACTATTTATTTAAGAACGGTATTTTTTGAATAATCGCTTGACGAACCTTATCGTCAAACGCATAACGCCAATAGATCACCAAGGAGACAACACCGCCGATAGTCGATGCTAAACCAGCATATAAAAATGCACTTAGTTTGAACCCTTGAGTCTCAAAAACAAAATGGCCTGTGATCAAGCCAAGGCAGAACGGCAAACAAGCAAGAAAGGGCAAGCCAAATGCATACCAAAAATAGGTGCGCAAACTAATGTTATAAAACCGCTTGATAGCCATGGGCAAAATAAAACTATAACTTGCCGTCCAGGCAATGCCCGCCATGATGGCCGCTGTGGTTTCATTAATTGGCAATATTTTGAGTTTGAAAACCGCATAAATGATTGCAGTTAGAATCAAACACACCGCCGCAACTTTTAACGCAATTCTACCGTGTTGATTATTACCCAAAAGCACCTGGTAACTACCCGTTTGGCTCACGGGCAACAACGAACCCAAGGCAAAAGCAGCCATCATAATGCCATTATCGTAGCCAGGCCCCATCCACATCAGTAACAAATATTTTCCCATGAAAACTAATAAAGCGACGATAGGAAAATAAAAGAGCGAGGTATAAAGAGCCATTTTTAAAACCAAATCGCGATTATCTTCAACCCTGTTAAGCCCCTCCAAACTACTCACGATCGGCATCACAATCGCAGTGGTTCGCCTAACCGCTTGCTCACCAAAACGCACGAGAGCAATCGCTCGGCTGAACATCGCGACCGCTTCCGTACTCGTTGAGCCAGTCATAAAAATGATGGTTTGCACTAAAAATACGTAAGGCAAGTGCCACAATGTACTTTTAAAGCCAAAGGTAAACATTTTTCGGGCTAGTTTAAAATTCCAATCGCTAAACATAAAATCAATCCGACCGACCATCAAAATTGCCACAGCCGATCGAACCACTACAAACAACACCGACACCGCCAACACGATTTGTGCAAGATTGACTAAATCACCCCCAGCAAAGACAACAGAGACCATTGAAACGGCCAAAATAATATCTTCAACACCATTTAGTGTGTGTTGCCAGTCAAACTTATGATAGCCCGTTAGTATGCCGCCGCTAGGCACCTTCAGCATCTGTAGCGATAACACAGCGACAAAGTACAGCAAAATAGTGTGCAAAATGCCAATGTGCTCTGAGGTTAAAGCCTTGCCATTGCTGGATTTTAGTTCAGCGAAATAAACATAGAGCTGAACAAACACCATCCCAACCACAAAAAGCCCTGCGGCAATGATTACTTGCCACATAATGCCAACATTGATAATTCGGCGCAGTTGCTTGGGATTATTTTGAGATCGATAAAGAGCGATATAACGGGTCATCGCTGCACCCACCGCTAAATCAATAACACTGACATAGCGTAAAGTCGCCCATCCCAAATCCCAAATCCCCAACATATCCCTGCCATAACTATCACTGATGAGTCTTGGCAATATAAAACCGATGATTAGGATAATAAACTGGGCGCCCCAACTAAATAGGATATTGCGAGCGAGCGAACTAAAACCAGTAAGGTCAGATGACATAAATATCTCAGCTATTGATAGGCTGCAATAACATCTCGGTAAGTCGCGACCGTTTGGCTCGCAACACTCTCGGGATGAAATAAGGTAAAAGCTCTACTACGTGCATGAGCACCCATTACTTGATTGTTGTTCATATCCCCAAGGAGCTGATCAATTCGATTAGCGATTCCATCAACGTCAAATGGCTCTATCAGATAACCGCTCTCTTCGTCTGTTATCATATCGGGAATTCCGCAAAGATTCGCACCAACCACAGGCACTTGCGCTGCCATCGCCTCGGCGATCACCATCGGTGCGTTTTCTTGTAGGGACGGTAAGACCAACACATGACTTTGGCTTAGCTTCTCCATGACTTGATTCATATCCACACGCCCAAGCATTTTTACACAAGCATCCAGCTCAAGCGCTTTAATGGTAGAGCGAATCCTTCGTCCATACTCCTGATCAGAGACCTCACCGCACAATAGCACTTTCAAAGTGGGGTATTGTTTTATCAGCTTGTTGGCGACAGAAACCAAGGTCAAGGGGTTCTTTCTTTGATTGATCCAACCCAAAAATAAAATAGTCGGTTCTTGTAAATTTCGTTCAATCGTAAAATACTTTGGGTTTATCGCATTCCAGATATCATAAATTTTGGCCTTTAACGTTCCCATCTGGCGTGTGACATAAGGCGCAATTGAGATAATATGAGTTTGTCGAGCCAAACCAAAATTTTCGACACGCTTCCAAAGCCAGGAGCGTAGACGCCATGCACGACTTTTCTCAGTGACCAAATTCAAGCTATCAAAACCATGTACTGTAAATACAGTTGGGCAGTTAAGCTTGTACGAACCCATCCCCCAGGTTTCATGAAAGTGCACGATATCGGGCTTTAAGTTTTCGATGTATTGCCTAAGCCGCTTGGCGGTGGGACCGCAGTACACATCGACCATCATTGGCCAAGCGCTGCGTGGTAACCGATGCACCGTGATGGCGCCATGCGTTTCGCACACCACTTCGTTGAGGCCTCGCTCAAGCGTGACAACATGAACGTCAAGGCCTTGATAATCAACTAAAGATTGAGCCAAACTGACCGTTGCCGTTTCAACACCCCCTCTTGGAGTATCTACCGTTTTCGGAAAGCGACTCACAAATACAACTTTCACAAAGGCTCCTTAACTAGCATAACCTAATTGATGGTTAGTACTACCGGCTATGGTTTCAAAGGTTTTTTTATCCTCTTGCGTCAAATCATCTAACCAAGCATTATCAAGACGAATACTAATATCATCTTTGGTGCGCATATTATTACCAATGATGTGATGCGGCACTTGACGTAAATTCACCGAAGACCAATTTTGCTCTACGATGGGTACACCTAGAAAGTTTTGGATATTTGCCATCACCTGATTAGGGTCTGAGCATAAGTCTTCGTATTTTACTCGCAAAATATCGTTTTTATTAAAACGGCGTAGAACACGCTGCATTTGTGCGATGGTTGACTTCCACTCCTCACACGCTCTGGCAAAACTCCCCCCGTGGTAATTTTTTTTCCTTTGAGAGTGGCTTTGTGCCCGACCATCGCGATACATTTCAATCACTTTAATGCGATAATTGTTGCTATCTTTCAAATAAGCCAAGCGGTGAGGATCTTTTGAGCCATCCAAAAACCAGCGCCCCGCTTGAGCTTCGCAGGCCACCTCAATAAACTGTCGATTGCGCTCCTGTACTTTTCGATATCGCTTCGCAAGGCTTGGCCACAGTAGCGCGAGACGACGAAGGCTTTCAAATAAAGGCCCTCTAACTTGTGCCCTCAACACTCGATCATGAAAAGCATTTTCAGAACGAAAGTGAGTACCAAATTGCTCTAACCGAAATTCAGGCACCTTCGCAACCATTTGCTGCCAAAAGTCACAGGCTTGGATTTTTTCGCCACAGGAACAGGTGTAGTCCTCTAGCGGCCCCATCGCTGTGCCCTTAAGCTCGCCGATAGTGGTCACATCAGGGTGCTGCGCCAACAATAAGGTCAACAAGGTTGAACCTGAATAGCTGGGAGACAGAATATAGAGTAACTCACGCATTATTCAAAAACGTCTTTGCCGGATTTTAAATAATCAACGTACCAAGCAACGGTTTCTTTTACACCGTCTTTCCACTGTGTCTTGGGTTGATAACCGAGCACTTCTCGTGCTTTAGTCACATCTGGGCAGCGTCTGGACACCGAGCCTGAAGGCGCATCAACCAATGCGTACTCTGGCGTTTCGCCGACCACTTCAGCAATGTGCTCAACCAATTCTTTAATGGTGATTTCTGCCACATCGTCACCAATATGAAAAATTTCACCGTTCGAATTAGGATGTTCCATCGCTAAGATAGTGCCTTGCACCGCATCATCAACAAAGTTAAATGAACGTGTTTGATCATGGCCAAATACTTTGAACGGGCTTTCTTTATCCAAAAGACGCTGGGTCACTTGAGGAATGACGTGTTTAAAGCCCATACGCGGCCCATAAACGTTGTGATAACGCACCACTGTACAATTAAAACCATACACGTTGGCGTATTGAAAAAAACCGGACTCACCCAGCATTTTAGTGACTGCATAGGTGAAGCGCGGATGTTTAATATCATCAATACAAAGCGGCACATCTTCCGGCGTTGGGATGGTATAGCCAAATTTCTCAATAGTACCGGCATAACATTCACTGGTTGAGGTGAAGACCACTTTTTTGCAATCCGTATGCTTGATCCACTCTAGCGTATTGAAAATCAACGCCGTATTGATTCGAATCAGCTCGTTAGGAATTTCTTCGGTATACTTCACACCAACCACGGAGGCCAGCATATAAACGTGATCATAATCTTTATCGAGTTGATCAAATGCCGAGGGTACCGTACAGTCAGCCTGCATCACCTTCACGCCATAGCGATCAACTAACGATTGTAGGTCTTCATCCAACTTGCCACGAAAAAAATTATCGATGATATGAACGGTGTAACCCTGTCTTTGACTTAGCTCTGCCGCGATGCGTTGCCCAATAAAACCCGCACCACCAATTAATAATACTTTCATTTAAAGATCACCTCGTCCAAGTACATAAATAGAATTAGGAAAACCATCAAATTGCGCTAAATCAAGCACACCCCAAGCATCTACCAAGGCGGTTTGTGGGTGAGACTTCAGATAGTTCGCAATAAGAGGTGTTTGTTTATATTCGCTATGCATGGTCGTAACCGCAATCACGTCATAATGTTCGTTTAATACTTCTGACAAATCCGTCGAGACCGTCAAGCCGCGCTCTTCCCAAACGGGAACAAAGGCATCGTGCAAGACCATTGTAGCACCGCGATGTGTCAGCTCATCGTAAAGCAACTCGATGGGAGTATAACGGGTATCGCCCACGTCATTTAAATACGACACCCCAAGCATTAGCACACGCTTATCCTTCAAATCACCAAATGCTTGATCCATCAAGGATACCACTCTCAACGGCATTTGATCGTTAATTTTGACGGCATTGACGCTTTGCTTCAACGGTTTGGGGCTGTTAAAAATGGTTTGCTTAGCCCAACTGGCCATCAACGGGTCTTTGGTCAAACAATAACCACCCACACCCAGACCTGGCAACATCATATTTTTATGGGTGGGCCGCATGCGAATGGCTTGAACAATTTCATACAAATTCACTTTGGCCTCTTCGGCAAACTCACCCCACTCTTCAATAAAAGCGATATTCATGGCTCGGTATGAGTTTTCGAGCACCTTGGCCATTTCCGTTGCGGTGGTATCCCCAAGTTTCGTCAATGGGTATTCATCAGTCTTGATCACTTTGCGAAGAAACGCTTCAACCGATTCTTCGCTAGCCGCGTCGATACCGGAGTAAACTCGATAAAAATTCTGAATGGAATCAATGTAGTTAGGGCCAGGCATCACCCGCTCATAGGAATGACCAAGGCGATAATTCAAGGGTAGCTGCCGGCGGGTAAAGGCTTCATCCAAAATAGGTTTGACTATGTGGCGACAAGTCCCTGGAGGCACGGTTGTCTCCACCAAAATCAAGACATCCTCCTTACAAAGCCCTGCAATGCTTTCACAGGCTTTCTTGAACGCGCTCAAATCAACTGAAAAGTCTTCTAGTGCCTTTTGTGAACCCGATACTTTTTGCACATCTAAATTGATATCCACCACGACCACATCGGCCAAACTGTAGGCATAAGGGTTAGCGGTGGCCATAAAGTTACCGCGAGACTTAGCCTCTTGATAAAACTGCTCAACCTTTGGGTCTGAGGACAACACAGGAAACGGGCCAGTATTGATTTCTTGGATTTTCCAGTAGCTCGCAGGCGTTGGCAAATCGATCCCAATGACCGCAAAATCATTGTTTGGGCTATTCGCCACCACCAGGGACATGACCGCCCCCACAAAGCCCAGCCCTTGAACAACCACGATTTGCTTATCTTTGTGGGCGGCAACAAATTCATCCAGGGTGAGCTGATCGCCATACTCCGCAGGGATTGGGTAATTTTTATGGGTGATCTGACTTTGAGAATTCATGAGGTACCTTGAGAGTCGCGCTGGATAGTGAAAGGCTGCAATGGTACCGGAGCTAGCGCAATAATGCCACAAAAGGGTTTTCGTTAATTCTGACAAAATGAGGTTTTTTTTGGCGGCCCATAGCCTATAATGCGCCTTGATAACAAGCTAAGGGCTGATTTTGAAATACCACCTAATTCTCACCCTGGATTACGAGCTATTTGGCAATGGTAGTGGCTGTTTGAAACATTGCGTCAAAGCCCCTACAGACCAATGTCTCGAGACCCTAAAGAAATTTCAGGCGCCAATGAGCCTATTTGTCGACGCTTCAGAATTTCTTGCATTTAGCCAGCACTCCGCCCAATTTCCCGATTACTCTGCCATCGAGCAGCAGCTAAAGAAAGCAATCGATGACGGCCACAAGCTACAATTACACCTGCACCCCCAATGGCTGGGAGCAACTTATGAACACTCTTGGAAACTGGATTTGTCACTTTGGAGAATTGGCGATTTAAGCCAAACCCAGCTAGAGGAGACCATTAAGCAAGGCTTGGGCTATTTAAGGAGCTTGCTGCCTAAAGGGGCTGAAGGCCACCTGAACACATTTCGAGCGGGCGGCTGGGCAATACAACCTAGCCATTTGCTTTTGCCCAAGCTATACGACTGCGGCATTATTATGGAATCAACCGTCGCACCTGGCGCTTACAACTGGGCCAGAGGGGATTGGTATAATTTCAAAAATGCGCCCAAGCTACCGTATTGGTCCATTGAGGACGACGTTAATCGGCCGATGCTTCCAGACACCCAGGCCAAGCAATTGCTGGAAATACCCATTTGCTCCGCATCGATTGGCCGAGTTCGCCATTTCAAGGCGCTCAAAGAATCAAAACAGCGACCAGCCTTCCCTGAGCACTGCACGGGCAGTTACGCTGGCCCCAATTCACCCTGGCAAGAGAAACTTGGTAAGCTGGGCAAACTAATCAACCTTGGCCATTGTATGCTGGACTTTTCCACATTGAGCGCCGACGTTTTGATCGACATAACTCAACAACACATGGCTCGTTTTGAGCGCTGCGAAACCCCAATACCCATTGTCGCCATAGGGCATAATAAAAATTTTACAGATGCGTCCAATGCTGCGCTCAAGCAATGGCTTGACTGGGCCAGCGAACAAAGCGATATTGTGTTTTCTGACTACAACCAATGGCATCGAGCACTTCATGACCGAACTTCCTAAAGATAAAGCCCCTATTGCTCTAGACCCATACAACCCTTGGATGACTCCCTTTGGAGTCTCCGTCAAACGCCAGTTTTATAAGGGCAAGCTCATGGGTAAAGTGGGCGCCATGGCCATTGGCGTTATCGATTGGCTTGCTCCCACACTATCTCGAAAGGCCCTCGGCGCCAAGGCTCAGCCATACCCCATTACCACTGCGCAATGGATACTAAGCCAGCCTATTATCGAGCACCCCAAAACCTGCCTGGCTGAGCTGATGGCATGCGCCAGCACCGATGATCATCATGGCAGCTCATGGGGACTGGGATTTCCTTGGATGTCAAAAAATGGCCTGTACGATTCCAATATGCCCTTTGTCACACATACACCCTATGCTCTTGAAGCGCTCATTAAACTGATGGCTTATGAGGAAACGGCCGATGAAGCCAAACAAGTCTTTGCCAATGCCTGGCCTTTTTTAGAAAACCTTTTGGTGATGCATGAAGATGATGAACAACTGGCCTTGTCCTACGCCCCAACCGAAGAGCCGAGAATCGTTATCAATGCCAACAGTTATGCGGCGCTAAGCTATGCACTGTTTGCATCACAAAATCTCAATACTGAATACGCCAAACAAAAGGCCATTAAGCTCACTCAGTGGGTACTGAACTTACAACAAGACAACGGCGCTTGGTATTACTACGCAGATAGCCAGACTGGAAACTTTATCGACTGCTTTCACTCCTGTTTCGTGATTAAAAACCTCATCAAAGTGGCCAAACTGATTCCTGAGTTAGAAAGCAAAATCCAACCTGTCATCGAGCGCGGTTTGGGTTATTTAGAGTCTCATTTTTTTGATCCATCGAAAGGCCTGGTCAAGCGCTTTTCAGAGCGAGACATCAAAGACCCATTTGTTTGGGACTTGTATGACCAAGCCGAGTATCTCGGTCTACTGTTATTAACAAAGCAAAAAGAGCGGGCCATCGCTCTTAATAAAACCATCGAAAAAACTTTTTATCATCGAGGTGCCTGGTACTGTAAGACCGATATATTTGGTAGACGATGGGGACGTAATTTTCTTCGCTGGGGCATTTACCCTTATTTTTATCAGCGCAGCCAGCTAGCGCTTTCTCTAGCCCAAGACGCAGCTTAAGGCGACTTTATGTGCGGTATTTTTGCAACCACAAGCCCCATTGAATCTGTTGATGCCATTTTAGATCTGATCCACCATCGAGGCCCAGATTCTCGTGGCCATCAAATTATGGACACCACCAATGGGCGGCTTATCTTAGGCCACACCCGCCTGGCTATTTTGGATCTAACCAGCGCCGGCCATCAACCCATGAGCAGCCAAAGCGGCCGCTGGACATTGACGTTCAATGGGGAAATCTACAATCATTTTGAATTGCGAAAAGCCCTTAATATCGACTTTAAGTCAACTTCAGATACCGAAACCATTGTGGAATACATTGATGCCTTCGACGTGCAAACCACGGCCGAAAAACTCAATGGGATTTTTGGTTTTGCTGCATTTGATCATCACACAGAAACACTCTATGTGGTGCGAGATCCATACGGGGTTAAACCCATTTATTACAGCCTGCATCAAGGGCACATTACGCTGTCATCAGAACTTAAACCCGTGCAAGCAGTTACCGGGCATCGCTCCATCAACCAACAAGCACTCAATACCTTTCTTGGGTTTCGCTATACGCCCTCACCGAACACCCTCATTGAAGGCATCAACCGGTTGGAACCGGGCCACTTATTGAAAATTCAGTTAGGGTCGATGGTTGTTGATAAGCTCTGCTACAGCAAAGCCAATACCAAGCGTTTTGCTGGCTCCATCGATGAGGCTTGCGAAGCTTACCAGCAAGCGCTGGGTCAAGCAGTACAACGTCAATTATTATCAGATGTACCTGTTGGCGTTCTCCTTTCCGGCGGTATTGATTCTGCTTTAGTTGCCTCTTTTGCGAAAGAACAAGCACCGAATATTACCGGCTATACAGTGGGCTTTGGCAACCACTATGCCGACTGCGAGGTCGCTGATGCCGCAGAAACGGCTCAGACTCTTGGCATCTCGCATCGCTATATCGAGGTGAACCCGGAAAATCTCATTGATGACTTAGAAACCATCGTCAAGTCAATCGAAGAGCCTTTAGGCACCACTTCAATTATGGCCATGTGGTCGCTCACACAGCTCGCCAAAGAGGATGTCACCGTTGCACTCACAGGCCAAGGCAGCGACGAACCTTGGGGCGGTTACCGCCGCTACCAAATCGAGCACTGGATGAATAAACTGCCCATCCTAAAAAGCCCGCTCAGCAAACCCCTGAGTCTATTCAAAGGCGCCATAAAAAATGAGGCGCTGCATCGTGGCTTAAGCTGCTTGGGCATCAATGACGATGCCAAACGCTTCCAACAAGCCTATAGCTTGTTTAGTGAGTCAGACAAAATGACCCTTAACCCCGGCGCTCAAGATCAAAGCCTAGAACCCATTCTCTACTGGCTAAACTGGCTGGATGACCAAGCCAAAATAGAAGGCGCCGAGCGCATGATGCGAATTGATACCCGCATGAATCTTGCCGACGACTTACTGCTCTATGGCGATAAAATCTCAATGGCTTTTGCACTGGAGACTCGAGTACCCATGCTCGACATCGAGCTGATGCAATTTGTTGAAAGCTTACCAATAGATTACCGAAGCTCCACCCGAGCCACGAAAATTGTTCACAAAAAAATGGCCGAAGCGTATCTTCCCAATCACATTATTCATCGAAAGAAGAAAGGCTTTCAGGTTCCCTTTGATCAGTGGAGCAAAACCATTTGGAGGGAGTACGTTGAGAGTGAATTACTGAATCCAAATAATCCACTTTATAAAACGCTATCGTTGACTGCCGTCAAAGAGGTATGGCAACGGCATTTAAATAACCAGCAAGCACTGAGCAAGCAAATCTTTATGCTGCTGACGCTAGCGCTTTGGGCCAAACATTACTTAGATTAATTCAGAAAGGGAGCTATATTCATTTTCCCTGAAACCTACAAGGCTCAAGATGTTTATTGATACTAAGATAACCGCAAGAAATTAACTCAAAGGCATTAGAATAAGAAAGCGTTGCAAAAAATCACGCAACGCTTTTATCCCCAGATCAATCATTTGCAAAAAACGTTGACAACGAGTTAGAAAACTCGGGATGGCCCGAAATATCGTTATGCCCCACACCCCTAACCACAACATAATCCACTTTAGCAATGTTTTCCACCAAGGCATCCGTATGGTGACGAGGAATCACCTGATCATTTTCCGCTGCAATCACTAACACCCGCTCCAAAGCGCCCACTCTTTTCCAAGACTCATAACGATCTTGCAACAACCAACCAACTGGCGCCCAAGGGAAGTTTTGCTGGGCCACATTCAGTACACTATCAAAAGGAGTCACTAATGCAACACTCTCCACAGTTCTTTGGCTAGCGACATATGTTGCCACCCCCGAACCCAAACTGCGCCCCAGCACATCAATCGTAGCATGATGATTTTTTATATGATCATAAATCATGAGCGCATCGGCGTATAAAACAGACTCGCTAGGAACACCCTCGTTAGGGCCATAGCCTCGATAAGGAATAAAGTACAAGGTTGCATCAGGGATTAATTGAGCAAAGTTATCGATATTTCCTTCTATGCTTTCCGCATTGCCGCCAAAATACATTAACGCTCGCGGCTGACCTGGGTTGACCTGCCATCCCGTCAGCTCACCAATGCGTATATTCGTTGGCAAACCGCTATCGGGCACAGGAAAATAGAGCAAGGCTCTTTGAAAAAAATATAAGCAACTACACAGTAGCAAATAAACCAGCAATGCAATCAAAGTCGTGATTTTTAAAAAAGTCATTGCACCACCTGCTTTGCCGCTTGCAGCAACAACGCTCGATTGGCTTCTTCAGAGCCCTGATCCGTTCGCAAACCCAAACCTAGATAAGCACTACCAGAACGACGCTCGGCCAGCATACGCAAAGCCTGAATTTTAGCTTGAACTCCGGAATTTACGCGAACGCCACCGACATCATACCAATAAAGGATTTGTGCCTTCGATAAGCCCCTTGTCAATATTTGATGAACGACTGGACCAAAACCTTCGACTTCAAATTGTTCCTTCCGTAACGATGCCCACATACCCTCGTGATAAGCTTGGTTTTTCACATAGATTAATTCGTGACTTGGCGACTCAGTTTCATAGTAAGCCAGAAACACTTCAACCGCCTGTCCATCGACTAATTCAACCCAGGAATGGGTTTCAGTAGCACCCTCAAAGTGCGGCTGCCAAAATACCGAATTAATCGGCAATGCTGGACTTACAGTTGGCTTATAGAAAGTGTTTGTGCTTTTGGAATACCACGCTATTGCCACAGGAGCCAAGACCAATACACAAGCCATTGCCGCAAAACGGTTGGCACCACGCAATGCGACACTCGGCTCTGGCTCGGGGTCTGGCTGGCCAAATCGAGATAATTTTTTTAACGACCAAATCATTGGCAACAAACAAAAACCAAACACCAACCAACCAAATGCCAAATGAGCTCGAACGATCTCATGATCCATACCCAACTGTTGACCAGCCAATACAATCAAAACAATCCTTACCCAGTTAGCCAATAAAGCAAACAACAGACTGATCAAAACGGCCGCAACCGCCGCTGGCCACTTAAGACGATGCATGGCAACAAAGGCCAAAGAAATAAAAATCCCCGTAAGCAAAAAGCCCAGCCCTGAACAAGCATCTTCTACATGAAAAACTCCACCACCGGCTATTTGAATAAAATAACCATCTCTTAAAATGGGGAAATTTAAAATATGGTCACCAATAAATCGCAATACAGTTTCACTGACATCGGTAGACAATTCTCGTAATGGCGACACTAAACGAGCCCAAAATGGTATTCCCAAGAGGGGTAGGAACAATGGAATCCAATGAACAAGTAACCAACGAAAACCAAAATATGCCATCAAAATAGCATAAGCCATAAAGGCCCAAGCGACCTGCTCTAGGGATAAAACAAAAATTCCTGAACCTACCCACCACGCTAGACCGCAAAAAATCATGGCCACCAAACCCAATAAGCGCGTAATAAAATGCGGCTGAGGCACAGAGCGGGCTTGAATAAAAATAAGATACAAGGAAAATAGTAACGTGAGCGAGCCATGACCAAAACCAGCGTTAGGCTGCCATTCGTTTACAATACTCAACCAAGTTTGATAATAGACCAATACCCACAAAACCAGCGCGAGAGCCAGAACAGGATGCGACACTAGCCAAAGGCGAAAGGAGTGCAACAGGGAAGAGGATGACCTCGCCAGTTGTTCTCGAACACCGGAGGTGGATCGAAATAAACTGGCAAGTTTTGACATCTTCTCAACCTGTTTTATTCAAGAATATAACTAAACCGAAAGGCAAAACGAGTCTCATCAACCGGCGTTATTGTAGAGGGCGCATCTTCTCGAGTTAAACGATTGTGGCTCACTCGACCGGACAAAGTAATGAACTCCGATAGGCGGTAGTTATACGTTAAGCCTGCATCAAATGTTCTTGTACTGGAAAACAACACTGGCGCATCAAATTCTCTCTCCGTCCAACGTGCATCCGCGTAAAAACTAGAGCGATAATTAAGATTTAGCAGCCAATTAATTCCAGCACCATAAGTGGTTTGATCATCGTCAACCACATCAAAATCTTCTTCATCCCAAAATGCATTCAACCCTAGAGTACTTCTGGCAAAAGCATGTTGAAAAGTAAAATCAAGACGAGTTCGCTCAACGATATCTTGAATATCAAAGTTGGTATCCGCATCTTCGATGTCTAGGGTGCTATTGTTGACATCGGGTTGATCGGGATCATTCTCAGAGGTGAGATCACCTTCAAGCCCCAGACCTATACTGCTATCGGTTACCTCCCGACTCAATCGAAAGCTTAAAAAGTTTCTACCTACATTATAATTAACCGAGCCTCTTACAAAAAAGCCATCGACGCTATCTCCAACTTCCCGATCTACCGTATTACCACCAAGATCAACGCCCCAGCTCCAATTATTCAAGTTACGGACAAAACCGGCTCCGTATCTCATAAGCTCGTAGTCACTATCGGTGCGATTTTCAAACTCTACTTCACCCGCCTGAGCAAAAACTCTCAAAGTAGAAATTTGATCCAGCCTGCGATTCCAAGCCATATCCGCAATCCGGCGCTCGCTATCTGCTGATTCAGTATCCTCAAACCTGGTTTGACTGATGAACGCTCTAAGCTCAATCAAATCCACGGGGCTTGCATTCCAATACACCGAAGGCCCGGTCTGCCAAGTACTACGCCTTTCGATATTGTCAGGATTCGCTTCATCACGACCAGACGTTTTGGTACGAGTTTGGCGATGAATGACATCCCAACTGAGCAGCTCTGGGATAAAATAGAGTTCCAGTAAAGACCTTCCCGTTAATTCACTCTGATCATCATAGGTGTCGTCGGTATAATTGACATAACGTGCATCATAGTTAATGTCGTAGCGAAACTGACCGCCCTCCGTGCTGTACAGGCGCAAGTCCCCACCAACAATCGCCTGAACTTCAGACTCCTCATCTTGAGCCACACGAGTGCTATTGTCACTGGCTATGGTCTCAGCATAAACACCATAGGATAATTCTACAGAAAAGCTACTGGCTGATATCAGCAACAGACTCCCAGCAGCCGCTTTGGTATAGCTTACAAGCTTTGGCATGACGCCCCCCAATAAACAAGTCTTAACCGCACAAAGCGGATTTATATTTGGAATATTTGGAAAAACAGCGGCCGAACAACAGCCACTTCCGGTTATATATTATTAAATACAGGCCCAGCCAATTTTTCTGGAGCAATACCACTCATCACCGATCGAACTTGCTGATCAGTGACTTTCCCGGAAGGCACCACAACCAGGGTAAAATCAGACAAGTCCGAGAGGATTTGAGCTTCCGCAGGAAAATCCATAATGGGAGGCGCATCAATAATGATAAAGCGATCATCGTAACGATTTCGAACTTCTTCAAGAAATATACGCATGCGCTTGTTAGAAAACAACTCAGCACCCCCATCGCGGTTGTCGCCCACAGGAATGGCGCGAACCCTGGGAATCCCTGTTGCGTAAACAATTTCTTCTACTCTTAGATTTTCTGTACTTAAAAAATCGGTCAAACCATTTTGATGATCAGTGGTCATGAGATTGTGAGCCGAGGGGCTGTAGATATTACAATCCAAAATCATCGCACTTTTCAATTTATCTAAAGCGATTGCCGCCGCTAGATTATTAGCAATGTACGTCGCACCACCACCTGAAACAATAGACGTCACCATACAAACATAATTTCTGCCGCGGGCGCGCTTATGCAACTTCGTTCTTAAGCCTCGAAACACATTCAACAACTGTTTGTTATTGGTATCCCGATAGAGAATTTTTTTATGTCGCATCTCTTGATCAGTAAATTGCCTGACTTCAGCCATATCATGAATACGACGACCAGATGAGCCATCAATGGTACTTAAGGTGGGATTATCCTTGTATAAACTAGACATTGGAGAAGACTCCTTGGTAAAAGGCAATGGTGACACCGATATAGGTCGCCAACATTAGACCCCCCATTAAAAACAACATCATCATATCCGAACGAACCAATCGCCTGCCCACAGGCGAGGTTTCATGGGGAATAATAGCCATCAGCTGAACGGATTCTGGCAAGGCTTCTTTCAACTCACTGACAAATCGTAACCGAGGGTCGACAAAGACATACAAAAAGATCACACCGATGGGCACCAACACCGCCAGCACAATCCCGGCTATGGCAAAATGCGCAAAGCGAATACCAACCGGTAGCAGAGGTGTTATTGGCGCCTTTTCTAAGATATAGCTAGTGCCATCTTTGTGTGAGTTAATGTTACTGGCTATCCTCGCAACTTGTACTTGGTTGGCTATATCATCATAGTTACGCTTAGTAATATTGTATGTACGAGTAATATTAGAAAGCTCAGAAGCCTTCTCTGCAATGCGGTCAAGCCTGTTATTTTCTTGTTCTAACAAGCGCTTTTGAAACTCGAGTCGTCTAAGATTCGTGCTCAAGTCTCGCTGTGCTTGGGCCAACTCTGCCCGCAATTGATCTCTTAATGGGTTGACCAAACTATCGGTAGCTAAGGAGGTAGGGTTCGCCATAGAGTTATTAAGCATTTCCTTAGCATCATTAATTTGATGGGTTAAGCGAACGACATCTGGGTGTTTTTCTGTCACTGACACCAGTAAAGCCTCCCTTTCGGCTTCAAGCTGGCGAATCCGACTTAGAAGATAGTTACTTTCAGTTCCCGTCTCTTCTTTCTTAATTTGCTGCCTCAAGGAATTAATTCTTACCTCCATATCGGCAATTTCGAGATTTAAGGCTTCCATTTCATTTTTGAGTCGGATCACTTTTTGACGAGCCTCTTCCTCAGTACCATCTTCTTTAGTACTTTGCTTGAAGGCTTCAAGTTTCGCTTCAGCCGATCTAAGCTTCGATAGCAAGCGCTCTTCCTCTTCTTGCAGCTGCTGAAGCTCCAACTGACTCTGAGCCTGGCGACTGGAGCGGCTCTGGCTGATAAATTTATCGGCAATCAAACCCAACATGTTGCTAGCCCGACCCGCATCGACATCATCAAACTGCAGTTTAATATAACGATCACCTAAGTTAGTAATCGTTAGCCGCTCTCTAACGCTGTTGGAGATGGCCTCATAGTCCTTTTCTTCAAACTCAGCACTATCGGAATAAGCTTCTTTAATGGCTTCATACAGAATTTGGTTGGTGATGCCATCGCGAACGACGCTGGCTTTATCTTCCGTATTACCTGTACCCTCAATGTCGATTAAGCGCTTATTGGCCTTGAGTGTTGCCTCTACCTGATACTGGGGCTGCCATGTGACGCCCATCCATAGAAAAGCAAAGCCAACAAACGCACTCAACAGGAGAACTTTGAATTTGTGCAGCCAAAGCTCTCTTAGGATGACTTTTATATACGCAATGATATCGCCGATATCCATAGTCTAGAATGCTCTCTCTGGAACGGTAATAATGTCGGACGGCTCAAGTGTGTAATTGGTTTCAAGACGACCTTTTTCAAGGATATCTCTTAAGAGAATCGGATAAACTTTCATCTCGCCAGCACTATTCTTACGATACAATTTGGCCTGATTGGGGCTAGCAAAAGGGGTTAAACCACCTGCACGCAACACAACATCCAGCACCGTAATATCCTCCAAATGAGGGACTAACTGAGGAGCATTCACTGCACCAGTGATACGCACATTATCAACACGATTAATTTCGGTCGGCACAATCGTCACCTGAGGGGTACGAATATAGCTTTGAAGCGCAAACTCAATATTATCTTTCAAGTCTTCAACGGTTAAACCCACGGCTTCAACATCACCAATTAAAGGCACTGAAATTTTACCGTCCGGCCGCACTGGCACATCGACAGATAATTCAGGGTTTTTCCAAACTCTAATAGCTAAGCGATCGCCAACGCCCACCGTATAGACGTTTAGGCTGATCGACTCAGGCTTTTCAACATCCTCTAGTGTAGGCCCGGGTGCTTCACACCCCGTTAACACAACTAGGGAAAATAGAATAACCCAGCTCACCAGTTTGTTCATTTGACTCTCCTGTATAATTCCATAGTTAACTAAAAGTAAGCAACGTTATAACAAAATCAATAAATGGTCAATTTTTAATCAAAAAAATATGACTCTGCACACAAAATGAGTTTCTTTGCGTAAAATGGCACGGCATTATAGCGCTTACCCCGATGAACGGCCAGCCTCTACAGTTGATCCAAAGCCACCAATAATGCACGCGCTTTATTCATGGTTTCTTTCCATTCTAACTCTGGCTTGGAATCAGCGACCACTCCCGCACCCGTTTGAATGTAGACCTTACCTTCTTTGATCACGGCCGTGCGGATCGCTATTGCGGTATCCATATTGCCATTCCAAGCCAAATAGCCCACGGCACCGCCATATATACAACGTTTGAGCGGCTCCAATTCATCAATGATTTCCATCGCCCGGATTTTGGGGGCGCCCGACAGTGTCCCTGCAGGCAGAGCGGCTTTCAATGCATCAATAGCACCCAGACCCGGCTTGAGTTTACCCGTCACATTGGAGGTAATGTGCATCACATGTGAGTAGCGCTCGATGACCATTTTCTCGGTCAATTGGACACTGCCCGTCTGGGCCACTCGACCCACATCATTTCGTCCAAGATCAATCAGCATTAAATGCTCTGCAAGTTCTTTGGGGTCGGATTGCAATTCTTCGGCTAGGCGTTGATCTTCTTCTTCATCACGCCCTCGCCTTCGAGTGCCGGCAATGGGCCGAACAGTCATGTCGCCATCTTGTAACCGCACCAAAATTTCAGGACTAGAACCCACTACATGATGATCATCTAGGGCCAAGAAGTACATATTGGGCGATGGATTTAAGCGGCGCAACACTCGATAGAGGTTCAGAGGGTCTTGATCAAAATCCAACTCCAGGCGCTGAGACAGAACAACTTGCATGATGTCACCCGCCAGAATGTACTCTTTGATGCGCTCGACAGATTGATAAAAGCTCTCCTGAGTCGTGCAAGAGCGACAATGCGCTTCAGCCTCAGGCTTATCGGATACGCCAATAATCGGTAGTTTGGGAACTGGCTTAGCCAAGGTCTCTTGCAATTGCGCCAATCGAGACTGAGCTTTTTGTAAAGCATCAGGCTGAGCCGGATCGGTCATCACAATAATCGACAAGGTTCCCGATAGGTTATCAAATACCACGACCTCATCGGACACCATGAGCAAGATATCAGGCGTACCCAAGGGGTCTAACGCTTCTCGCTTTAACCGAGGCTCCACATAACGGACACAATCGTAGCCAAAGTAGCCAACTAAGCCCCCATTAAAACGAGGCAAGTGGGGCAGCTCCAGTGCTTTAAACCGAGCTTTAAAGTTTTCGACAAAGGCCAGCGGATCTGGCGTGCTAACCCGTTCAACTTCATGACCATCGGTAATCACCGTCACGAGCTCACCATAAGCCTTCAAAACGGTTCGACACGGCAAGCCAATAAATGAGTATCGCCCCCATTTTTCGCCGCCCTGAACAGATTCAAACAAATACGAGTATGGCCCGCGAGCGAGCTTTAAATAACTCGACAAGGGGGTCTCAAGGTCAGCAAGCACATTAATGCTAACAGGGATACGGTTGTAGCCTTCAGCGGCTAAGAGATTGAATTGTTCTTGATTCATAATGGTATTAGTTGTGCCAGAGAGGAAACCGTCTGGTCTGGTTGATGAAGTAGACTGCCATAGCCATAGTCTACTGCGATCGCTCGAACATTGGCACCCCGAGCGGCTAAAATGTCGTTATCTGAATCGCCAATCATCAGCGCATGAGCCGGATCACAATTAAAAAACGCTAAACAAGCTTCCAAAGGCTGGGGATGGGGCTTTTTATGCTCAAAACGATCGCCACCCGCAAACCAAGAAAAGTACTGGTCAATACCGACATGTTTGAGCACCGGCTCAATCAGCTCATGGGGCTTATTACTGACGAGCGCCATAGCAATTGACTGCTCCTGCAAATAGTTCAGCAAGGCTTGCACCCCATCATAACATTCTGTATGCACAGCACATGACGTTCGGTAGCAATTAAGGAACCACTCCAGCGCCACGGCCGACTGATCTTGCTTCAGACCCGAATGCACCAGAGCCCTTTCAACGAGCACTTTGGCTCCATCACCAATCCAGCCACGAACCTCCGCACTGGTCACTTCTGACACCCCCAAGCGTGTCAACATGTGATTGATGGCATGAGTCAGGTCACCAACACTATCAACCAGTGTTCCATCAAGGTCAAAGATGACCAGCGATGGTTTAAACACTCTCTAAGGCCTTGCGCATCTGACGAATCACTTCAGCATAATCAGGCTGATTGAAGATCGCCGAACCCGCAACAAAGGTATCGGCTCCCGCTTTGGCAATATCAGCAATGTTATTGACATTCACACCACCATCAATCTCCAATCGAGTTTCTAAACCTAAACGATCGATGTGCGCGCGTGCCTCACGCAACTTATCAAGAGTATAAGGAATGAAAGACTGCCCACCAAACCCTGGGTTAACTGACATCAACAACAACATATCCAACTGATGCAAAACAGGCTCGATCAATGACAAAGGGGTCGCCGGATTCAATACCAGACCCGCCAAGCAGCCTTTCGATTTAATCAATTGCAGCGAACGGTCAATATGCCTAGAGGCCTCAGGGTGAAAAGTGATGTAGGTGGCACCTGCATCGGCAAACTGTTCGATCAAGTCATCCACAGGGTCGACCATTAGGTGTACATCGATTGGAGCTGAAATGCCATATTTTCTCAGCGCCTGGCAAACCATGGGGCCAATGGTTAAATTCGGCACATAGTGATTATCCATGACATCAAAATGAACAATATCGGCACCGGCGTTCAAAACCGCGTCGACTTCTTCACCAAGGCGGGCAAAGTCAGCCGATAGGATAGAGGGAGCTATTTTAAAATCTTTCATAACAAGACTCGAGCAAAGGCACCGATTGTACCGAATTACCGGCCTCTACAAAAGCCATTGACTATACTAACAGGATGAAACGATTATTGATTGGCTTATTTTTGGCATTAAGCATCCCTCTGACCCTGGCTCAAACTGAGACGAAAGAGGAGCTACCGGTCGAACCCGAGCAAACCGCCCCGCCCAAACCAGCCTCGCGCATCTCAGGCACGGTAGAGCGCCCTCGCACTCCAGCCGAAGAAAAGCAGGCCATGCAGCTCATGGTCAAAAATATCCCCGAACAACATGTGAAATGGCTGGAAACCGAATTTGGGCCTTTTGTATCGGTTTGGTATCAAAATCAGTCTGGCGATTCCAAGGGCGCCTTACTGATCATTCATTCTGAAGGCGAATCACCCTTATGGCCCGAAACTACCGCCCCACTGCATCATTCATTACCCAACAGCGGGTGGTCGACGTTGGCCGTGTCACTCCCCAATCAGCGAACAGCGCCCATCCCTAAAAGAACTTTTCCCACAAAGGTCAGACGGGTAAGCACAGACTTGGAAGAGCTAGTTGAGACCGAGGGCGAGCCACCAACAACTGAAGCAGCGGAAAAACCATCGACAAACACCTCCAAACCGACCAGCGAAAACCTAGTCAAGGAGACATCAAAGGTAAACATGGTGAAACCACTAGGCCCTGACCCGGAAGAGGTTTCACTGGCAAGATTGAAATCCGCTATGAAGTTTCTCCATGACCGTGGGCAATTTAACATCGTGGTTGCCGGCTATGGGGCTGGCGCCATTCGAGCCAACGAATTGCTAAAGGAGCTTACGCCCACCGTCAAAAATCCCGATGTCGTTAACGCGATTCAGAAGCCTTTTCGTGGCTTTATCATCGTTAATGGCCGCAACCATTTATTGGAAGATCAAGAAACCATTGTGTGGTTCTCTGACCCCGACCTGCCCGTTTTGGATGTGTTCATCAATATCGGTAGCCGTCACCAAGCAGCCGAGGAGCGTAGGATTCAGGCCCGCAGAAACAAAATCAAAATTTACCAAATGGTAGGCTTGCCAGAAATGGTCTCCCTAGAGGAGCAAGAAAACCGTTTATCAAGACGAATTCGAAGTTTTCTCAAAAAATACGCGGAAGGCATTGAAGTCAACAACGCCAGATTGCGTAAACGCTACTAAGCATGTTTTGACATATTAGCATTCAGCTCTTCTAAGCGTTCGGGGGTACCAATATCCAACCACTGCCCCGAATAGTATTCACCCGTTAGTTGTTTATTTTCTATGGCCCAGCGCAAAGGCTCGATCAACGGCAAGACTTCTCGACGCCTCGGATACTCGACCACCAGGGCTGGCGAAATGATGGCCATACCGCTATAGGTTAAGCAATCTCCCTGAAAAGCCAGATAACCCTCTGCATCCAAGGCAAAGTCGCCTTTGACATGGTGAGCAGGATTATCCACTAACACCAAATGGCCGAGTTCATTGGTGGAGCGAGCGACTAGTTTTTCAAGGGGATAATCACTCCAAATGTCACCATTAATCAACAAAAACGGCTCAGCACCTAACAAATGGCTTGCATGCAAAATCGCCCCAGCCGTTTCTAAAGCCTGGGGCTCAGGAGAGTACTGGATATTCACCCCCCATGAATGACCATCACCCAAGACTTCGACAATCTTCTCGGCCAGGTAGGCGGTATTAATCACAATATCGCAGATACCCGCAGCCGCCAAACGCTCAATGGTATACACAATCAAAGGCTTGCCTTGCACCGTCAACAAAGGCTTGGGCACATGTTGAGTTAAGGGCATCATCCTTTGGCCCCGACCTGCGGCCAAAATCAGAGCTTTCACGCTAGCGCCTCGCTTGAGCGACTTCCAGCACGCTCATAGTCACTATACCAAGCCGCATTTTTAGCAATAGGTAACAACTCACGCTCAAACCACTGGGCAAAAGCTTGAGTCTTGGGATATTGACGAGCTACTTCCAAGGTATAACGGATCACTAAAGGCAAGTCGTTAAGGTAATTATGCTTATTGTCCCTGAGCGAGAGACGAGCAAAAATACCCAACACTTTGATATGACGCTGAAGGCCCATGGTGTCAAACCAGCGTAAAAAGGTATCCTCATCAACAGCGGGCATCAAACCCAACTCAATGGCCATATTGGCATAAGTGATCGCCCAACGACGCACCTGCTCTGGCTGCCATCTTACATAGCAATCGCGCAATAGAGACACCACATCGTAAGTAATTGGCCCTCTGAGCGCATCCTGAAAATCAATCACGCCGGGCGCAATTCCCTCTCGATACATGAGGTTTCGGCTGTGATAATCTCGATGCACAAACACGATCGGTTGCTCCAAGGCCTGATCTTCCAAATAGGTCAGCGTGGAGTGGATCAGAGCGCGCTCCTCGTCACTCAACTCATAGTTGAGCATCTTGCCCACAAACCACTCACTAAAAAGATCCATTTCTCGCCTAAGCGTCTCTCGATCATAGGATGGCAACGCCACACACTCATCAGGAATTTGCTGTATCTGGAGCAAGGTCATCAACGCCTCACTGTAGAGCATATTCACCGACTCCTCTGTCAACACTTCGCCAAATAAGGTCTCACCGAGATCAGACAACAGCATCCAATTACGCTCAGCATCGAGTGCATACACCTCTGGCACCATCACCGAGTGTTGCCGCAAAGCCGCCGCCACCTTCGCAAAAGTTTGAACGCACTCCGCCGACTGATTTTGGGGCGATGCCGCCACCAAAAAACCGGCCTGCTCTTGAATTCGATAGTACACACGCATCCCAGCATCGCCACTGAGCGGCACCAGTGTTAAAGAAGGCAAAATAATGTTTTGCTTGGCCAAGCCCTCTTTTACCCAATCGACCAAAGGTCCCGACGTTTCAGTAGAATGCGGTAAACCCTGCATGATGACTCCCAACAAAATGATAATTGATTAGGATAGTACCACCACTCCCAAGCTTTTTTACAGTAGAATTGGCACGCTTAAATGATACGACCCAGAAACCAAGACAAGTTGTGGAAAAAATGACTCACCCAAAGCTACGCCATGGCGCTTTTTATCGATGGCCTCGTTATCTCACATTAGGGCTATCTCTTCTTAGCATCACCAGCTGGGCTCAAGAAATGGACTGGCACCCAGAAAGCGAGCTAAATCCCGAACAAAAAGCATCGATCAAAGCGGGCTGCTGTGGCGCCTATATATCACCACCTCCACCAGGTGGTGATGCCACTCCCGAGCAATCCCCCATTAACGCTCAAGCGCTAGACTCACACATGAAGATCGAGGAGGAAAAAAGGATCATTGAACTGAAAGGTGAGGTCGAAGTCATTCAAGGCTACCGTCACCTAAAAGCTGACCACGCCACCATCAATGAAGCTCAAAACACCATTCACCTTGAAGGCAATATTGTCGTAAGAGAGCCGGGTTTGCTTGTCACTGGGGAACAAGCAGAGCTACATCGAGACAACCGCACTTTTTCCATTAGCGGTTCAAAATATGTAGTCCATGAGAGCCATATACGCGGAGACGCTGAGCACATCAGCCAAAAGCTGGATCAAAGCCTAGAATTTGAAGACGCTTCTTATACCTACTGCCCACCGGAAGAAAACGCCTGGGCACTCAAAGGCAGCCGAATTACTATCAACCCTGAGCGCACTCAAGGTGTGGCCCGAAACGTCACCTTGGAAGTCAAAGACATCCCGGTTTTTTACTTCCCCTATGTGCGCTTTCCGGTCGGGGATCAACGCCAATCAGGCTTTCTGTTCCCAAGCTTTAGCGTTACCGACAGCGGGGCCAATGTATCGATACCCTACTACTTCAACTTAGCACCAAACTACGACCTAACACTCGTCGGCAGCCATTTACAAGGTCATGGTCTGTTACTCGAGGGGGAATTTCGCCACTTAAGCCCCATTTTCGCCAGCGAAATCACTTGGGGTTACTTACATGATGATCAGGGCGGAGACGATGACGACATTGATAAACTCATCACCAATGGCACCCTCACCGAAGCACAAGCACGCCCGTTTAAAGGTCAGGACCGCTGGATGGTTGGCGCCCAACAAACCGGCCAAAAGGGGCGCTGGAGCAGTTCGATAGACTACGCTAAAGTCAGCGATCGAAACTACTTCAGAGACCTAGATACCGCCATTACTACCAATAACAGCAGCGATACTCAACTCAACCAAAGCGCCCAATTAAGTTACCAACTACCCCACTGGCAAATCACTTCAAGGCTACAGCAATATCAACTGCTAGCTGACGGCATTGAAGAGCCCTATCAGCAACTTCCGGCCACCAGTGCCAATGGACGCTACCAGATGGGCAACTGGGAGGCCAATTTTGGGCATGAATGGATACACTTTGACCACAAAGATAGCGACACTCAAATCACCGGCAATCGGGTCCGCTTGGACTATCAGCTCAGCTGGCGAGGCAGCCGAGAATGGGGACTTATCCAACCCATGGTAGGCATTCGACACCTGAGCTACCAACTTGACGATGACAACCTAGCGTCAGGTCAAGACGACAACCCCAGCATCAACGCACCTTTAGCCAGCCTTGATGCAGGACTGTTTTTTGAAAGAGAGGGCACATTGGGTGAAGCCCCCTACGTTCAAACTTTTGAGCCACGGCTGTTTTATCTAAAAAGTGCCTTCCGCGACCATAGCGATCTCTTTGATTTGACCAATAGCGGCCAAGATATTGATTTCGATACCAGCGACCTCACTTTCTCCTATGACCAACTATTTCGCACCACCCGCTTTGCAGGCGGAGATCGACTTGACGATGCCGACCAACTCTCCATCGGCCTAACCAATCGCTTTATTAGCCAAAAGAGTGGCAGAGAGTGGCTCAATATCAGTATCGGCCAAATTTACTACTTTGATGACCGAAAAGTAACATTAACGGGAACTCCAGAGACGGATAATGACTCTGACATAGCAATGCGAGTCAGTGGCCAAATCGCTGATCACTGGACGCTCAGCAGCGACCTGTTGTTCAACGACGAAAATGACCAGGTGACACAGGGTAATGTCAGCTTAAGATATCGCAAAGAGCGCCAACTGCTCAATTTTGATTATCGCTATCTCAGACAAGCTCCGAGCATCGGCGATATCAAGCAAGTGAGCGGCTCGGCGATCTGGCCAATTGTCGACAACCGCTGGACGCTCATGGCCCATGTCAATTACGACCTTGAAAGGGAGCGCGAAATCGACTTGCTCGGCGGAATAGAGTATAACGACTGCTGTTACCGAATCAGACTGGCTGCCAGACGCTGGCTAGACAATGAATTTCAAGCGGTGGTGAGCGATGACGAACTAGAGTATGATCGCGGGATATTTTTAGAGTTTCAGCTAAAAGGCCTTGGAGGCATCGGCCGAAAACTCGACACAACTTTGGAAGAAACCATAGACGGCTATGCCGACTGGAATACAAACTAACCTTGATATGATGATTTACAAACAACTTTTACTATTGCTAACTATACTACTGAGTTCCATTTCATCTTACAGCTTTGAAGCATTGGATCGCTCCGTTGCCATTGTAGAAGACGACATTATTTTAGAAAGCGAGCTAACCCTAAAACTTGGCTTACTTAAAGAGCGCATAGAAGAGACTCAAGATAGACCCGATGCAGAGCTCAAAACTCAAGTACTCGATCACCTCATACTTGAGCGAATCCAGCTACAAATGGCCAAAAGGGCTGGAGTGCGAGTTCAAGAGTCAGAAATTACCAACTCTGTGGATGCCTTAATTAAAAAGCTCGGCGAACAATCCATTAACATCGATGATTACTTAGCTCAAAAATCAATGACTATGGGCGATCTTCGCGAAGAAATTCGCAACGAAATATTGGTCACCCAAATTCAACAGAGCCAAGTCAATCGCCGCATTAATATCACCGAACAAGACATCGATAATTTCTTAAAATCCAAACGGGGCCAAGCCTGGAGCTCACCCAGATATCATATTGCTCATATATTGGTGGCCAATGGCGAGCAACACGACGCCAAACTCAGGGCGGTCAATGAAGCACTCACCAAACAATCATTTGCCGATGTCGCCAAACAATTTTCCGATGGCAATCAAGCACCTGCAGGAGGGGACTTTGGCTGGCAACTGGCGAAAGAGTTACCCAATTTATTCATAGAAAAACTTCAAGGTCTTGACAAAGGCAGCCTCACCTCACCGTTTACCAGTGGCGCAGGCACCCATATTCTACAACTCATTGACAAACAAGGCACTGAGAATGTCATGGTTGAGCAATCCAAGGTTCGCCACATTCTTATCAAAACCTCCATGATTGTTGACGATGCCGACGCCGAAGCCAAACTCCACTCGATCCGCCAACGTGTTATCAATGGCGAATCCTTTGCCGATATGGCCAGAGAATACTCAGAGGATATTGGCTCCATGCTCAACGGTGGCAGCCTAGACTGGTCAACACCCGGCATGTTTGCCCCCGCCTTTGAACAAATGATGAATCAAACCCCCGTTGGCGTAGTCAGCCCGCCTTTTCAAAGCCAATTTGGTTGGCACATTTTATATGTAGAAGACCGGCGCAACCAAGACATGACTGAAATCGTGATTCGCAACCAAGCCGCTGAACTGCTCCGCAAACAGCGCTTTAACGACGAACTCCAACTGTGGCTGCAAGAAATTCGAGATAGAGCCTACGTTAACGTTATGTTATGAACCGCAGACTAGCTATCACTCCTGGCGAACCCGCGGGTATTGGGCCAGACATCACCATAAAAATTGCCCAAAATGCCTGTAACTACCAGCGCATTGCCATCGCAGACCCAAACCTACTCACTGCTCGCGCCGAGCAGTTAAAGCTGCCACTGAAATTAATCCCTATCGACTACCAAGCACCGCCACAAGGCTGCCGGGCTGGAGAACTATTTCTTGAGGCGATCAAACTAAAAACACCATGTACACCAGGAAAACTCGATAAAACCAATGCTGCCTATGTCATCAATACCCTAGAGCGAGCGGTTGAGAGAGCGCAACAGCATCAGATACAAGCCCTAATCACAGGGCCTGTGCAAAAAAGCATTATCATCGACAGCGGCATCGCTTTTAGCGGGCACACCGAATTCTTAGCGGAAAAAACCCAAACCCCAATGGTGGTCATGATGCTCGCCACACAAGCCACCTCGCCCGCTCTTCGAGTGGCTTTAGCCACCACTCACCTGCCGTTAGCTAAAGTTTCTGAGGCCATCACCAAAGAGCGACTGCGCTCCGTACTGCGCATTCTAAACAATGACCTAAAAAATCACTTTGGCATTAAGCAGCCCAAAATACTTGTTTGTGGCTTAAACCCCCACGCCGGAGAAGGCGGCCATCTAGGTCTTGAAGAAATCACTACCATCAGCCCAGTGATCAATGAATTAAAGGCTGAAATGCAATTGGACGGCCCGCTACCGGCTGATACCGCTTTTACGGCGAAATACCTACAAAATGCCGATGCCATTTTGGCGATGTACCACGACCAAGGACTGCCCGTACTCAAAAGTCACAGCTTTGGCGAGGCCGTGAACATTACGCTCGGCCTCCCCTTCATACGCACCTCCGTCGATCACGGCACCGCACTAGACTTAGCCGGCACCGGTCTTGCCGATAGCAAAAGCTTAGCGTGTGCATTAGACTATGCCGATCACCTAACGAGACAGTCCGCATGAACGGCCATAAAGCACGCAAACGATTTGGCCAAAACTTCTTGGTCGACCAAGGCATCATCAACCATATTATCCGCAGCCTAAAACTCAATGACCGCGACCGGATTGTCGAAATTGGCCCAGGTCAAGGCGCATTAACCGTCGATATTATCAACACCTGCACATCCCTTAGCGCCATTGAACTCGATCGGGATCTCATACCTATCCTGCTAGCACAATTTGCCAACAACAATAAATTCACACTCTACAACGAAGACGCACTTAAATTCGACTACCTTCGACTTGGCTCAAGTGAAAACCCTATTCGAATTATTGGCAACTTGCCATATAACATATCAACCCCTTTGATGTTCCACCTACTGGAACACCGAGAAATCATTCAAGATATGCACTTTATGCTGCAAAAAGAAGTGGTGCAACGGCTCGCAGCGCAACCCGGTGACAAACACTATGGCCGCCTTGGAATCATGATGCAATACTACTGCAAGGTAGACCATTTATTTGACGTGGGCCCTGGGTGCTTTAGACCTCAACCCAAAGTCGACTCAGCCATTGTAAGACTTACCCCGTGGAAAGAGCTTCCTTACACCGCGAACAACAAAGCCCATTTTGAACAATTGGTTAATCGAGCGTTTCAACAACGACGTAAAACTCTACGAAATACGCTAAAGGAAGAACTTGCACAAATACCCGAAGACAAACTTGCTATAGACACCAGCTTGCGAGCTGAAAAACTATCCATTAATGACTTTGTGACACTGAGTAACCAAATTTGCCATGATTAATATCCAAGTAAATAGCCGATACCTACCTGAACAATCGCAACCAGAACAATCGCGCTACGCCTATATGTACCATATCACCATCACCAATCAAGGCCCACGACCAGCCCAACTCTTAAGACGCCACTGGATCATTACCGATGGCAATAACAAAGTCAGAGAAGTCAAAGGTGAAGGCGTCATCGGCGAGCAACCGATCATTGAACCCGGCAACAGTTTCAGCTACCAAAGTGGCGCCATTCTTGAAACCCCCACAGGCACGATGGAAGGACACTACTTCATGAGCCTCGATAACGGCGAACTGTTTGAAGCGCCCATCGCCCCCTTTGGACTTACTCACCCCAAGGCCCTGCACTAGTGGCCACCTATGCCATAGGCGATATTCAAGGCTGCTTACAACCACTGAACCGACTGCTGGAGATTATTCAATTTGACCCTAGCGAAGATTACCTTTGGATCGCCGGTGATCTCGTCAATCGCGGCCCCAACTCACTAGGAGTGCTACGGACTCTTTATCAGCTCAAAGAGCGCTGCACCATTGTTCTTGGCAATCACGATTTGCACCTACTCGCCTTTCTAGAAGGCAAGCGAAGCCCTTCGAAATCCGACACATTAACCGATATTGTCGATGCGCCTGACAAAAGCCAGCTCATCAACTGGCTGAAGCAACAACCCCTTTTTCACCACGATGCCAACCTTGGATACAGCCTAGTCCATGCAGGCCTTCACCCCCAATGGAGCATCCAAAAGGCGCTGCGGCTCAGCCAAGAGGTTCAAACCGCACTGCAAGGCCCTGACTACACGACGTTTTTAGAGACCATGTACGGCAACCAGCCCGATCAATGGCAAGATGACCTCTCCGGCATGACGCGCCTTCGAGTCATCACCAACTACTTTACTCGCCTGCGCTTTTGCCATGCTGATGGACGTATGGACTTTGACTGTAAAAGTGATCAAGCACCCCAAGGGCTGATACCCTGGTTCGACCTCCCCAAGCGAAAAACTCAAAACGACACCATTATTTTTGGCCACTGGGCAACACTCCAAGGCCAAACCAACCACCCTCACGCCATTGCACTGGATACCGGCTGCGTCTGGGGTTATCACCTAACCGCCATGCGATTAGAAGACCAAGCCCTTTTCCAAACCCCAAATCACTAAAACCCACTCATCGTTCTAACTGATCAAATTTTTAGATCAGCGACGTCGCACGCCTCAAGATCGATCAAATTTTATTCGCTTTTGATTGTTTTGGGTTAATTTTGGCAATTTACCAAAAAAACCCTTGACTCAAATCGCATTTGGGGAAATAATTCCCACATATGGAGAGAGACACAAAGAATCGTATCAAGAAAGCGTTTGTACTGTTACTAAAGCCACTCATAAAACTGGCACTTAGAAATGGCATAAACTATCGCGAATTCTCTGAGCTCAGCAAAGGATGCTTTATTAAGGTTGCTTTTGATGAATATGGCGTAAACGGAAGAACCACCAACAACTCAAGAGTGGCCATGATTACGGGGATCAACAGGAAAGACATAAAAAGGACTAAGGACACACTGCTCGAAGGAGGCATTGAGGCACCAAGAGCACCCGACAGGATCGCAAGGATTATTAGCGGCTGGAGTCACGATGACAAATACAGCGAAAATGGCCAGGCAAGGCCACTTACCGAAACGGAATTTGGCTTATTGGCAGAGGAGTATGGGGGCGATATCGCTGTCACAACGCTACTAAAGGAATTAGTACGATCAGAGGTAATAGAAAAGCGCAACGAGCACTATGAACTCAAAAAGCTTTTCTACATCCCCAGACCCTCTACCGGCAAGGAGCCAACACTGGATTATATTGATCCAGACGCGATAACTCATGCAGGCAGCATCATTAATGATCACCTGACAACGATTTATCACAATTTATACAGGGAAGAGCGGCAGGAGCCACAACGGTTTGAACGAAGGGCTACGAATGTATGCATCGATAAAGCGCACATAGGAGAGTTTAAGCAATTTATCGATCATACCGCCCAACGATATTTAGAAGAAGTCGATCAATGGTTAACGCAGCATGAGTCGACTCAAAATAAGTCGGACAATGTTCGACTAGGAATGGGAACATACTGGATACAAGGGAAGGACTGTCGTCAATAAATAGAGTCAACAATTAGGGGTACTTATGAATAATTGCATACTGCATTTAGCTGACCACATTACGGTTTACACAGGTTTTAGCAATCAGGTTAAAGCGGTAAACCCCATTGTCGACACATTTATTGCCGGATTAAATGGTGCAGAGATCACCTCGATAACTAAAGGAAAAAAAGCTGTAGGGACATGCCATTTATTTCAAAATGGTGAAAGCTTTTCTTGGTCATCGACGGGAGAATACATCTGCATTTTGATAGAACCAGGAATATTAAAATTTGATCAAGATATGAATAATATCAGCGAAACACTGCTAACAATGGTCAAAGATAAAAGAATTTTAGGAAGCAACATGGCTTATATACTTGAGGGTTACTTCCAAAGAATTAAGCAAGCGTCAGAGAGTGACAAGCGAATTAATAAGGTGACCAACCATATTAAAAAGAATCCTCAACTCAAAATTGGGAATGAGGATTTATCTGAGATTGCTCATTTATCGACGTCGAGGCTAATGACTTTATTTAAAGAAACCAAAACGGTGAACATAAAAAAGTACACCACTTGGATCAAGATAAAGCACTGCCTAAAGTTAATGCAAGAAGGTGAAAGTATTGCTAAAGCGTGTAAAGAAACTGGTTTTTTTGATAATGCGCACTTTACTAAAGCGTTCAAAAACACAATAGGGATATCACCGATCAAATACATGAAGGCGATCAGGACGCCTCTTGGAAACCTACGCTATCAACAAGCCGCGTAGACCAGGATTAAGGGAATAAAAATGAAGGATTATTAATGGATAGGGATAAAAAGGAATTAATGGAAAGTGTAATGGATTTGTAGGAGTACAACTAGGACAAAATGGATGTAAAACAATGCAAAGACTGCATTGACGAATGGAAGCAAAAGGACATCGGAATACACACGGAAGCAATGGATTAAACAAGGAAATGGATAATGTTAACGGCAAGAAGCCACGCTAAGTAATGAATACTTAGATTAAAAGGGGCAGGAGCAGCAGTGAGGCCGGAGGCCCACTTATCAAAAAGGAGTTGAACACACACAAAATGGTTAGTGAATGTTAAGGAAGATCGTGTATTGACAAGGATGTAGGACCGGCGAGCAAGACGCTCGTTGTTATAACGGAGTATGTAATGTAACTATGAGTTGTTAGTCTTTCCCCAAGGTTAGCAACTCTTTTTTATTCTCTTAAAGTTGAAGCGATTTTTATTGCTTCATCCATCTGATCTTCACAGGATTCATAGGAGTATAAAGTCAAAATTGGACCATTAACCCAAAATCGGCGAATATACCACACACCCACTTCACCGCTCTTACCTTCATATTCGCTAGATCGACAGACCCAAAACACCTCGCCTGTGTTACCTGAAACGATAAAACGGGTTGACTCAGAATCATCTTCGAAACCATTTTCGAATGATTTTACAAACTCAGATCCACTAGCATATGGCCAAGATTCTTTTGAGATCAGCTCACCAATTTTTTCTTCTCCGTCATAAATGACTGAACCCGACATTGCCCAGTGACTAGGCAAGCCTATATAAATATCTCCATACGATAAGCCAGGGAAGAGCAATAGCAGAAAAATAACATTTTTCATTTTAAACCCCAGGCTTCCAACCATTAGTAATCGGATAGCGCCGATCTCGCCCAAAGCCCCTCTCGGTTAATCGAGGCCCAACCGGTGCTTGCCGTCTCTTGTATTCATTCAAATCAACCAGGCGAAGCACTCGATAAACGGTATCTCGATCAAAACCTCTCGATACAATCGCTTCTGCGCTTAGGTCCTCTTCTATATACAACTTTAGTATTTGATCCAAAATTTCATAGGGCGGCAAACTATCTTCATCTTTTTGATCTGGAGATAGCTCTGCTGACGGCGGACGGTCAATGACCGTTTGCGGAATGACATCCATATCTTGGAGTGAATTTCGATAACGAGCCAGTTCAAAAACCGTAGTTTTGTACACATCTTTTAATACATTAAAGCCGCCAGCCATATCACCATACAAGGTTGAATACCCTACAGCTAGCTCACTTTTATTACCGGTGGTTAATACCAAATAGCCTTTTTTATTCGATATTGCCATTAGGATCACACCGCGACAACGAGCTTGCAAGTTCTCTTCCGTCGTATCACGACTATAGCCTTGAAACTCATCAGCTAGGCTCGCCATAAAGGCATCGTACATCGACTCAATACTGATTGAACGATAATGCACGCCCAAGGTCTCAGCTTGCCTATGGGCATCGTCTTGACTGAGTTGAGAAGTAAAATGAAAGGGCATCATAACGGCGTGAACTTTATCTGCACCCAGAGCATCGACAGCCACAGTTAAAGTGAGCGCCGAATCAATTCCCCCCGACAACCCTAAAATCACACCACCAAAGCCATTTTTCCTTACATAATCACGCACCCCTAACACTAAGGCTTGATAGAGGCTTTCATGGTAGCTCGCGATAGGTTCAATCTGACTTTTTTGCATGTCCGGCTCTATGTCATAGAAATACAAGCTCTCTTGATACCACGGAGCCTGGAAAACCACTTCACCCTGCTCATCAACAACCATTGAGCCACCATCGAACACCAGCTCATCCTGCCCACCTACCTGGTTAACATACACAATTGGCATCCCCCCTGATCTAGCTCTTGAACGCAGCAAACCGTGACGTAATTGAGGCTTGTGCTCATGAAAAGGGGAGGCATTTAAATTAAACATCAACTGAGCGCCAGCAGCCTTGGCCTGCTCCATTGGCATTGGATGCCAAATATCCTCGCAAATGGTCAAAGCTGTAGGAACCCCAAAACAGTCAAAGACACATGGATTGTTGCCCTCTGAAAAATAACGTTTTTCATCAAATACTTTATAGTTAGGCAGCTCTTGCTTAGCATATTCAGCTATCCACTGCCCCTCGTATAGAGCACCTGCAATGTTGAAACACTTGCCCTCTAGTCTACCTGGATAACCCACAACCAACATGATGGGCAGCTCGGCAGCCACCAAGGAATCCCTCGCCATTTGTATCCTCAAATCCATGCTCTGCCTGAACAGCAGATCTTCAGGAGGATATCCACACAAGGTTAACTCAGGGAAAATAATCACTTTAGCACCAGCCGCCCAGGCCTCCTGAGCCAACTCAATAACTCTCTCAGTATTTTTCTCAATAGCACCTACGAACGGATTAAATTGTGCCATGGCAAGCTTGAAACTCGGCATTTTTTTACTCTCTGTCTAAAATGTTCGCATAATAGCACTTTCTCAATGATTTTCATCCGTAAGCCTTGTCGATAGACCTTAAAGGCCGATATGATAGGCTTACATTTTGATGAGAAAATTGCTTTGAGTCTGATTAAAACGATCACGACACCTATTGCTCCATCAGACAACCGCTCATTATTGCGATTTTATTGCTACTATCGCCTATTCTTGGCGGTATTGTTCAGCATGCTGTTTTGGCTAGATGCAACTCGAGCCTTAGATTCCAGCTCTTCTTCAGGTCAACTCCAGCCTATTATTGGGATTTACTTCGGCTCAGGCATCGCCATACTCGTTGGTTTTTGGCTTGGCTGGCTGGAAAAGTCTAGATACTATATCGTTGGTGTGCTCGCTTTCGATGTCACCACCTTAGTCCTGATCATGCACAATGGTGGAAATCCCTCTGGTGGCGTTGCCTATCTACTTTTGGTATCAATGGCCATTGGTAGCCTGTTGACCAACCTTAGGATGGGTATTGCTCTAGCCGCCTTCACCTCTTTACTACTTGTGGGCATGACCACAATCAATGTCTATAAAAGCTCGAGCAATAACCATGAAACCATTTTTTCGGCCGGAATTTTGGGCTTTCTATTGTTTGCCACAGTCATTTCCTTTCGATGGTTGGCAGTACGCATACAGCTATCTCAACAAGCCGCTCAAGAAGAGGCGCAGAAATCTGCATCCTTACAAAAATTGACACAACAAATTGTCAAAAAAATGCGCACAGGCTTAGTGGTGCTTGACCCAGATTGCGAACCAGTACTCGCAAACTCATCGGCAAAGCAATTGATTAATAATGATGATTTTATGCCCACGCTAAAGAAGCAACTTGACGAGCCTCTTAAGCAGTGGCAGGAAAAACGCTCGTCTCCTGAGGCAATGAGCGTCGTCAGTGAAACTGGTTTGAAGTTAAAGGTGAGCTTTGGCTCCTTAGATGATCATTTGATTTTGTTTATCGAAGATACCAAGCAATTAACACAAGAGGCTCAGCAATTGAAATTGGCATCACTGGGACGATTGACCGCAAGCATAGCTCATGAAATACGCAACCCGCTTGGCGCAATTAGCCACGCAAGCCAACTACTATCAGAAGATGAACACGATGAGGGTACAAAACGCTTATTAGAAATTATACAAAACCACTCCCATCGAATTGATCATATTATCAACAATATTTTACAGCTTTCCAGGCGAAAAATTGCAAACCCAGAAATTATCAACCTACCTAGCTGGCTAGATCGATTTAAAACCGAATATTTACGCTATAAATCCGGAGAAATAATCACAAAGTCTTCTCAAGAAATTGTATTGGCTAAAGTAGACCCCAGCCACTTGGATCAGGTCATCAATAATCTAGTTGATAATGGCTTACGCTACGGCGCGAAAAACAACAAAGAGATCGTAACCCTAAAGACAGCCATTGACGAATACTCCGGCCTCCCCTATATCGATATTATTGACGAAGGCGACGGCATTAGCGAAAAAAATCAAGAAAACATTTTTGAGCCATTTTTTACGACCGAAGTAACAGGATCGGGGCTGGGGCTTTATTTATGCAAAGAGTTATGCGAAGCTAATCAGGCCAACTTATCCTATGGCTATAATGAAGAACAAAAAAGCTGTTTTCATCTACAATTAAGTCACCACCAACGCAATATATAATTATGCCACTACCTTCTATATTAATTATTGATGATGAACCAGACATTCGAGAATTACTGGCCATTACCGTGACCAAAATGGGCTTTGATGTCGCTACAGCAGAATCGGTGGCTAGCGCAAAACAGGCGTTTTCTGGTGAAGATTTTGCACTTTGCTTAACCGATTTAAAATTACCTGATGGCTCTGGAATAGAATTTGTTGAGTATGTACAGCGTAAAAAAAGTGAAGTGCCTGTCATAGTCATTACCGCTCATGGCTCAACCGACAGTGCTGTCAATGCCATGAAATCCGGAGCCTTCGACTTTATCAGTAAACCCGTAGACTTATCTCACCTACGCAGACTGATAGAGCAAGCTATTTCAAGTTCTTCAAGCCCTACCGAGTCAAATATCGACAGCCTCAACTACATTATCGGTAAGTCTCACGAAATAAAGCAACTCAAAGAAAAAATTATCAAAGTCGCAAGATCTCAGGCTCCCGTTTATATTAGCGGTGAATCAGGAAGCGGCAAAGAGCTAGTGGCCCAAGCGATCCATCGGCAAAGCGCTCGAAAAGATGCCTCCTTTGTTGGAATTAACTGTGGAGCTATTCCATCCGAACTGATGGAAAGTGAATTTTTTGGACACAAAAAGGGCAGCTTCACCAACGCTCATCAAGATAAAGCGGGCTTTTTTAAAAGCGCGCAAGGCGGCACTCTGTTTCTTGATGAAGTGGCTGATTTACCCTTATCCATGCAGGTTAAATTATTACGTACATTACAAGAAAAATCGATCAGGCCCATTGGCTCAGAAAAAGAAGAGTTGGTCGATGTTCGAATCATATGCGCGACCCATAAAAACTTACAAAAAGAAGTAGAAGAAAAGCGATTTCGTAGCGACTTATTTTATCGCTTAAACGTTATCAATATTAATGTTGCTCCATTGCGTGAAAGAAAAGAGGATTTGCCGCTCTTGATTGATTACCTAATCAGTAAGATCAATGATGAACATGGGCTTTCCATAAAAATAACTCAGGCGGCTATCAAAAAACTGGAGTCATATCACTTTCCTGGAAACATCCGGGAGCTTGATAATATTTTAGAGAGAGCAGCGACTCTATGTGATAACAATACTATTGATCAACAAGATTTATCTCTAGAGCAGACGCAATTTAAAGAAGAGCCACTTGCCTCCTCTTCCCAGGCACAGTCTCATATCAATGAATTTAATTACAACGAGACTATTGATGACTACCTTAATGCAATCGAAAAAAATATCATCGTAGACGCACTAGAAAAAAATCGCTGGAATCGCACCAACACAGCCAAATCTTTAGGTATAAGCTTTCGATCACTACGCTATCGACTAAAAAAATTAGGGCTTGATGATTAAGCGTTTTATCATTATGATAAATGTTTTCATGGATCGAACAGGAACAGCAGATGCAAAATGGAAATTTTCAGAAGACAAAAGGGTTTACACTAACGGAGTTATTGGTCGTTCTAACAATTGTTGCTATTGTGCTTAGTCTTGCTATACCTTCTTTCCGCCATACATTTTTACAACAGCGCTCAAACTCTGCCATATTTGATTTAAACAACTTATTGAACTTCAGCCGTACCGAGGCCATTACTAAGGGTAAACCGATTACCTTTTGTGCAAGCAATGACCAACAACGCTGCCAAAACCTGTTCAAAGATTATTTTATTGTATTTGAGGATCAAAATAGCAACCTAGTAATCGATGAAAATGAAACCTTGCTAAGAGTTTATCAAATAGGTTCTTGGTATACACTCAATTGGGCAGCTTTTGGAAATAAACCCTACATTACTTACAGTCCACTTGGAAGCATCAATCATAATAACGGCAGCTTAATACTCTGCCCCAAAAGTAGAGAGAGTACTTACGGTAGGATCATCATAATCAATAAGGGTGGGCGGGCTCGTTTTGCTAAAGATAAAAATGGAGATGGGATTGTTGATAAAGCTAATGGGCTTTCATTGAATTGTTAATAATGCATAAAGAAGTTAGCAGGGGTCGTTTTGCCCCCGCTGATTGGTTAATTACCAGTTAAGCTCTCTCGAGCTATGGCAATGAAACGCAGGGTGCCTATGGCCCTTCTCTCCACGCTCCATTTTTCATAATTGTATTTATACAATCCCGTTCGAACAGCTTCAGCGACCCAATTTAGTGTTGGCTGATGCCCCTTGGTCATTGCGTGAACAATGTTCGCCTGAGCCGAACTAAAACCGATGCGCATGAGCTGTTCGATACTTTCTTCCTCAGAACAGCAGTTTTCAAGCTCAAGACCTAACTCAATGCCTTTTGCCAATCCTTTCAAATATGGTCTGTCATGGTCGATTTTTTCAGGTTTGAATATCCATTTCATTAAACTTTTCATGTTACCTCCTATAGAAAAGCTTTTGCACCCCTTTACTGCCTGGCTTCCGGGTTCAAACAGACTGGACAATTATACACCAATTGAACTATCAAGAAAGGAACATGAACGCAATCTTGAGAATATGAACAGTGCTTGACGATCTACGACAGCCAAGGAAGGTACTGGGTTCTAAGTAGTAAATTTTGAGCAAACAAATAAAAAAACCCCGACAGATTGCACTATCGGGGTTTTAGGAATAAAGCTTGACGATGACCTACTCTCACATGGGGAGACCCCACACTACCATCGGCGATACATTGTTTCACTACTGAGTTCGAGATGGGATCAGGTGGGACCAATGCTCTA
>CAXQRU010000164.1:0-8871 GCA_964226685.1 Polaribacter sp. | reverse complement strand
ATTAGGTTTTTTGTTTGATGTGTGAGTTTGCGCGTTGGGTCATCCATTTTTGTAATAGAGACGTAAATCACATGGAACTTTTTGTTATAGTCTTAGTCCTAATAAACGGTATGGATTGGGTTTAAACCGTGCTAAAATTGGGATAGCTGCGCTTTTTTAAGGCAAGCAAGCACCATGATCGTCAATTAATGAGGTCTATATACGATGGAATCAACGAAAAACACATTACCTTCGCTATCATCAGCAGATGTATTGACGCCCGGCGCCAATATTGGTGCCTATGTGCAAGCGGTCAATAGTTTTTCAATACTCACGCCTGAGCAGGAAAAAGATCTTGCTGAGCGTCTTTACTACGAAAAGGATTTAGATGCAGCCCGTGGGCTAGTTATGGCACACTTGCGTTTTGTGGTTCATATCGCCAAATCCTATTCTGGTTATGGCTTATCTCAGTCGGATCTGATCCAAGAGGGCAATGTTGGCCTAATGAAGGCCGTCAAACGCTTTAATCCTGAGAAAGGGGTACGTTTGGTCTCTTTTGCGGTTCACTGGATCAAAGCAGAAATTCATGAATTCATTTTGCGCAACTGGCGCATTGTGAAGGTGGCGACCACCAAGGCTCAGCGTAAGTTATTTTTTAACCTGCGCAGCCAGAAAAAGCGTCTGGCTTGGTTGACTCATGAAGAAGCCAAAGCGGTTGCTGAGGACTTAAACGTCGATATCAAACACGTTCAACAAATGGAAGGGCGTTTGTCCGCCTTTGATGCCGCCTTTGATGCCGACAATGATGACGATGATGAAAGCGCGTACTTGGCTCCGGCCAACTACCTGGAAGATCATCGCTACGATCCAGCAAGACAACTAGAATCAGCTGATTGGTCAGATGATAACTCATCGAAGTTGTACGCGGCACTTGAGTCGCTTGATGAGCGCAGTCAGACAATTTTGAAGCGTCGTTGGTTGTCTGAAGACAATAAATCCACGCTTCATGATCTGGCCGCTGAGTTTGGTGTGTCGGCTGAGCGTATTCGTCAGTTAGAGAAGAATGCGATGAACAAAATCAAAGCATCGCTCATCGCTTAATCTTAAAAAAACGGGCCTAGGCCCGTTTTTTCTCAGTGGTCTAATCTTTTAATCTTTAGATGAATTCACGCATTTTTCTTCCGCCTACTGCAATTAAGCCGTTCTTTTCGTAAAACAGTAGTGTGCGATCGAATTCTGGTAGTGGCGGAGTGCATAATTCGATGCAAGCCCAGTTATTACTTTTTCCGTAATGTCTAACCTGATTCAGTAGCTTAGAGCCGGCGCCTGCAGATCGTTCTGGCGAGGCTATATAAAATTCTTGAATAACACCCATTTTGCCGCCCGCATAGAGCGCGTAGGTTTCTGTAAAAGTAGCCACTCCAATGGGTTGTGAATCTCGATAGCATAGGATTGCAGAATAGTGCCCATCATTCAGCAGGTTTTTACATCTTTCGATGGTGTCATTCAAATTGATGTCAAAAAGTTGGGTTTGAGATTGCTTCGATATTTCTTTTGTAAGTGTGAGCACCATCTTTGCGATGGTCTCAGCGTCTGTTGTGTCTGCGAGTCTGAAGTTTACTGTCATTTGATTTCCTGAGTATTGGGAGCCAGCTTTTGGTCTAGTATCCAGCAGCGAGGATTGTGTGAAAAGCCAATATGTTGGTAGTACTCATTGGCGGCGGGTGCGGCCAATAAAATGATTTTACAGCGCGGCCCCAGTTGCTCTTGGGTGAGAATTTGAAGTTGCTTGCCAATGCCTGATCGCTGGTAATCCTTGCTGACGGCCAAATCTGAAAGGTAGCAGGCGTAGTGAAAGTCGGTGAGGCTTCTGGCAATGCCGATCAGTTTGTCGTCTTGCCAAGCGCTGACGATGAGGTTGCTATTGGTGATCATGCCTTGCATGCAATCGATATCATCAATGGGTCGGCGCTCCCCCAGTGTTGACTCGTTTAACAGTGTGATGAACTGTTCGGTCGTTATCGTTTCGTTGATTTTGTAGTCAATGGATTCCATGAACAATGCCTTAATGGGTAAATTATTGCCAGTAGACTATCTATTTTATAATTATTTTTCTATCTATTCCTTTGGCGCTAAAAACTCTATACTTTTCATGCCCTAGGCTCTCGAGGGTTGGAAACGAGAGTAAATTGTTAAAAGGAGTTTTTATGTTAGCTATACCTCATGGTGGTAATCTTCCGAGTGAAGTGCCTACCAACGCAAGCAATATAGGTCGGAGCCGGATGCAGGCGAATTCATGCGATAGCGGACGCTGCAAAGAGATCTGCGAGGTGGTGGGAGCCATTGCGTGTTGTCTCTTGATTGCAGGGGGGCTCGGATATGGAATGTATTTGGGGGGGCATGCCCTAGTAAATGGTGAGCTGGAGGATTACGATCCTCCGGGTGTTTAAAACTTAGTTGACAAGGCCAGAGTCATCTGGCCTTGTCAAGCTTTTCTGAGGTTTCGCCCTTGTGCTTTAAGCGAGAGTGGCACCAGGATGCCAGTTGAAGTTTGATATGGATTGGTTGACCTCGTTACAACAGCGGCTGAGTCTACTCATTGAAAATGCTTTATTTTTTCTCAAGCAGTTTAAGCTCTGTCTTCACTCTTCGTAAAATATCTTTGTGCAGCGAGCTATAGTGTTTGCTGGATTTCTTAGCGATATCAAGAATGCTTTCTAGTACGCTACAGGCCGTATCGGCTTGTCCTTGGGATTTTAGAAAAAGCGCGTAGTAGAGGGATGCTTCAGGGCCTGAAAAGTAGCCGTGCAGCACTTCGTATTCATGTAAAGCGCCAGAGATCTGGTTTAAGCTCTCCAGCGTCCTCGCATACAAAAGATGAGCGTCTTGATTTTTGTAGTCGGGGTTGGAGGCAATGAGTTGATCCAAAATAGACTGGGTTTTGCTGTAGTTTCCTAACATGAACTCTGATTTTGCCAGCCCCACTAGTAGATGAGGTTCATTGGCATGAATACCCGTCAAACACTTTTCATAGAGCGTTTTGGCCTCTTGATACAAGGCTTTATTCAAGCATTCGTCAGCAAGACGCATATTGTTTTCAACGGTATCGGAGATGGAAAGTCTGTTTGCGGCTCGATTGATATCCCTATTGGGGTTGATGGTATTGCTAATTTTGCGACTGGCGGCTCTTCCCGTTCGGCTGTTGGACAATTCAGGCAGGACTTCTAGCACAAAGTAGGCAATGGCGCCGGCTAAGGGCAGCACAATTACAATCCATATCCATGTCGTGCTTCGTCCCGTTTTAACAATGTGTATAACGAATGCGACTTGAAGAATGATTGAGAGTATGTAGATCGGCATTCGATGTTGCCCCTTAACGTCGTTGGTTTTGCGGTGTTAACCCAAAGGTCTTGTTTATAAAGTCGTCAATGTTAGCATAATTTTCTCGTGTAGCTATAGCTTTGATCGTCTGTTTTCGGAACTGCGTCAAGGTTTCTTGAGTTTGTCGAAGGGCAAGCTCAGCCGACTTGAGGCTGGCTGAGTCTGCCGAGTGTGGCCGATTATCGCTCCCTGGTTAAAAATCTCAGGGTCTGTTTTCCTGGTAGAAAAAAGTATTCTCCGCCTTTGGTGGTGATAAAAGATTGCATGTTGAAAGCGCAGCGGCTGCCATCGCGCATGGGGATCGAGTATTGGCTGGCGGGTTCCTGGCTAAACAACGGGTCCATTTCCCGGTTGAGACCATGAAAATTGGCGTTGTTGAGCCAGGTTTGTTGTATGAACTCAAATTGCCGCTCAATATCGCCATTTAAGGCAACAAATAGTAGGCCTTGTTGGTCGCCGTCTTCATAAATTCGTCCAGCCCTGAGTATGCGGTGGCGATTGGTGATGTTGATTTGCTCTTTAGATTTGGGTGCTTGGCTATCGCGCGGGTTGGCTCGGCGGATGTGTGAGCCAAAGGGACAGCGAAGACCTTGAGGGTCTTCTTTGCCAAAGAGAAAGTCGTTATCGGGTTTGGCATCTGGATATTTTTCACTGGCTGGATAGTAGGGGTTGCGTACCAGTGAAGAGCCATCTTGCCAGCGGCCAATCATTTTGGCGCCGAGCCATTCGGGAGTAATATCGATGCCCTCTATCTGCTCGTTTAGTGATTGTGCCTGCTCTTTTAGCATGGCTTGAAAGCCTTGGTAGTCTTGTTCGAGTTGGCGGATGACCATAAAGCTTCCATCTCGCCCCAGGTCACGTTGCTGGTTGGCAAGGCTCTCTGAAAAGTTGGGGCGTTGCTCGGGCCAGGAGTTGGGTGTGGAGTATAAATCGTTATCGCTATCATTGATCGCAGGGGTCGATGGCGTTTGCGGGTAGGTGCCTAGGCCATCGGGGTAACCCATAATAAATTCGCCTGGCTCGATAATATGCAAGTCATTCGTGCCGGGTTTATGTCGGCCTATCCCTCGAATCACTTGCTGAGAGACGCCATCCACAAAACCAAAAGGCTCTCTGATCGGTGTGCCTTTCGGGGGTAATTGTTTTAACGGTACGGTGTAGACCAGCTCGCCGCCATGCGTTTGTAGGCGAGTGTTTTCTTGCTGAATACATTGCTCAAGCGTCTCTGGGTTGGGGCTGTATATGAGTAGAGCGGCATCCACCTTGCGCTCGCCACCCCATAGCCAGGCGCTAGGATCGTTTTTGCCGTGATCGCCCAAGATGGCGGCTCGGTTAGCCATGCCATCGACAAAGGCGTGTGGAAAACTGGTCATTTCTTCTGACGTTAAGCCGAGCTTTTTGAGTCCCGTTGCGGAAAGAGCAATAATAAAAGCATTGTCCTTGCCGCTGGGCCTATGATCGCCAAAGTGGATTAATGGCAGTACTGCGTTAAGCCATTGTTTACTTTTGAGAGTGTCTTCGGGTAGCGATAGTGTTAAGCAGCTCGCACAGGGCAGTGGGCCAAAACCACCAAACAATAATCCTTGAATATTGTCCGATTGCAATTCGGTACGCGGCAATACTTGAGAGCCAAATAGCATCAGCCAATCGCGGGCTTCGGTTTCGGTACTGATGCCCGCAAAACCCTGAACGATGGCCGCATTATTGCGAATGGTGGCGGTGGTGAGGGTGGGGTAGGCGCAGTACCAGCACAGCGTTGGGTTTTGTTGGCGTCTGGCCCAGCGCTTAAAGCGGTCGCCATCGGTGGCGCCATCGAGTACTAGGTTGTTGGTTCTTGGAAAGCCAACGGTATTGCTCCATACACCCGTTAAGCCATTGCTGGCTTTATTGATAAAGTCTTCGAGATAGCTTTCCCAACTGCCGCCATAGTTGCTGAAAAATAATAATCGGTTGGTGCCTGGAATAATAAACCAACGAGCAAAATGGATGGTGCCGATATCGCCCAAAAAGCCTGGGCGGTACAGAGATTTTTTGAGTGTGGCCACTAGCCAAAAAACCAGCCGTAATGCTAGCGTGCGAACGAGGCCGGGTTTCATAATCGATACGCCCGCCAAATGGTTTTGGGCATAATGATCTTCTCGGGCACGAATCGCGCTCATTTTTTGCAGGTCAGGTGGCGAGTCATCGGGGGCATCCGTGGTTTCGAGTTGTCTGAGTTTTCGGTAGGCCAATGCGGTTGATATGATAATCAAGGTGGCGCTGCCAGCAACCGTCGTGAACAGCGTCATGATGATAGCGGTAAGGACGCTGCTAACAGAATAGCCTTCAAGTGAAGCAAAACTCATCCAACCACTCATGATTAAGGCCAGTAAAATCAGTGGCCACATGAGTGTGGTTACCAAGTTGACAATATTGGATAACACGCCGCTCAAAATGCTCCCCGGTTTGCCGGGTTCGAGCATTGGGCAGGGCTTGGGTTTGCAGTCAATGTCGACCGTTTTGCGGATTTTCATCAAGGTTTCAAGCGCGCTCGGTGATCGCTCAATTTGGTGAAAAGCTCGGGTAATCAGTTGAGCTTGTTCGGCCTCCTCGCGAATACGCTGAACGCTCATGCCCGGTGAGCCATCGTGAGCAACACCCGGTGTGCCAAAAAAACCTAAGCTGGTTTTGACGCGATTGTCGAGCCAAAATTTAGAGAGTGGTTGAGTGGGCGCTTTAAGAGGGGCGAACACGGCATCCACATGTTGCCCTACGGCATTGGCGAGTTCTTCAAGAAGGCTTTCCTCATCGCCATCGGCTGATAATTCAAACACCAAAAATGGCGCGGTATTCACATCGCTAGGAACGACCGTCAGGCTAAAAAAGTGCAATCGAGAAAAATCATCAATGATGCTTTTAAGAGGTTCTTTCAAAGGGTTCCCGAGCGCGTCTAGCGCCTGGCTGACGGGTTGTTCTTGTTCGGGTGTTAGCTCAATAACAATATTAATAAATGAGTGGGTCATAGCGTGTTCCAATTAAGATTGTAGTGTCACCATTAGGCGGTCTGGGAATGGACCATCAAAATCAATGGCGCCTTGAATCATTGGGTTTCTGCGTAGTAGTTGGGTCACCAACTGTGGGATTTGGATGCCGTTGATGGCGCGTCCCGCGCAGGGGTGAAGGCCGGCACCAAAATGTAAATAGTGTTGTTCGGCTCGGTCGAGTTGAATGCGGTTAGGCCGCGAAAATACACTTGGGTCGTGCATGCCTGCCAGTGTAAAGCAAGCAATGGTTTGTCCTTTTTTGATGCGTTTGTTGCCAACCTCGGTATCTCTAGTCGCCTGCCTCAGGATGATTGGATTGTGAGGCCAGAACCGCAATGCTTCCCAGCACCATTTGCGCATTTTTTCAGGGGCATCGAGATCTCGTTTCACTTGACGGTGCCAATGACGGTGATTGACCAGCGTCCAAATAATTTGAGCCACACAAGTGGCGGTGGTATCGATAGCGCCCACAAACATGCCCGATACTGTGCGACGAATGGCATCGTCATCGAGCACATTCGCCAGCACCAGGCGGCCTATCATATCGTCTTTAGTGGCTGCCATTTCCCGTTGTTTTGAGATGATATCTAGGCACCACTCTTTTAAAAAGGCCGATTGCTCGATCGCTTTTTTCTGAACGCTTTTATCTTCTCCGAGATTTAAAAACAGCTCGTGAAACAGTGCCCTAGCGACTTGCATTTGGCTGTCATTATCAGGGCCTTGGATACCGGTGAGTAGGGTGGCATTTAACGAGGCGATGGGCCTGGCGTATTGGTTGACGATATTGATCGACTGACCATTTGAGATCTTATCAAGACAAGCGTTTGCTTGTATTTGGGTATTGGATTCGATGGCGTTTAAATCGATCAAGCGCATGGCTTGGTAAAGTGCATCGCGCTCGCGTTGATGGCGTTTACTTCGATCAAGACCCAAAATAAAAGGGCCATTGACGCGCTCGATACGCTTTTGATTGATCGGCTCTATGGCAAAGTCTAAGTCGCGATTCAGCACGTTATGAATGTCTTGCCAGCGAGATAAAATCACTGTATTGCCAATGCTCAGTTGTGGGCAAAGGCGCAACGTTAATTTAGCTCCTAACCGTAATAAAGATGCCTTACTCATGTGATTCTCTGATTGTTTTGTTGTTCGATTGAGATTCGGGAGATGTTTGAGTGAATAATGCGCAGGGTGTCACCAGAATCTTTTTTTATTCTTTTTCTTTTAGTCAATCCCTAACGTTACCCTAGACCCGAGGTAAGCACAATACGAAATAAGTATTACAAAACGACGACCATTGAAATGGTGTAGGCCCGCCTCAATAGTATGTGTGAGCTAAATCGGTTCGACCCTTTCTCATTTTCGTTTCGGAAATATCCATTGACCAAATCAAGCAGGTTTTTATATGAGTCAAACAAAGATTAATGCGTATGCCGCCAAAAAAGCGGGTGGAGAAGTGCAAGCGTTTACTTATGAGGTGGGCGAGTTATCGGCCACTGAAGTAGAGATTGATGTCATGTATTGTGGGGTCTGCCATAGTGACCTTAGTATGATCGATAACGAATGGGGTTTTAGTCAGTACCCTTTGGTGGGTGGCCATGAGGTCATTGGTAAAGTTGCGGCAGTGGGTAGTGGTGTGAGTAATTTAGAGCCTGGTGCTACGGTGGGTTTAGGTTGGCACTCTGGCTATTGCGGTCATTGCCATCCTTGCAAAACCGGAGATCAAAATCTTTGTGGAAATGCTCAGGGAACCATTGTGGCTCACCACGGTGGATTTGCTGAAAAAGTTCGAGCAGACTGTGCCAGTGTTGTGCAAATTCCCGATGGAATAGATTTGCAATCGGCTGGGCCTTTATTGTGCGGTGGTATCACCGTCTTCAATCCTTTGGTGCAGTTTGATGTTAAGCCAACTGATAAAGTGGCGGTCATCGGTATAGGGGGACTTGGGCATATTGCGCTGCAGTTTCTCAATGCCTGGGGCTGTGAGGTCACGGCGTTTACCTCCAGTGAATCCAAGCGGCAAGAAGCCCTGGAATTGGGTGCGCATAAAACGTTAAGCTCTAAAGATCCCTCTGAGCTAGAAGCGGCTGCGGAGAGCTTTGATTTTATTATCTCTACCGTCAATGTGAAGTTGGACTGGAATTTATATTTGGCAACACTAAAACCCAAAGGGAGGCTGCATTTTGTGGGTGCAACCTTGGAGCCGCTTGATGTCGGTGTGTTTCCTCTTTTGGCTGGGCAAAGATCGATATCCGGCTCGCCAGTAGGCAGCCCTGCGACCATCGAGCAAATGTTAGCGTTTGCCAAGCGGCATAATATTAAGCCGCAAGTGGAGGTGTTTGCGATGGAAAAAATCAATGAGGCTTTAGAGCATTTGAAATCTGGCCAGGCTCGGTATCGAGTGGTGTTATCGAACGTATAACGTCTAAGATCGGAAGAGCGTCGTGTAGGGAAAGAGTGGATAAGCTGGTGTAGATCTCGGTGGTCGCCG
>CAXQRU010000163.1:0-3787 GCA_964226685.1 Polaribacter sp. | reverse complement strand
CGTGTGCTCTTCCGATCTCAAGAATTAAATGAATTAGTTCCAGACGCTCGCATTAGCGTCGCTCATGGACAACTACGTGAGCGTGAACTAGAGCAAGTCATGAGTGATTTCTATCACCATCGTTCTAATATTTTAGTTTGCTCGACCATTATTGAAACAGGCATTGATATCCCCAACGCCAATACTATTATTATCGAACGCTCTGATAAATTTGGTTTGGCGCAGCTACACCAACTACGGGGGCGAGTCGGTCGTTCACACCATCAAGCCTACGCTTATCTTTTAACGCCAACGCCCAAAACCATGACCAAAGATGCCCATAAGCGCCTAGAAGCCATTGCCAATACTCAAGACCTTGGGGCCGGTTTCACATTGGCCACACATGATTTAGAAATTCGAGGTGCTGGAGAATTACTGGGTGATGAACAAAGTGGGCAAATGCACACCATTGGCTTTAGCTTGTACATGGAAATGCTTAATCAAACCGTCAAAGCTTTACAAGCTGGCAAACAATCTGAGGTCAACGAACTCTTGTTCCACAATACTGACATTAATCTTAGAATTCCGGCATTAATCCCTGCTGAATATTTACCAGATGTTCACACTCGCCTGACGCTGTATAAGCGATTATCCGCCATTGAGCATCGCAATGAATTGGAATCATTACAAGTTGAAATGATTGATCGTTTTGGTTTGCTACCCAATGAAGTCAAATATTTATTTGCTGTTACAGATATAAAGCTACTGGCTGAAGAGTTAGGCATTGTAAAGGCCGAAGCCAGTGCAAACCAATTGACGCTTGAATTCTCCAAGCAACCTAATATCGATCCTTTAGCGATTGTAAAATTGGTGCAGAGCCAACCTCAAATCTTTCAACTCAAAGGTGCCAACCATTTAAAAATGCAGCGTTCAATGCAAAGTGCTGACCTACGAATTTCTGAAACATTAAAGCTATTTGATCAACTACGTGCCAAAAGGTAACAGTGGATTAAGCGTTAGCTTAATCCACCTCTGTAGGAACAACATCTTCCGCCTGCCAACCTTTGGCGCCTTTGGCAACCTCAAACTCTACGGGCTGGCCCTCATTTAAGGAGCGATAACCCTCACCACGAATATTACGATAGTGAACAAAAATATCTTCTGAGTTGTTATCGGCATTAATAAAGCCATAACCTCTAGTATTATTGAACCACTTAACAACTCCAGACACCCTAGAACCCATGAATACCCTCATTATTTTTAAGTATTAGCTGTCTAGTCTGAAATGTATTGTGGCCGCTGTATATAGCCCAATAGTATTAGTTGTTCATTATTTTTATAATTAAAGGGAAAACTTCGTTGGCTTTTTGAGCGCCCTTATGCACTTCTTCCATAATCTCTTCAAAACAAGGGTTGTTATTATTAACACCTGCTGCCCAATTAACGACATAGCTAATCATGGAGTAGTTTAGCGAGAGCTCCCGGGCAAGGGCAGCTTCAGGCATGGCTGTCATTCCCACAACATCACAACCATCTTTAGCCAGGCGACTAATTTCGACAGGCGTTTCTAAGCGTGGACCTTGGGTACAGCCGTAAACAGCACCCATCACATACGGTAATTGGAGGCTTGTAAATACCTGTTTGTATAATTTTGAGTGCATAATAATTGGCTGTGTCATATCGGCATAAGCCAATTCAGGCAAATCAGAATAGTGATTGCCATCGTGGTAAGTGTGTTCTCTACCCCAGGTATAATCAATTAATTGATCGGCTAGAACAAAGTTTCCAGGGTGCATGCGCTCCGAGATACCTCCGACAACATTAAAAGCAAATATTTGCGTGACAGAACATGCTTTTAATGCCCACAAATTGGCGCGGTAGTTTACCTTGTGAGGCGGCACATTATGATCCAAACCATGACGAGGAATAAATACCACAGGCTTGTTGTCCACTTGCCCCAACAAAGTATTTACTAGGCCAAATGGTGTCGAAACCACCTGTTGATGCTGTCCTTCCAGACATGCCAGTGATGATAAGCCAGACCCACCAATGACACCAATAGCCGCTTGCATTTTCAATTAAGGTTGATCATCAAGATGAAGAGAATAAATGCCGGCTTGGTTGCGATAAAGTTGCTGATAGTCCATACCAAACCCAAAAACATAACGATCAGGTACCCGCATTGCAAAATAATCTGGCTCCACATTCCCTCGTGGACGCTCTTTGTTGATGAGAACACAACTCTTTACTAAGCTGGCCCCACGATCTAAACAGTACTGTTTAGCCGCAGCTAGGGTGACACCCTCATCAAAGATGTCATCTACGATCAATACCGTTTTATTTTTAAGATTTGTGGCAGGATAAGCCAACCAATCCAACTGCTCACTGCCTTCTAAATTATTTTTGTAGCGACTAATATGAAGATAATCAACGGTGACTTCTTGTGGCATTTTAACCAAGAGATGCCCCATGGTGACTAAAGCTCCCGTCATTACGCCAATTACCGTTAAAGGGCCAGGCAAATCGTGAGCAATTTGATTGGCCATTTGCGTAAGAGAGCGATCAATTTGATGATGATCGTATAGCAATTCGGCTCGGTCTAGAACACTCATCAAGAGTCTCCCGATAAAACCGATAATAAGGCATTTGTTTTCTGCCAACGCTCCATATTTTTTAGCTCGCCAAAGGACATTGGCTTATTATCTCGTAAACGCATCTTTTGTAGGCGTGACTCTGATTCGCTACTTAAAGGCTCTAATACATCAAGCACCTCTATAGCACCCTCACGATTATTGCAAACCAGAACCATATCGCAGCCACCCGCCATAGCCGCCCTTGCTCGCTCAGCATAGGTTCCCATACCATGGGCACCAGCCATACTGAGATCATCGCTCATGATAGCTCCTGTAAAGCCACAATCGTCCCTCAATACAGACTTCAACCAAGTCTTGGAGAAACAAACTGGGTTCTCATCAACTTTAGGAAAGCGGATATGAGCCGGCATGATTGCATCCAATTCTTCAGACAAGGACATAAAGGGTAACAAATCTTTTTCACTTAATTCATGGATGCTTCGGTTATCAATCGGTAAGACATGATGACTATCGCCGGATACGCCACCATGACCAGGAAAATGCTTGCCCACAACGGCCATACCAGCTTCATGTAAACCCTCGATCAAAGCCCCCGCCATAGCGGTGACATGAGCAGGGTTTTCGCTGAAAGAGCGGTTAGCAATTACTTCACAAAAACACTTATCAACATCTAGCACTGGAGTGAAGCTAAAATCAATACCCATGGTTTTTAGCTCTGATGCTAATAGCCACCCACAGTTGATCAACGTCTGAAGAGTTGAGGATTCATTTTTCTCAAACAATGGCGAAAAGCTTTGCATGGGAGGAATACGCGTCAGAGGCGATTTAAAACGCTGAACTCGCCCCCCTTCCTGATCGACTGCTATTAACAGTTCTGGACGAATAGCCCTAATTTGCGAGGTGAGCTCACTCACTTGTTCGGGAGACTGGAAGTTGCGTGCAAAATAAATAACGCCACCAACAATAGGGTGTTGCAAAAGCTCTTTATCTTCATCTGTGAGTTCATAACCCTCGACATCGAGCATAAGTGGTCCAATTGCCATAATAGATAACACCAAATAATCAATAAGATAGCCGCAACATACGATCGATGGGAATCGCTGTCAAGGAAATATAAAAAAGTCTTGCCATAGAATAAACAATACTGTATAAATAAACAAATACTGTATATAAAAACACAGATCGGAAGAGCACACGTCTGAACTCCAGTCACG
>CAXQRU010000162.1:0-3361 GCA_964226685.1 Polaribacter sp. | reverse complement strand
CTTAAATTTAAAAGGTATAGATATAAGAGATCAAAGTGTAATAATTTTGGGGGAGCTAACCAATTTAGAGCAGGTGGTCTTTTCGAGTGAATGGCTCACCCTTGGTGCGCTAGAAAAGCTTAAAGAATCTTTGCCTGAGTGCGAAATTATCAATCAATGTTCATCGTGGAGAGATAATGTTACGTTGTAGCAAGCATAGCCACCCTAAGCATGATCTGCATTAGCTCATTCCATGAGCTAGGTATGTCATTTACTTTTCTGCAATGATCTCAAAATGATGAACATTACTCAGAACACCTTCCCAGCCACCAACGATTAACTCGTTTGATTGAGCTTTAAGCAGTCCTGCAACTTTTCCCTCAAAGTGCGCTTGCCTGCCATGTTGATCTGTGAACGTGTCGAAAATAGCGTAGGTATTATGATCCAATTTTAAAGCAGTCCAGAGTAGGGTGTCGGGCTCAGTTGTTGCTACGATTTCGGCCGCGTCGGTGAGTAAATTTTCGAGTGCCGGTCCTTTACCGTCTTGGGTTTGCAGTAAAATATAGGTGGCTTCTGTGGCTTTTTGTTGTGTCGGCATCTTGTAGGAAATGACCGAAAAGTTACGCACTTTGGCCAATACGCCTTGCTCCCAACCTCCGGCTACGAGTTTTTTTGCATTTAGCTTGAGTGCCTCGGCAACCTTTCCGTCAAAGTGCTCCGCGCGTGCCGCCGCATTTGGGAAAAAATCAACGATAGCGAAGTTGCCATTTTCTGCTTTAAGTGCGAACCAAAGGGTAGTATTGGGCTCGGTTTTCGCCACTAATTCGGCGCCCTGAACTAAAAACTCTGATAAGTTCTGGCCTTGATTGGCTTCGGCTTCCAGTGGAATATAAGTGGCTTGTGTTAGAGTTATTTGGGCATTCGCACTTAAGGCTGTTAGGCTTGAAGCTAAAAAATTGATGGCTTGTTTTTTCATGATTTGACCTCGTTTGTGAATTGAGGTGCTATTGTATGGAGTAGAGACTCTTGACCAGTAGTGTCAAAAAAGACAATATACAGGCAATATTTGCCATTTGGTTTTTCATGAGTACGATCGTCATTGCCGCCTTTAATCATGCCTTGCCATCAGCGCTAATGGGCATCTTAGATCTATTTTCCTTGAGTGGTTTGGGGTTCATCCGAGAATCGCAGCAGGCTTCACGGCAATGGAGTCCCAAAGTCTTGCTCGCTAGTGATGATGGTTCCCCCGTTACTGACAGCCGAGGTCGTCAAATGGCTGTAGATACCGATTTTGGCTCGGTTATATCCTGCGATGCTATCATTGTGCCGGGCTTTACGCCCAATCAACAGGGGCATCCTCCTACTAGCTTGATTAGCCAACAGGCGAAATCGTGGTTGGTGCATCATTATCGGCGAGGTGCTTGGTTGGGTGGCTCATGCAGCGGTGTTTTTGCCATTGGAGAAGCAGGTCTATTGGATCATCGTCGTTGTACTACAACTTGGTGGCTGCACGATGAGATGAGAAAGCGTTTTCCAAAGTCCAATGCTGTGTGGGCGAGCGATTTGATTGCCGATAAAGGCATTGTGACAGCCGGTGGCCCATTGTCTTGGGTCAATATTACCTTGCGTATCGTCAAAGAGCTTGCTGGCGATGATATTGTCAAGCTTATGTCGGATTTTGCGGTGGTCGAAACAACGCCCAAATCTCAAAAAATGTATGTCCCTCCCGGTTTTAAGATGTCAGCGGACCCTTTTTTAGTAGAAGCGGAATATCGAATTCGACAGGCGCACTATCAAACCATTAGCCCACTTGATTTAGCACAAAGCTTGGCTGTATCTGATCGAACACTGAATCGAAAAATCAAAAAGCTAACAGGAGAAACACCAAAGGTATTTATTGATCGTATTCGAATCAATCACGCCTGTACCTTATTGAATACCACCGATAAAACGATAAAAGACATTGCCTTGCAAATAGGATATTCAGACGATAGTGTTTTCCGGCGTTTGTTTATAAAAGCGATGGGCGTCACACCATCAGCTTATCGAGCACGATTTTAAATGGAGAAATAGCGGATCCTATCAGAAATCTTGATGAGGAAGCCCATATTCCGAGTAATCGATATGTTCGATCTGTTCATGCAATGAGTGCTCAATCGTCTGAGTCATTTTTTTGGGGCAGGCAAGTCCTATGAACTTAGATAACCATTTGATATCTATTGATAAATGCTCAATTTTCATCTCATTATTTGCGGTCATGGTTGTTCTCCGTTGTGCAAATTTTCTACTAAAACGAATCTGGTTGTTGATTTAGATGCAGTCTAGGTTAAAAAACACTCAAAATTTTGACCTAATGAGCGGGAATAGCATTGTTCTCTATTAACTAATTGTTTTTACTGAATTTTTATGTGGAATAAGTTGTTTGGTTCTTCGGTAGAATGCCGAACCGTTTATTTTCAAAGGTTTTGGTGATGTTGATGTTGGCCATTATGGTTTCTACAGTTATGGGTCTGGCGGCGGCCATTCATTTTTATTGGGCTTTTGGTGGGCATTATGGCTTGGATTCAGCAGGCCCTCGTTTGGAGGGAGGGAGTTTTAGGCCTGACGTTTTTGGTGGCATGTTGCCTCAGTTTGCTTTCGTTGTTGCCATTTTATTTGTATGAAGGAGGGTTGCCTTATTTAGGGTACGCCGTGTCGGTTGTCTTTTTAATCCGAGCGATTGGTGATTTTAAATATGTGGGTTTTTTTAAGAAAATCAAAAACAGCCGCTTCTCAACGCTCGATACTCGCTATTTTTGCCCTTTAATTTTGGTGTTGGGGATGGCCTACGCGATACTTTCAAAGTACGGTTAGGTATCCTTATTTTGATAACTCGCGATAATAGCGTCCTCTTAATGCCTTCTCATCAAATTTGTTTCTGGGTTTTCAGGCTTCATCTATAAAAGCCACTTAGTGTATTGGCCAAAGCCAGACCTAGATTTTGTCAGGTTCAACATCAATTACACGATATTACCTAGTACTCGTTTGGCTTATAGATTTATTGGAAGAACTCGCTATAATAGCTCCAATCATTAAGGTTTTTTTAAAGATGTATTTTAATATTATCAAAAGTAGTCTCTGTACGTGCCCGAGCGATCTATCCAAAGAACGTTCACGCTCGTATTTTGCCTGCTAAATAGTACATCTGGTAGGCATCGCCTTCCAGAGACTTTTTATCGATAAAACCCGGAAGGCTTTTTGGCTTTCCGGGTTTTTTTTCGCCCGAAGAAAGTGGTTGTTGACATGAGAGGAGCTGTAAACAGAAAAACGATTAATTATTTTTAGACTGTTTTTTTATAACTGAACACTAACATTTTACCGATAGGGAAACTTTGAATTGTTG
>CAXQRU010000161.1:0-22726 GCA_964226685.1 Polaribacter sp. | reverse complement strand
TTCAGACGTGTGCTCTTCCGATCTGCGGACGAGTGTGATTGGTACAAATAAATTTATTTTATTTAGCGTTTCTTTAAAATAACGCCACACTCGATGTGGTGCGTGTAGGGAAATTGATCAAAAAGAGCCACTTTTTCTAGTTGATGGCTAACCAGCAACGTGTTTAAGTTTTCTTTTAGTGTTTCAGGGTTACATGAAATATAAATAATCGTGTCGATGCCTTTAATAATGTTCAGTGTGTGATCATCAACGCCTGACCTGGGTGGATCAACTAAAACACAAGAAAAATCATAGTCGTTTAAAGACATGTCTTTAAGTCTCCTAAATTCCCTTAAACCATCTTTGGCTTGTGAAAATTCTTCGCTCGACATTCTCAGTAAAGAAATATTTTTAATGTTATTGAGTTCGGCATTATAGATAGCGGATTTTACCGACGTTTTTGAGATTTCAGTCGCAAGTACCCGATTAAAATATTGTGATAAAGGAATGGTAAAGTTGCCGTTGCCACAATACAGTTCCAATAAGTCTTGGTTAGTCGTTTTCGAACAAGCATCGCACGCCCAGCTTAACATTTGTTCGCATACATAAGCATTGGGTTGGGTGAAACTGCTTTCTACTTGTTGATATTGATACTGCCGCTGATTCACGGTGAGTGTTTCTATGACAAAATCTTTATCGAGAACTAATTTTTGTTTGCGGCTTCGTCCAATGAGAGAGCAATGCAGTGTTTCGCTCATTTGTTTGGCAGTATTAAGCCATTGCTCGTTAAGTGTTCTGTGGTAAATCAATGTGACTAACACTTCACCGGTAAGGGTTGATAAGAATTCTATTTGAAATAATTTGTGCTTTAATATTTCGTTTTGATTGATATGCTCCAATAATGTTGGCATTAAATGAGTAATGCTTTTACTGGCCTGTGGAAAATCCGTGATAATGTAGGGTTTGTTTTTTTCACCAGGTTCGTGCATCGCGTAATGAGCCTGCCCATCTTGGTGCCAAATTTTAAACTCCGCTCGCATTCGATAATGTAGGGGAGGGGATTGAAAGATTTCGAGTTCAATGTCTGGGCTAGTATTAAGCAGTTGTTGTAATCTCGCGACTTTTTCGTCGAGTTGGGCTTGGTAATCTGAAATCATAATTTTATAAGCAGTTAGTGGGTTTAGGTAAGCCGGCAATTTTTGCAGCCATTTTTGCCGGGCTGGATAAAAAGAGCTGATGCAAATAAATGCTATTGCCTTTGGTTGGTCCCAAGGCTTCTTTAATCAGTTTTACAAAAATGCGCATCGGGGGAGATAGGGATTTTTCATGATAAAAATCTCTTAATAAGAGAATAATTTCCCAGTGTTCGTGTGTTAGGCTAATGCCTTCTTTTGAGGCGATATCTTGAGCAATTGACTCACTCCATTGAGTGATGTCTTGTAGATAACCTTCTTTGTCAAACATATTAGTACCAGCTCAGTACAGTATCGTATTCGCAGCTTAGCTCTACAAAGCGATTGAAATCAATGAGTGTGATGTTGGGTATTAAGCTTGTCAGGCCCCGAGCCTCGATATCGTTAGCAATGGCGAAACATTTGATGTTTTTAATGCTTTCAGCAAGAGGTTGTGATTGAAGTGCCGCCAAGACGCCATCCTCCAGCAGTAACAGAGCGTCATTAGTGCTCATTCTCTTAAGGCATAGAGATAAGTGGTTGTGAGTAAATGGAGAGCGATTCAGTGTATGCAATATCATTAGAATGAGATGATCTGTTGCTGTTTTTGTAAAAGCGCTCTCACATCTTGGGATGAGAGAAGGATGGCGTCAATCGCTAGCTGATGTTCAAGCAGGCCTCTGGTTTTCAGTGATTCTTTGCAGACGTAGCGATTTTCAAGCCCATACAGTTCAAGGCTGCTACTCATTGTGCTCAGGCTCTTTTGAGAAATGTGAGATGAATTTTGTGATTCAATAATTTGAAAGACTCCATCGTCCAGCCAAAGTGCGGAGAGATTTTGCTCAAACATAGCCATCGCCAATAAGGCCTCTAAACTCTCTTGGGCTAGATGGTTGCCAAAGGGGGCGTGTCGCATTGTGAACAATATGGGCTTTTGCATTGCGTCTTTCATTAAGCACCAAAGGTGATGATTCGATCACAGACAATGCTCATGTCTGCTAATTGACCAAGGCCAGATAGCTCGAAACGTGCATCTAAACTGGCGGCCGATTTTTCGTAGCGAGTGGCTTGTTCCTGGTCAATAATACCTCGCTTAATGCCCGCAGCGATACACACTATCGCATCTAAGTTATGTTCTTCAATGAGTTTGCCCCAAAGGCTGGTGATGTCAAGCTCATCTTGTGGTGCTGTTGATAGTTGATTGGCGCTATTGGCTGCATCTGCATAAAAAAACACCCGGTAGATCTGGTGTCCTTGAGATAGTGCATGAAAGCAAAACTGATAAGCAGAATAACTAGCTTGATGGCTAGGTGAAGATGTGATTAGCAGACCAAAGTTCATAGGCAATAAAAAACCTCGCTTTTAGGCGAGGTTTAGAGTTCCACACTGGTTGGCTTTATTCATTCACGAAACTGTAAATCAACTGAATCAAGCTAACAAAAATATTGTAGATTGATACAAACAGTGTGACTGTGGCAGAGATGTAGTTAGTCTCGCCTCCATGAATAATAGCACTGGTTTGCCAGGCGATCATTCCAGAAGATAGCAACAAGAACATGCTACTAATTGCAAGGCCCAATCCGCTGATATTGAGGAAAAAGTTAGCAATGGCTGCAACGAAGGCAATGGTGATGCCAACGGCTAAGAAGCCACCCATAAAGCTTAGGTCTTTTTTGGTTGTCAGAACGTAGCCAGATAAAGCAAAAAATATCATTGCTGTACCGCCAAGTGCCATAAATAGAATGTCAGGACCTTTGGTTGCGGTAACAAAGCTTAATAGTGGCGCAAGTGTTAAACCAAGCCAGCCGGTCAATGCAAATACCCATACTAAGCCCCAGCCGTTGTTTTTATTCTTTTCTGTCAACCAGAGAAATAGGAAAAAAGGCAGCAGAGTAAGTAAGCCGATTGATGGAAAGTTTATAGCTACACCAATTCCAGCACAGATGGCACTGAAAAGAAAGGTAAGTGCTAGTAGGCCATAGGTATTACGTAGAACCAGGCTGACTTCCTCGTCTTTGAGGGCAGCAGTTTGGTTTTGTGGAAAGTAGTCTTGCATTAGGTTACTCCTTATTTGACTGTCGTTACCGCTATAATAGCGACAATTTACTTAAAATCAACCACTATTTGTTTGTGGTCAATTTTTTTATAACAAATTGATATATAGGATCTTTTGCTAAGGCCGGATTGTCTGCTGTTTTTGGCTAACTTGAATTGTATGACCTAGTTGGTTTTTCAAGTTCTATTGTTTGGATTGAGTGTTGGAGTTTTTGTAGTGTTAGTGGCGGTGGGGCAGGGATTCGAACCCTGGGAGCTGTTACACTCAACGGTTTTCAAGACCGCCGCTTTCGACCACTCAGCCACCCCACCGGAGGAATGCGATTATACAGAGGTTTTTTTTACTCGCAAGTCCCAATCTGTAAAATATTAAAAAGTCTTCCTTGACGCTTATGTTTAAGCTTGTTTTTTCCTTGGGTCGTTAGCGGGTCTATCCAGCATTCTTGGTTTGTGCTCGATATTTGCCGCTTCTGCTGTATTTAGAGGTTTGCCGTTAAAGGCTGCAATCGACTCCGTTAATATTGCAATTTCTCCAATTGGCTTTGGATTGCTTCTTGGGTCATTGCTGGCTCTTGTGTATTCCACTTTGTCAGCTTTTTTGGGTTGACGCTTGGCTTTTGCTGGTTTGCTGGCTTTAATTTCTGGCTCAGGTAAGTGTGTATCCCCGACGAAGCTAATGGCATCGTTTGGGCTTGCTGGAGGCGTCTCCTTTTCTGTTGTTGCTTTTACATCCGTGATGGGCTGTTCGGCTGTTTGTTTTGGCTCTGTTTGTGCCTTATTTATTGTTTTGGCATGGGCCGTTTCAGAATCGTTAGCCTTTGTCTCAGCTTTTTTCTGTTCACTAGCTTGCTTTTGTTCAGGCTTGTTCGTATCCACTCTTTTATCAGAGTTTTTTCTGTCTGATTTTGGTTTTCTTGTTTTTTGAGTAGGCGATTCTGGCTCGCTCTGAGTGCTTGCTTCTGGGTTCTCAGTTTCAGTGTTTTCAACCTTGTTCCCACGTTTTCTTTGTTGGGTCTTGGGTCGACGATTGCCGGGCCGTCTCTCAGGTTTGCTCTCAGGGCTGCTATTGCTCTCCTCATCAATGTCGGCTTTTGGTTTAACGCTACGCTCCTTTTGATTTTGAGCGTTGTCTCTGCGGTTATTGTTGCGCCGACGATTATTATTTTTGTTGTTTCGGGGGTTGCGGTTTGTCTTAGGCTTTTGCTCTTCTTCAGCTGGCTTAGACTCTTCAGTCTTGTTCTCAAGCATTGCCTTTATTTTTCCAACGATTTGAGCTAGAAAGCCGGGTGCTTTTTCGACGGTCTTAGTGGGCGCTGGCTCGCTTGGAGCTAAATGCTGCACGGCAGGCTGAGGGAGAGGAGCAGGGCTTTCACCATACTTGAGTGAGCTTTCGGTATTATCTTCAGCTGAGGTTATTTTATAGCTGGTCTCAAAGCCCAATGCGGTATCATCATCTCGTAAGCGTTGAACGTCGTAGTGCGGAGTAACCATTTCACTGTTGGGTACTATCACCACTCGAGTTGAGTTGCGCGTTTCTATATCGCTGATGGCTTTGCGTTTTTCATTAAGTAAATACGTGGCCACTTTGATAGGGGTGATGGCTCTGATTTCCGCGCTGCGCTCTTTTTGCGCTTCTTCCTCAACCAATCGAAGGATAGATAGAGCGATAGAGCGAGTGGTGCGGATTGTACCCTGGCCGCTACAGCGAGGGCATATTTTGCCTGATGTTTCGCCAAGAGAGGGGCGCAGCCGTTGGCGAGACATTTCGAGTAAGCCAAAGCGGGAGATGCGACCAACTTGGACTCTGGCTCTGTCGATAGTCAATGCATCAGATACGCGTTTTTCCACTTCTCGTTGGTTGCGGTTGGCTTGCATGTCGATAAAATCAATGACTACCAGGCCTCCGATATCTCTAAGGCGCAGTTGTCTTGCGATTTCATCGGCCGCTTCTAGGTTCGTTTGCAAGGCTGTTTCTTCAATATCAGAACCTTTAGTTGAGCGCGCTGAGTTGATATCGACAGCTACTAAAGCTTCGGTCACATCAATGACAATTGAGCCGCCTGAAGGTAGTTTAACTTCCCGCTGAAAGGCGGTTTCAATTTGGCTTTCAATTTGGAAGCGGTTAAATAAGGGCGTGGTTTCTTCATAAAGCTTAATTTTGTTGAGATAGCTCGGCATCACTTGCTTAACAAAGCCGCAGGCTAGATTGAAGGCTTTGGCTTCATCGATGATGACTTCACCCACTTCTGGTCTCAAGTAGTCTCTGATTGCGCGGATAATGACGTTGCTTTCTTGAAAGAGGAAGTTGGGTACTTTGGTTTTGCTGGCCTCTTCTTTGATTGATGACCATAATCTTAAGAGGTTGTCTAAATCCCACTGCAATTCTTTAGCTTCCCTCCCAATACCGGCAGTGCGAACGATGACGCTCATTCCTTGGGGAACTTCAAGCTCAGACATGACATTTTTCAGTGCACTGCGATCATCTCCTTCGATTCGGCGTGAAATGCCGCCTCCTCTGGGATTGTTAGCCATTAAAACCATGTAGCGTCCAGCAAGGCTGATAAAGGTGGTGAGTGCTGCGCCTTTGTTTCCCCGCTCTTCCTTATCGACTTGCACAATAACATGGGTGCCTTCCTTGACAACATCTTTGATTTTTACGCGGCCATCAACTTCTTTAGGGTCTTTGCAAAAATACTCTCTGGAGATTTCTTTAAGAGGTAGGAAGCCGTGGCGTTCTGCGCCGTAATCAACAAATGCCGCTTCAAGGCTGGGTTCTACTCGGGTTATTTTGCCGATGTAGATATTGTCTTTCTTTTGTTCTCTCTGACGGTTTTCAATATCGAGATCGTAAAGCCACTGTCCATCGACAAGTGCCACCCTCAACTCTTCAGGTTGTGTGGCATTGATGAGCATTCTTTTCATGTAGGTTCCTTATTGGGCCATGCCTAGATAAGAAAACCAGTAGCGATTAGTAGTAATAATTTGGCCAGCGAATCTTTAAGGCCCTGAATATCCTGATTATTTCGAAATTACTGTCATGTTTTATATAGGTGCTCAGTTCTACTGTTGAGCGAGTCAATACATTGCTACTTGCTTTCCTACAGAGGGCTAACCCTGTTGTGTTTAGCAAAATAAACACCCTAAAGTTTAGGGGGTGTTTATGAAATTCAGTGTTTTTGGTAGATTTGTTTTACCAGTTTACATAGATTGAGGGCACAGCCATCCAATCTGGTTTGAGAATATATCAGTAATCAACCCTGTATTCAATGGCTTAGATTTTTATTGGCCGGTATTTCTTCATCTTTTGATTTCATTAGTGGTCAATAGCCTAAGTCCCCAGTATCATACGCCAATGAATCATTCTGAAGTCACTATTATCAAGGTGCCCGAGGGCTTTGGCGGCCAGCGAATCGACAATTTTTTGTTGTCGCGTCTTAAGGGGGTGCCAAAATCTCGCATTTACCGATTGCTTCGAAAAGGTGAAATTCGAGTCAATAAAAAGCGAATAAAGCCAGAATATCGTGTGCAAGAAGACGATTTGGTTCGCATACCTCCCATCAGAGTTTCAGAGGCTCGCGCTGAAGGTTCTCTAACGCCAAACTTGGTAAGAGTTTTAGAGGCTTCTGTAATGTATGAGGATGAAAGCCTTTTGGTAGTCAACAAGCCTGATGGTTTGGCGGTGCATGGTGGTAGTGGGGTTTCCTTAGGTCTTATCGAGGCGTTGAGAGTGTGGCGCGAGCTTCCAGGTATGGAGCTGGTGCATAGATTGGATCGAGATACGTCAGGCTGTATTTTGGTAGCTAAGAAGCGTTCGATGTTGCGTTACCTTCAGGATTGCTTTCGGGAAAATAAGGTAAAGAAGGTTTATAGAGCTTTGGTGGTAGGCAGTTGGCCAAAGAGGGTGGTTCAGGTCAATAAGCCGTTGGTCAAAAATCAGCTGGAAAGTGGTGAGCGTTTGGTGAAGGTGGCCAAAGTGGAGGTTGCGGGGGCTAAGCCTTCATTGACAGAGTTTGCCATCATTAATGCTTTTAAAGAAGCGACACTGGTTGAAGCGCGGCCTGTGACTGGGCGCACTCATCAAATTCGAGTGCACTGTGCAAGTGTTGGTTGCCCTATTGTGGGTGATGAAAAATACACGTCTGCCGAGGATAATCGAGTTTTTCGTGAGTTGGGGCCTAAGCGGCTTTATCTTCATGCATATAGCATTTCATTGTGCCTACCCGATGGGCGCGATTTGCAGCTTAGTGCCCCATTGGATGACCGCTGGCAATCTATTATGAATAATTTGAGTCCCTTGTGACGGAGCTGTTGATTTTTGATTGGGATGGGACGCTTTGCGACTCCGCAGATGGTATTGTGTCAGCTATGCAGGCGGCGATTACGAACTTGGCTTTGCCTGAAGTAAGTGATGCCGATGTTCGCAATATCATTGGTTTGAGCTTGCCTGAGGCCATTGCAACGCTTTTTCCTGTTTTGTCAGAGACCGATAGGTTGAGCCTTAAGCAGGCGTATATCGATATTTTTGTGTCTACCTATCAAGGTTCCTCACTGTTTGAGGGTGTAAGAGAAGGATTGGAGTCTTTGCGTGATGCGGGCTTTTTGCTGGCGGTAGCCACGGGAAAAGCGCGTCGAGGTTTGGATAGGGGGTTGAAAGAGCATGACTTGGAATTATTGTTTCATGGTTCATGCTGCGCGGATGAAGCGCTTTCAAAGCCTGATCCGCAAATGCTATCGATATTGTTGAGTCGGTTTGATCTGTCGGCTGATAGGGCTATTATGGTGGGTGATACCGAATACGATATGTCAATGGCGAAGGCCATTGGGATGCCGAGGGTTGGTGTCAGCTATGGCGCTCATCATCATGAGCGCCTTCGGTTGTTTGATCCACTTTTGGTTGTGGATGAGTTTTCTGCATTTTCTAATTGGTTATTAAAAGAGGATTAAAGATGGGATTATTTGGTTCCAATGATAAGCTGGTGTCAGAGGTTGATCCTTCGAGCCCCAATAGAGATTGGCAGTTGGTTGCAGAGCTGGCTCACACCAGTTTTAAAGAGCAGCGAAGGGCGCGTCGATGGGGGACAGTGTTTAAATTATTAACTTTTGTTTATCTGTTTTTTGTTCTTATTTTATTTGTAGTTCGAATGAGTGGCGATGAACAGGCTGCAGGGCCGCATACGGCAGTGGTGCCAATTAAAGGAAAAATTACCGCAGACTCTGAAGCCAACGCCAATCAAATTGTTTCAGGTCTGAGAGCGGCCTTTGAGAGTGAGCAAGCCAAGGCGGTCATTTTGGCGATTAACAGCCCTGGTGGCAGCCCGGTTCAAGCGGGTTATGTTTATGATGAGATTAAGCGTTTGAGAGGCTTGCATCCCGACAAAAAAGTTTATGCGGTAATCAGTGATTTGGGTGCATCTGGGGCTTATTACATTGCGGCGGCGGCCGATGAAATTTATGCGGATAAAGCCAGCCTTGTTGGTTCTATTGGGGTTACCGCCTCAAGCTTTGGTTTTGTGGATACTATGGAGAAGCTTGGAGTTGAGCGTCGTCATTTTACCTCTGGAGAGCACAAGGCATTTCTCGATCCTTTTTCGCCGGTCAAGGAAGATGAGCAGTTATTTTGGCAAGAGGTTTTGCGAAGCACTCATCAACAGTTTATTAAGGCGGTTAAAGATGGGCGAGGAGATCGTTTAAAGGGTGACCCAAGCGAGTTGTATTCAGGCCTTATTTGGAATGGTGAGCAAGCGCTGGAACTGGGTTTGGTTGATGCCTTAGGAAGTGCTGGTTTTGTGGCTCGAGAAATTGTTGGTCAGGAGGAGGTTGTTGTTTATGGTCGTAAAAAGGATTTAATAGAAGAGCTTTCCAAGGCTTTGGGTTTGTCGATTGGTGAGGGTGTGGTCAATTCTGTTCAGGCGCAAGATTACCCATTAATGTATTAATGGGTCGATATTATGAGTTCTGAGCATCTCAATCAATCGAATGATGGGCAGCCCTATTAGGCTGTTGGGGTCATCGCCCTCAAGTTTATGGAATAGTGCGATGCCTAGGCCTTCGGATTTAAAACTGCCTGCGCAGTCATAGGGCTGTTCTTGCTTGAGATAACCTTCAATTTGGTCTCGAGAGAGTGTTTTAAAGTGAACTTTATAGTGGTCACTGATGAGCTGGTAGCTGTTGTTGGCGCTGTCAAACAAGCACAGTCCAGTGATAAAGCTCACGGCTTGCCCTGATGACTGTTCTAGCTGCTTCACGGCCGAGGCGTGTGACCCCGGTTTGGTGATGATGGAGCCATTGAGCGTGGCTACCTGGTCTGAGCCTATGACTAGACTGTTGTTGTGCTTTCCTGCAACGGCTTTAGCTTTTTCAAGTGCGAGTCGTTGTACTAGGGCTTCTGGTGTCTCGCCAGATAAAGGGGTTTCGTCGATGTTGGGTGAGTCACACTCAAAGGGAATTCCAAGTTTGGCCAGCAGGGATTGGCGGTATTTAGAGCTTGAAGCAAGCACAATTTTCATAACAGAATGGCCTTAAGTGATAAAATGCACAAATAATAGCGAAAATTAGTTCGTTTTGCGCGATTTTATTTTGACACGAGGCCCTCAACTCCCTATCATTGCGCGCTTATGTCTGAACGAACATCATCCAATCTTTTGCCCAGAGTGGTAGACCCTAGAAAATTGGCCAATAGAGGCCAACATTTGGTGGGTATTATCCCTGGTGCTGAGCTGAAAAGGGTGGGTGAGGCCATTGGTAATACCAGTAGTGATGTGACTGTTGATGTCACATTTGATATGGATGGGCGCCGAGCGGTCTTACGAGGTAAGGTTCAGTGTGATTTAGAGCTTGATTGCCTCAGGTGTCTAGAGCCCACGACTTATTATCTCGAGGCTGATGTTTCGTTGGGTGTGGTAAGTGATGAAAGCTACATCGAGCAATTGGAGAAAGGATACGAGCCCTGGGTTGTTGAAGAAAAATCTGCGGATTTGTATTCGGCTATCGAAGATGAGGTTCTCTTAGCTTTGCCCATGGTTGTGTATCATGATCATGAATGTTTACCAAAATCGCTCTATAGAGTCGCTGACCCCGGAGCTGTTGAAGAGGCTGAAAAGCCGAGTCCTTTTGCGGTGCTGGGTTCGTTAAAAGATAAGTCAAATGAGCCATAGTGGCTTGTTTTAGGTAATTTAATTAGGTAAGGAGCTATTTATGGCTGTCCAAAAAAGCAAAAAAACTCGTTCAAAGCGTGGCATGCGTCGTTCACACGATGCTTTGGTCAACAACGCGGCATTGTCTGAAGATGTAACTACAGGCGAGAAGCATTTGCGTCATCATGTGACTGCAGATGGCTTTTATAAAGGCCAAAAAGTAGTTAACACACGCGCTGAGTAATTGTCGGCCGTAGTTTCTGTTGATGGCCATGGTGGGGATTTAGGCCCTGCCATGGTTCTTGCTGCCGTTTCATCCGCGGCAGTTCGCCACCCTCATGTTTGCTTTGACGTGGCGCTTGTAGAGCAGCCCAGCTCATCCGATTTCCCTTCAAATGTTCGCTTTAGCCTTGCTGATTGCCCGGTTGATTCTTCCGATTCCCCTTTTGATGTGCTTCGTCATAAGCGCAATTCGACTTTGGGTGTTGCGCTGAGTAAGTTAGCCAGCGGTGAGGCCAAAGGCTGCATTACGGCTGCCAACACAGGGGCTCTAGTTTCGCTGTCACGTCATTTTTTGTCTCGTCTCGATGGAGTCAAAAAGCTGGCTCTAGTCAAACCACTTCCAACAGGTAGCTATTTGTTGGATTTAGGTGCGAGCATAGATTGTTCAGCAGATGACCTCATTCAATTTGCTTTTATGGGTTCGGCGTACTATCAGGCGCGTGAGTCTAAAAAGCCAACAGTGGCTTTGTTGAATGTTGGCAGCGAAAGCCACAAGGGGACTAAGAATGTTCGCCAGGCTCATGAATTTTTAATGGCTCAATCTATTGATTATGTGGGTTTTATTGAGGCTGATGACCTCTTTAAAAATAAAGCTCAAGTCATTGTTTGCGATGGTTTTGTTGGCAATATTGCTCTCAAAAGTAGCGAAGGTTTGGCTCAGTATCTCAAGCGTACTTTCCAATCTGCAGTCGATGTTTCTGAAAACTTACAAAGACAAATTAATCCTGGTCAGTATAATGGGGCTTGCCTTTTGGGGGTCAGTGGAACAGTAGTAAAAAGTCATGGTGGAGTTCAATCAGATAGTTACGAAGTGGCTATAGAGCATTTGCTTGAACTCATCAAGACCAACGCATTAGAGCGCTTTTCCCGTGGCTGGTTAACATCATCATTTTTCAAAAAGTAGGCGTTTATGACAAAGACAGCATTGGTTTTTCCAGGGCAGGGCTCACAAAAAATGGGCATGCTGGGTGAGTTTTTTGACGAATTTAAAGAGATTAAAGACACCTTTTCTGCCGCTTCAGATATCCTTGGTTACGATTTGTGGGCATTGGCTCAAAATGGCCCTGAGTCGGAAATGAATTTAACAGAAAAAACCCAGCCTTTGTTGCTTACATCCAGCGTTGCTTTGTGGCGAGTGTGGCAACGTAAAGGGGGTGTTAAGCCTGTGGCGCTAGCGGGTCATAGTTTGGGCGAGTGGTCTGCATTGGTTTGTGCGGGTGTTGTAGAATTCTCTGATGCTGTTGAGTTGGTGCGTGCTCGGGGTGCGTTTATGCAAGATGCCGTTCCAGTTGGGCAGGGCAGTATGGCGGCAATCATCGGTTTAGAAGATGCCGAAATTGACCGAATCTGTAAAGAGACTAGTGATTCCGAGCTCCAAGTATCTGCCGTAAATTATAATTCTCCAGGTCAGGTTGTCATTGCGGGGCATGTGTCAGCGGTTGATCAAGCTATGGCAGCGTGTAAAGAAGCGGGGGCTAAGCGGGCGTTATCGTTACCCGTTAGTGCTCCTTTCCATACTGAATTAATGAGGCCGGCCGCTGAGCAGCTAGAGCCGCTGATCAATTCAACTCAATTCAAGACACCAGAAATACCAGTGATTCATAATGTAACCGCCAAAAGCTGCAAGGACCCTAAGGCCATAAAAGCTTTAATGATTGAACAAATTTATAAGCCTGTCCGTTGGGTGGAGTGTGTCCAAGCTCTTGAGGCCTTAGCGATCTCCGACGTGATTGAGTGCGGCCCAGGTAAAGTGCTTTCTGGTTTGGTGAAGAGAATCAGTCAAAACATATCTGCTAGCTCGACCGACACGCTAGTTGCTTTTAATCATGCATTAGAGCTAAATACAGCTCATTGAGTGGGGGAAATATGAGTATTCAAGAAAAGGTGGCTATCGTTACTGGTGCAAGCCGTGGCATCGGTGCAGCCATAGCCAAAGCGCTAGGTGAAGAAGGCATTATTGTGGTGGGAACGGCTACCTCGGAATCGGGTGCCGACAAAATTACCGCGCGAATGAAACAAGAGAATATTAAGGGTTCAGGGCACATTTTAAACGTGACCGAGCAAGGTTCTGTAATAGCTCTGCTTGATTATGTGCAAGATAAGTTCGGAGTGCCCACAATTTTAGTGAATAATGCGGGTGTGACCCAAGACAATCTTTTAATGAGAATGTCTGAAGATGAATGGTTTAGTGTGATTGATACCAATCTCAATTCAATCTTTCGTTTGAGCAAAGCTTGTCTTCGAGGGATGATGAAAGCTCGCTGGGGTCGTATTGTGAACATTGGCTCGGTAGTGGGTTCCATGGGCAATGGTGGGCAGGCAAATTATGCGGCAACAAAAGCGGGTGTGGCAGGTTTTGCTCGCTCTTTGGCCAAAGAGATTGGTTCAAGAAACATTACTGTAAATACCATTTCTCCAGGCTTCATTCAAACCGATATGACAGATGTGTTGAGTGAAGAGCATAAGCAGGCTATGTTGGGTGCTATTCCTTTGGCCAGATTAGGGCAGCCTGAAGAGATCGCGTCTGTCGTGAAATTTCTTGTTTCCGATGGGGCTGCGTACATTACGGGTGAAAATATTCACGTGAATGGCGGAATGTATATGGCCTAAGTGACTGTTTTTCATTCGTATTTTTTGAATGTGAAAATTTTTTGTCAATCAGGCGTTACAACCAGTAAGAAATACATGTAAAATGCGCACGGTGACGGTGAGCACAGGCATTTTTTTCGTTTGTTATCACTACAATGATCAATGACTAGGAGTTCAGAAAGACTATGAGCAACACTGAAGAACGTGTAAAACAAATCGTTGCTAAGCAACTGAGTGTTAAAGAAGAAGACGTAAAAAATGAAGCGTCTTTTGTTGAAGATCTGGGTGCGGACTCCCTAGATACCGTCGAGTTAGTAATGGCTCTGGAAGAAGAGTTTGAAACTGAAATTCCCGATGAAGAAGCTGAAAAAATCACCACAGTTCAGTTGGCAATCGATTATATCAACGAAAATCTTGCCTAAGAAACATCGATAAAAATAAGCCGTAAAACGGCTTATTTTGTTTTGGTCCCTTGTAACAGAGAGCCCTTGGGCTCTCTGTTCTGTCATAAAAATAGGTTGCAATTTTGAGACGAGTTGTTGTTACTGGTTTAGGGTTAGTGTCACCTGTTGGCAATACAGTGGAATCTACTTGGCAGTCTCTCCTAGAGGGTAAGAGCGGGGCTAGCCTGATTACAAGCTTTGATCCCACTCCCTTTTCTACCCGCTTTAGTGCTTCAGTGAAAGATCTTGACACAGATAAATATCTTTCAGCAAAAGATGTACGCAAGATGGACACCTTCATTCAATACGGAATGATTGCCGGTATTCAAGCAATGGAGGACTCGGGTCTTGAAATCACAGAAGAAAATGCACCTCGAATTGGTGCCATTATTGGATCTGGAATAGGTGGCATAGGCTCAATTGAAGAGGGGCGGATGACCATCGAGAATAAAGGCCCAAGAAAGCTCTCGCCTTTTTTTGTTCCCGGTGCAATTATCAATATGATTGCCGGTAATTTATCCATTCGCTACGGCTTTAAAGGCCCCAATTTAGCCGTCACTACAGCATGTACAACCGGTACTCACAGTATTGGTTTAGCGGCTCGCTCTATTCGCTACGGTGAGTCTGATGTGATGTTTGCTGGTGGTGCTGAAATGGCTACTTCCCAAGTCGGGGTAGGTGGTTTCGCTGCAGCCAGAGCGCTGTCGACCAGAAACGATGACCCAACGGCGGCAAGTCGCCCTTGGGATAAAGATCGTGATGGTTTTGTTCTAGGCGATGGAGCGGGTGTTTTAGTTCTTGAAGAACTTGAGCACGCCAAGAGACGAGGAGCATCAATTTACGCTGAATTGGTGGGCTTTGGTATGAGCGGTGATGCTTATCATATGACTTCTCCACCAGAAGATGGAGCGGGTGCAGCACTTTCAATGCAAAATGCATTGAATGACGCGAAGATGAATCCTACGGATATTCAATATATTAACGCTCATGGTACCTCCACAAAAGCGGGTGATCTAGCAGAATGCCGAGCGGTTCATAAATTATTTGGTGCTCATGCTCCATCGCTAGCGGTCAGTTCAACTAAGTCGATGATTGGTCATCTTCTGGGTGCTGCTGGTGCTGTTGAGGCCATCTTTAGTGTGCTCTCTATCCGCGATCAAGTTGCACCACCAACCATTAATTTAGATAATCCTGATGAAGGCTGTGATCTGAATTTTGTTCCGCATACCGCGCAGACAATGCCAATTGAAGGTGTGTTGTCCAATTCGTTTGGTTTTGGTGGTACTAATGGTTCGTTGGTGTTTAAACGTTATTAATCCATGACCTTGATAGCCTCTTTTCTCAATGGCGAAAGCTCAGATGTGCTTTCGGTTAGAGATAGAGGCTTGTCATACGGTGATGGCTTATTCGAGACCCTAGCGGTAGTTAACCGCAAAATTCCTTTACTTGATCGTCATATCAGCCGCCTTGAGCAGGGTTTAGCCGTCTTAAAATTACCCGCTGATGTGGAGCTGATCAAGAAACATTTGGGGATGATTCTTAACTTAGCTCTACCTAACTTTGCCGTTGCTAAGCTAATTGTGACTCGTGGAGAATCTGGACGAGGTTATTTACCGGTTCAATCCACCCCAAACATACTTTTGCAAGTGTTTGCCTCCGATTTTCAAATACGTGATCGTGTACTGGTCCACAGCTGTCGGCAAACTCTTGGGCATCAGCCCGAACTTGCCGGATTAAAAACGTTATGCGCGTTACCTTATGTTTTGGCAGCCGCTGAGCGTGTTGGAACGCATTTTGATGAAGGTTTGTTGTTTGATCAAAATGGGTCTTTAGTTGAGGCAACGGCTAGAAACGTATTCATTGTAGTCGATAACACTTTAATCACCCCTAACCTAGATGCTTGTGGTGTTAATGGTGTCATGAGAGCGTATGTCATGGATTGGGCAGCGTCAGAAAAGATTGATGTGCTTGAGAAAATGATTCACAAAAGTGATTTGGATGAAGCTTCAGAATTGTTTTTAACTAATAGCGTGACGGGTGTTTGGTCAGTGAGGGCGTGGTACGATAGTAACGATAGAGCGCCTCGTAGAGAGTGGCCAATGGGCTTGATGGCTAAAAAACTACAAAAGCATTTGAGTGAGCAAATATTTTTATGAAAATCGTGATTCGTCTTTTTTTGATTTTAATTGTACTGGGCTTATCTGCGGCGGGTGCAGCTTATTGGTTTTATTCTCAATGGTCAAAAACGCCCGTAACTATTGCGCCCGGTGAAGTCATCAGTATAGAGCCAGGCGATAACCTCAGTCGATTAGCCTATCGTTTAGAAGAACAGGGAAAATTGAAACACGCTAAGTTACTTATTTTTTATGCAAAAATGCAGGGTAAAACACATCTGAAAGTTGGGGAATACCGGGTTGATACCGTCCTGACTCCAGGAGAATTATTGGATTTATTGCAGTCGGATAAAGTCGTGGAATATTCAGTGACTTTAGTTGAGGGTAAAACCTTCAAGGATTTTTTGAAGGTGCTCAGTGAGCAACCCAAACTCACGAAAACCTTGGAAGGTAAATCACATCAAGAAATATTGCAGTTAATTGGTGCAGATGTTGCTCATCCTGAAGGCTGGTTTTACCCGGATACTTACAGTTTTGTTGCTGGTTCAACCGATAAAGATATTTTGCTACGGGCTTATCAAAAAATGCAAACCGTACTGGCGAGTGAGTGGGAAAAACGAGCTGAAAATTTACCCTACAAAACTCCCTATGAAGCACTGATTATGGCCTCCATCATCGAAAAAGAGACGGGTGTGGCTTATGAGAGACCGGAAATCGCTGGCGTTTTTGTCAGGCGCTTACAAAAGGGCATGCGCTTGCAAACGGATCCGACGATTATTTATGGTCTGGGCGATGAATATAAAGGGAATATTACTCGCGCTCATTTAAAACAATATACGCCTTACAATACTTATGAAATTGATGGTTTACCACCAACACCGATAGCCAATCCTGGCGGAGCGGCAGTTGCGGCGGCGTTAAATCCAAAACCAGGGAAGACGCTGTATTTTGTTGCCAAAGGCGATGGCTCTCATTATTTTTCTGAAACCTACAGTGAACACAGTCGAGCCGTTAAAAAATACCAACTCAATCGCCAGCAAAATTATCGTTCTTCGCCAGGTGCAAATTAATGGCTTATTTTCTGACGGTAGAAGGTGTTGAGGGTGTTGGAAAGTCAACGAATATTCAATTTATGTATGAGTATTTAACGACTCGAGGCGTCGATGTGTTATTGACTAGAGAACCTGGTGGTACGCCATTGGCCGAATCTATTCGCGACTTATTGTTGACTAGCCGAGAAGAGTTAATTTCGGATGAAGCCGAATTATTGATGATATTTGCAGCCCGGGCCCAGCATATCCTCAATGTGATAAAACCGGCCCTTGATCGAGGGCAGTGGGTGCTCTGTGATCGATTTACCGATGCCAGCTTTGCCTATCAGGGTGGTGGTCGAGGTGTTAGTAATGAAATTATTTCTGAGTTAGAAAAAATGGTTCAGAGAGATTTACAGCCGGATCGAACCTTGCTTTTAGATTGTGATGTTCAAACAGGGATGCAGAGGGTTCGAGCCCGTGGCCATTTAGACCGTTTTGAGCAAGAAAAACTGGCTTTTTTTGAGCGAGTACGCTCCACTTATTTGGCTCGTGCACAGCAATACTCCAATCGCTTTTATGTCGTGGCTGCTGATCAGCCACTGGACAATGTACAGGCGAACATTGCTAAAATGTTAGATGATTTATTGGCAAAATAGGTTTTAAAATTCTGGTTCACAGACTGCCGCGATTCTCTCTTGAGTCATTGGATGATCGAATTCAATACGGCTGGCGTGTAATAACAATCGTGGGCTTTTATCTTGCCATTGACCACCATAAAAGTGGTCGCCGAGAATAGGGTGGCCAATGGCTTGCATGTGCACTCTAAGCTGGTGCGAGCGACCCGTCTTGGGTTTCAATAGAACCCGAGTGGTATCTTCTGCAGAGTTGTAGTGAATTTCTTGGTAATGGGTCAGAGCTTGTTTGCCATTCGGGTCTACCATTTGTTTGGGTCTATTGGGCCAATCGCAAATAAGGGGTAGGTTAATTTCGCCATTTTTTTTAGCAAGTTGTCCACCAATGATGGCAATATATTCCTTATCAATTTGCCTCTGGGCAAATAATTGGCTGGTGTTTTTTAAACTCAAATAACTCAGGGCAATCACAACAATGCCAGAAGTCGCCATATCAAGGCGGTGTACTATACGGGCATCTGGGTGTGTTAATAGTAGTCGATTTATCAGACAATCTTGTTTATCCGGGCCACGCCCAGGAACCGTGAGTAAATTGCACGGCTTATTCACAATCAACAAGTGCTTGTCTTGATACAATAGGTCTATATGTGGCTTAATAACATTCACTTTTAGTTTTTCGAAGGCGCTAATGCTAACAAAGCTTTACCCCTGGCAGCAATCTTTCTGGCAGTCCAATACAAAACTCCCCTCAACCTTATTGCTTGCGGGGCAGGCCGGTATTGGCAAGCAAGATTTGGCACTCAGCCTGGCTTATCGGGCGATGTGTGCAGATGATCGTGAAGCCGCTTGCGGCCAATGCCGACATTGTGTATTGAATGAGGCTGGCACACACCCAGATTTTTTTATTTTACTGCCAGAATCTCCCGGAAAGGCGATAAAGATTGATGAAGTTAGGCAGCTTTGTGCTTTTACTGAGAAAACTCCGCAGCTTGGTTCACATAAACTCGTGGTAATGGGGCCCGTTGAAAATTTAACCATTAATGCCGCTAACGCCATCCTTAAAACCCTTGAAGAGTCGAGTGATAGCACTCGTATTATTTTGTTTTCTCATGCGATTAGTCAGGTTATCGCCACTATTCGCAGTCGTTGCCACATTATCAACCTGCCATCACCCGATGAGCACCAAGCTTTTGAGTGGCTGATGAGGCAGGGTTCTGAGAATGAAGTCAAGGCCATTTTGAGTTTGGTGCCCAGATCGCCACTTTTGGCCTTGAACCTTTTGGAGCAAGGCATTTCTGCTAATTTGAAAACGATGATTAATGATTTAAGGCCTGAAGCGTCGAATTCTGTGAGCGAAATCTCTAACCGTTGGTTGGCATTTGATTTACCATTGGTGTTTGAAGTGTGGCTTCAGGCGACTCAGTCGATGATTAAACGGTCTGTCTTGGGGCAGGCACCCAGTCATTCTCTTTGGGGGGCTTTATCTGATTGGCCGAACCCCTCATTAGTCGCAATTTACGAATTCCTTGATCTAATTTTGCTGCACAAAAAAGGGATTCTTGAAGGCGTAAACTTGAATAAGCAGCTATTATTAGAAAAAATGCTGATACAATGGCGGCAGTGTTATTTGGGGTAAGATATGAAAAATTTCGCAGGTGGCGGTATTCGCAACGGCATATTATCTTTGACTATCAAAGATAAAGAAGTGTTGTATGCCGCTTACATGCCTTTTGTTCAAAATGGTGGTCTTTTCATTCCTACTAATAAAAGTTACCGCTTAGGGGATGAGGTCTTCATGCTGTTGAGTTTAATGGATGAAACCGAGAAGGTGCCTGTGGCTGGAAAAGTTATCTGGATCACTCCTAAGGGTGCCCAAGGTAACCGTGCTGCGGGCATTGGTGTTCAATTTAGTGATCAGGATGATAGCGCCGTTAAAAAAATTGAAACCTACCTAGCTGGCTCTTTAGAGTCTGATAAACCCACTCACACGATGTAATTTATGCTAGTTGACTCCCATTGCCACTTAGATCGGCTCGATCTGAGTGTTTACGATAATGATCTGACAAAAGCCATTGATGCCGCAAATGAAGCTGGGGTGGGCAAAATGCTTTGTGTTGGTATTAGTTTAGAAAATCGCCATGCAGTTACCCAAATTGCCGAGCAATTTGACACCGTTTACTGCTCGATTGGCGTACACCCGCTCGATGTTGCCTCCGGTTTGGCTTCCATTGACGACCTGATCCAATGGGCCGATCATCCTAAAGTCGTCGCACTGGGTGAAAGTGGCCTGGATTATTACTACTCTAAAGATGATATTAGCCTTCAGCATGAAAGCTTTGTGATTCATCTTGAGGCCGCCGCTCAAGCGCAATTACCCGTGATCGTTCATACCAGAGATGCTCGAGTTGATACCATCGAACTGATAAAATCCCATGGCAGCGAGTCCTCTGCAGGGGTTTTGCATTGCTTTACTGAAAGCTGGGATATGGCTAAGCAGGCATTGGATTTAAACTACTATATCTCTTTTTCTGGGATTTTGACCTTTAAAAATGCCCATGAACTGCGCGAGGTGGCCAAAAAGGTGCCTTTGGATAGAATTCTGGTTGAAACCGATTCCCCTTATTTGGCGCCAACGCCATTTCGTGGAAAGTCTAACGAACCTAAATACGTTGTTCAGGTAGCCGATTACTTGGCTGAATTGAGAGGAATATCCAAAGACCACTTAATTGAACAAACGGGCGCTAATTTTCATCGTTTGTTCAAGCGAGCCTCATAATTTTTCTTAGAGCGTACTCAGACTCACTATCGCAATGCTGCAGCCCAGTGCCATACCCGCTAGAGTGTCAGTGGGGAAGTGCACACCCAAAACGACTCGGGAAACCCCGACCCCAACTGCCCAAGGATAAACAATGAATGTTAGGGGGGGAAGATAGTAACTCATGATAGTCGCCATCAAAAAAGCCCCCGATGTATGTCCAGAAGGAAAGCTAAATTGGTCTGAAGGCCGGATGACGCTTTGATAACCGGTGATAGCATCGGCTGGCCGAGCTCTTTTTAATGAATGCTTTAAAGCGACATAGATGATGCGTTCGATAAGAAATGCTGTTGCACTTACCCATATGGCATCCACTCTTCCTGTAATGAGCCACAGTGCAATACCAATGAATGGATAAGCAAAACCATCGCCTGTTTTTGACCAATAACGGCTCAACAATGTTAAGAGGGTCTTCGGATTGCGTCTCAAGTGGTTAAAAATGAGTAAATCACAAGTATGAATACGGTGTAGTAAGTTCATTGGTCACCTCCTACCTAATACAATGTTGATGTTAATGAAGAAATGTTAAGCATTGATGACAATTTGCCCTAGTGCTAAACTGCCCAACTTTCAACAATACTGAGGTGCCTGTGAAACAAGCAATATCAACCATGTTAGGCTATCAGGACGCGATGAATACTCGTGTAAACGCCAATTGGCGCGAACAAGGTTTTGCCTGGTACCGTGCCATCTGGATCGAAAGTGCCGAACTTATGGATCATTACGGCTGGAAGTGGTGGAAGAAACAGTCTCCTGATATTGAGCAAGTTAAGCTAGAGTTGATTGATATTTGGCATTTTGGATTGAGTCATTTGATCGAACAGGGCGTATCAGCTGAAGGAATCGAAGAGTTATTGGCACCAGCTCTCGAGTCAGAACCTTCGGACTTTAGAGACGCAATAGAATTATTTGCTGCTCAAACTTTAATCTACAAGGGCTTTTTAGTTGATGGCTTTGGCGCTTTAATGCGATCAATTAATCTGTCATTTGATGAGTTATTTGCTGGCTATATGGGCAAAAATGTTTTGAATTTTTTTCGCCAAGATCATGGCTATCAAGAGGGAACTTATCAAAAGCTCTGGGCAGGAAAAGAGGATAATGAGCATTTAGTCGAAATTATTGCGACTTTAGACTCAAGTGATGAGCAATTTAAAGACACGCTTTACTCTGAATTACGAAAACGTTATCAGCTTTTAAATGAGTTGGTTGAATAAATAGTTTCTTTGCCTCATAAAAATTAGGTCAAGTGTGTTGGGCTATAAATATTAGGCCTTACACACTATAATGCATCGTTTTCATCACCCTATTGGAGAACCATTGTGAAATCACCCGTAAGAGTTGTTGTGACTGGAGCTGCTGGTCAAATCAGTTATTCTTTATTGTTTAGAATTGCAGCTGGAGACATGTTGGGCAAAGATCAACCTGTCATTTTACAAATGCTAGAAATTACTCCAGCGTTGGGCGCTCTTAAAGGTGTTGCTATGGAGTTGGATGACTGTGCATTCCCTCTGTTGGCGGGCATGGTTATCACTGATGACGCCATGGTTGCGTTCAAAGACGCCGATTACGCCCTATTGGTTGGTGCCCGTCCTCGTGGGCCGGGAATGGAGCGAAAAGATTTGCTAGAAGCCAATGCCGCCATCTTTTCTGCGCAAGGCAAGGCGATTGACCAAGTAGCCTCTAAAGATATTAAAGTGTTGGTGGTGGGCAACCCTGCTAATACCAATGCATTGATTGCACAAAGAAACGCTCCAAGTATCAACCCACGAAATTTTACCGCGATGACTCGCTTAGATCACAACCGTGCGTTAACTCAATTGGCGCAAAAAACTCAAACCTCGATCAATGATATTCAGCAAATGACTATCTGGGGCAACCATTCATCAACGCAATACCCCGACCTACACAATACTTTGGTCAATGGCAAAGGGGTCATTGCTGATATTGATCAGTCTTGGTATGAAGGGGAGTTTATTCCTACCGTTCAGCAGCGTGGTGCGGCAATTATTGATGCACGAGGTGCCTCAAGTGCGGCTTCTGCGGCTAATGCGGCGATTTTTCATATTCGCGATTGGGCTCTTGGTACGGCCAGTAATGATTGGGTCAGCATGGGTGTTTACAGTGATGGTAGTTATGGTATCACTGAAGGTTTAATCTACTCGTTCCCCTGTGTTTGTGAAAATGGCGATTGGAAAATTGTGCAAGGACTCGAAATCAATGAGTTTTCTCGTACTAAAATGGAAGCGACAGAAAAAGAATTGGTGCAAGAGCGTGATGCCGTGTCACACTTGTTGCCATAACAAGTATTTCGAACCGATAACGCGAGCCTGGCTCGCGTTTTTTTTAATGATTAGGAGGCAAGATGAGTTTTCCCAAAATTGGTAATAAAGCGCCAGCATGGACCTTGGTGAATCAACATGGAGATCGGAAGAGCACACGTCTGAACTCCAGACACGATCGTTAATCGCGTATGCCGTC
>CAXQRU010000160.1:0-19660 GCA_964226685.1 Polaribacter sp. | reverse complement strand
ACCGAGATCTACACCAGCTTATACACTCTTTCCCTACACGACGCTCTTCCTATCTATTGCCTTTTTTGGAATTTACAAACTATACCTAATCCTTAAGTCTAATTGGCAAACGTATAAAAATAGCTTTATCTACACCTTATTACTCGTTATTGCCTGTATTTCAGCAGACTTGATTATAGGCTCATTTTGGGTCGGCAAAGGCTAAATCTATCATTTAAGGAAAACACCGTGAAATTAGAAAACGTCGTGCCTTGGGGCCGATCATTCACTGAGTATCAAAGTATGTTTGTGCTCACTGAGTCTGACCTTAAAAAAAATATTCTGGGCTGTAGTGATGGGCCAGCTTCATTTAACGCTGAACTCACTAGGCAAGGCGGCAAGGTGATTTCTGTTGATCCTATTTATGAATTTTCAACATCAGAAATTGAAGACCGTATTGACACTGTCTATACCGACATCATGCAGCAGCTTGAGTTAACCACTGATCGATACCTTTGGGATAAAATTACATCCATCGAAGAATTGGGAACACTCAGAATGTAGGCTATGACGGCTTTTTTAGCCGATTATGAATCTGGAAAATATGCAGGCCGCTACATTAATGCATCCCTGCCCCATTTACCTTTTAGCAACGCTCAGTTTGAGCTAGCACTGTGTTCACATTATTTATTTTTATACAGTGCACAAGTGAGCTTAGAGCAACACTATCAAAGCCTACTTGAGCTTTGCAGGGTTGCTATGGAGGTGCGTGTTTATCCGCTAGTATCATTAGAGGGAAAGCTCTCCGAACATTTAGAACCTGCAATGGCGTTCTTATCTGAGCTGAAGCATATTGAATATGCGATCACTCCAGTGGACTACGAGTTTCAAAAAGGCGCCAAAAATATGTTGATAATAAAACACGCACATGAATAAGCAGGAAGGCTTAGCACCTTCCTGAGTTACAGATCACCTAATTCTTTAGGTCTTGTATCATATTTGGGTTGCAATTAAATTTCCCAGAGAGTTCGGAAAACCGCACTAAAGACGCTGGCTTAGATTCAAAAGGTTTTTGATTTTTACCGAAACACTCAGCAAATGCCTTCTCAAGGTTTTCTTGATGCTGAGTACTATTTGGGTTACGCTCTGTAACTTCCTGAGCCACCCGAAATAATCTCAAGCCTTGATTGAGAGAGGTTTCAGCCACCCCAGCGGCCTTGGTAGAAAACCCAGCCTTAGGGCTTGGGCTGACTTCATTTTGAAAGTTAGAAAATCCATTATTCGTTTTATCGACATTCATATCATTTCCTTTCCATTGTTAAAAGTTCACTAAATCATTTTAACCTAGAGATGTCTCACTAAGCACCGAGGCACTTAATGGCAGCCGAACAATAATGCTTTATGCACCAAAAATCAATACTAATGTTGTATCTCATCAATATAACGCTGCACTTCGGATGGTATCTGATCAGATGCAAAGCTTTTAACACCAGGGCGAAGAAAGTCTAACAACAATACCGTGCGATAGGATTCTGATTGGTTCCAGGCTTCATGCTCTACGGTATCGTCAAACACCCAACATTTACCTTCACACCACGCCCGAGTATCATCGACCACGCGCAACTGGCACCCACCAGGCACAACTAAACCTAAGTGCAACCGATAAACACTCTCCGCCCAGCCAACATGAGGTTTGATATGGGTATCGGGGGCCATCCTTGAAAAGCCCGCTAAAGATAACCCTGGAATGGCAGATATTATTTTGGCCGTTTGAGGGCAAAGCTCACAAGCTTTTACAATTGGCTCGCCACCCGCATAAAGACCAAAGACACTCCAACCTTCGCCATGCATACTTTGTTGCACCCAAGGGTCAAAGGACTCCGCGGGTAGCTGTAAGAATTCATCTCGGATGATTTGCCATTGCGCTTCGAGTGTTCCAATGAAGGGAAAATCCTTATTATCTAAAAACATCACGAACTCCGTTTAGCCAAAATTAACTTAGCCTGACTGACCCACTCTTCACGCTCAATGCGATCATCTAAGCCCAACTTATCTGTAATCCATGAAATATTATTTCGGTTTAGGTTCGCGATTTGCTCCAGCTTATAAATGCCGATAGTATTGAGGAGCACTTCGAGTTTTGAAGTAACGCCATTAATTCTTTTTAAATCATCGGGGTTATCAATTTCGCCATCGTATAAATCATGAGGAGCCCAGCGGTCGGGAATAACATCCTTTTGCTCGGCGACTTTTTGAGCCAGCTCAGCTTTGTGTTCATGAATGACTTTTTCAGTTGCTACACCAAGCCGTGCCCGCATCCACCAGCCAATAGCCAAACCCAACCCAAATGCCGCTAGCAACCAAAAAAACAGTTGTGAAAATAAGTAAGCCATACTAGCCCTCAGATTGGATAATGAATTCGATGGAATGATGGGGCTCATTTTCAGTACCCTCCTCATAACCCACGGCCGTCATGCGCTCACCATTAACGCCCTTTTTAGCTAAAAAATCAACGATGGCCTGCGCGCGCTGCTGGCTTAAAGCTTGATCACCGTACACCCCAACTTCAAAATCGGCATTGGGGCACTTATTGGCAACCAAGGCTAAGCTGTCCAATAGCGAGTAACTGGCTTCTTGTATCTCAGGCTTACCCTCCGTAAACTCAATGGTTTGCAACGCCAAAAATGCTTGAAAAATTCGGCCACAGTGAGCATTACCGACAATTTCTTCGGGCACCTGCGCTGCAACTGGCTCCTGCTCTTCTACAAACTCTATAGCCGCCTGCTCAGCAATGACCAGCTTATCCTCTATAATGACATCAACCCCCAGCGCCCGACTCAAACCGCTCAATATCGCCAGTCTCTCATCTTCATTGCGAATGTCACCCTCTATCAAAAGAGTATGCTCTTTAACAACAATGGTTCTTGGACTAAATGCACCGGCTAGGGCTTCAAAAAAGGCTTTACTATTAATTAATGTGGAGGCTTGCTCATTGACGCTCAGCTCATGAGATACATGATCGATTGAATAAAGTTCATAGGCTTGTGCCAATAATGCATCGATCTGCTCTTGAGAGGGCATCAGGCCTTTTATATGGATGCGTTCACCATTGGCAAACCATTCGAGTTCAAGAGGCAACCTACCCTTGTTCACATCCATTAGCTCGGTAACAATAATTTTATTATCAACCAAACGGACTTTTTCGACACGAGCCGCCAATAATCCTGCTTCATCTCGCTCAGATAGACTAGGTGCCGTACCCTTGAGCAAAACGTCTCGACCTCTATTGTGTAAATCGACCTCAACCCAGTCATAGCCCTTTTGGGACAATGCAGCCCTAACACTCTCTGCTACATCTTGCTCAACTTGACGCCATACAAAGCTCAACATTAGGCCATACAACCCCATGAAAGCCACTAGGGGTAGCCAGATGATCGAGCGCAGTTTGGTCGGGGTAGACATGTATTCTCCAAATTGTCAGTGAACGTCATCTTGGCATATGATTTGTGTTATAAACACAATCGCCAAGCCATTTGACACTGATATGATATCGTGATTGTATGCTTCAAGTAAGCCCCTCTTGGCCGATTCGATCAAAAAACACACATTCTTAGAAGAAGGCACTGTATGTCGACCCTTTTATCTCTTCCTTTAGGCGCCAGCGATGGCACACTCGCTCTGCAACTGGCCGCTATGAGCAATCGCCACGGCTTGGTAACCGGTGCTACTGGTACAGGCAAAACGGTGACACTACAAGTGCTCGCCGAGGGCTTTTCCCGACTAGGCGTACCGGTATTTGCAGCGGATATCAAAGGTGATTTATCTGGCATTGCTTCGGCGGGAAAAACTCACCCCAAAATCGATGAGAGGCTCGCTCAAATTCCTCTGAGTGACCATAGCTTTGAAGCCTTTCCAACCGTTTTCTGGGATATTTTTGGCCAATCGGGCCACCCCATACGCACCACCATTTCAGAAATGGGGCCCTTATTATTATCTAGCCTACTTGATCTCAATGAAACGCAAGCGGGCATTCTTTATACTTGTTTTCGCATTGCAGACGATCAAGGTCTATTATTACTCGATCTGAAAGACCTCAAAGCCATGCTGCACTGGATGAACGAGCATCGCAATGAACTGCAAGTCGAGTACGGTAATATTGCCGCTGCAAGTATTGCCGCGATCAGCCGGCGTTTACTGGTATTGGAGGAACAAGGCGCTGATGAGTTTTTTGGCGAACCCGCTCTCAACATTCAAGACTTTTTGCACACCGATTTCTCCGGCAAAGGTATTATTAACCTGCTCGATGCCACCCGCTTGGTGCACGAATCCCCTAAACTGTACTGCACGTTTTTATTATGGTTGCTCTCTGAGCTTTTTGAAGAGCTACCAGAAGCAGGCGACCAAGAAAAACCCAAAATGGTTTTCTTCTTTGACGAAGCTCACCTACTTTTCGATCAAGCGCCGAAGGTATTACGACAAAAAATTGAGCAAGTGGTTAGACTAATTCGCTCAAAAGGGGTTGGAATATTTTTTGTAACGCAAAGCCCCATGGATATCGATGAAGACATACTCGGTCAACTCGGTATGAAAATACAGCACGCACTGCGCGCCTTCACCCCTAAAGATCGCAAAGCCATCAAAGCGGTTGCCGAAAATTTTCGAGAAAATCCTGAGCTTGATACCGCCGCCACCATCACAGAACTCGGTACTGGCGAAGCGTTGGTATCCACTCTTGACTCCAAAGGCATGCCATCAATGGTTCAACGAGTACTGATCGCACCACCTCGCTCTCGCATAGGACCACTGGGAAGCGATGAGCGCAATATCATTTTTTCACGCTCACCTCTTAAAGGTCGTTATGACACCATGATTGACCGAGAGTCCGCTTATGAAAAGCTACAAGATCGGGCCAAAAGAGCGGCCAGTGAAACACCCGCGCCAATAAAAAATGACACACCAAAACGCTCGAGAGAAACGGCTGGCGAGGCCTTCTGGAAAAGCGCTATGCGCTCAGTGGGCAGCTACTTAGGTCGTCGATTAGCGCGTGGACTACTGGGTTCGCTATCTGGCCGAGGCAAGTAAGCCTTAATGCACTCAAGCACACTCTGTAATGGTTTGTAATGGCTTTACTCAATAGAATATATAGAATACACATTATTGAAAGAGCACGGATCTGGCACTAGAAAGGGATAGGATGCTAACAGAGGTTAGCTTAAGGTGTAACGGATAATGGTAAAAGCGCTTATCGGAGCTATGCGATCAACAGGAGTCAGCGTATAGTTCTGATAAGCGCTTTTTTGATATTGGCCCGCGCCAACTTCCTACATTTATTTGTCAACTCACCAGCCCTCTATTACTTCGACTTATTCATATCAAAATATATTAGCAATCATTAAAGCGAGTTGTTCATGTTAGATATATTAGCTATAAAATATTTGAGCAAAACTGGAGTTAAGGCATATTTTATTGGCCAGATAATTAGTTTAATTATCTGGGCCTATTACTTATTTGGCATAAAGGATCATTCAATCAGAAACGATGATGATTTCATGATGTTTATGCTAGGAGCGGTAGTAATACTGGTTGTTTGGAGCTGCGTTTGCATTATTTTTTGGCGAAAAAAGGGCGAATAAACACCAGAGTAGAGGCTTATGAAGCTTCTGCTTATCACCCAAGCATGAAAGCTATAATTGATTCCTGCACTGGCAAAAGTAGGTTTTTTTGATTGTAACCTGAAAATTTACGGTAATCAGATGGGACAAACAATAACTCTTTTCCCAAGTTTACAGGCGGCGTTGGGAGCAGCTCTGGCTCGCCAATTTTTAGCAAATTTTCTTGTGACAGAGAATATTTTTCATCAAAAAAGCCGCTTGGCCATGCATCGGTAATCACAACGTCGTATTGACCGACTAAATTCTCCGCGTAAGAAACACTACTTCGTTCACAATGATACTCTTTGGGACAAAAGTGAGTTAGATTAAAATTTAAAGCCTCAGAAAGTGAATACCAAGATGTAAAGACATTCGTCAAAGGCCCCCACAATAAAATTCGAAGGCTCGCTAAATCGCCGAATTTTGAGTGCAGGTAATACGCATCGGTTAATACTTCACAAGGGTGCGCCTCTGAAGACATTGCATTAATCATCGGCCTACGGGTTGCACCAGCAAATTCGACCATTCTTTTATGATTGCTATCTCGAATGATATACATATCATAGAATGCATCCATATAACCTGCTAAATCCTGAACTGATTCTCCTGTTTTAAGGAAATTTGGCAACTCCACAAAGGAGAGCCCGAGCCTTTGAAAAGCTTGAATAAAGGTCGTCCTGGTACGAATACCATTACCTTCGAATGACCAAGCGATATTTGCCTCACACTTTTTTATTGGCTCGCGTGAGACATTTCCCCATATTTGGAGAATATCGCTTTGCTTTAGATTATTAATATCAAGTAGCTTAATCAAATTCGTCTACTTAGTTAGCAAGAGCACTCAAAGCCGCTTCATAATCTGGCTCATGAGTAATTTCAGCGACTTGTTCATTAAACATCACCTTTCCATCTTTACCAATCACAACAACGGCTCTTGACAATAAACCTTGAAGCGGACCACTCGCAAAGCTCACACCGTAGTCATCACCAAAAGTGGAGCGAAAGCTAGAAACTGCCATCACATTCTCAATCCCCTCAGCACCACAAAAACGCGCTTGCGCAAAGGGCAAATCAGCCGATACACATAGCACATCCACGCCGTCTAGCGATGTCGCTCTTTGGTTAAATTCACGCACAGACATAGCGCAGGTTGGCGTATCGATCGACGGAAAGATATTTAACACTACAATTCGGCCAGATTTCAAAAGCGACTCTAAAGTGACATCGGATAAATCAGATTTCACTAAGGTAAAGCTTGGAGCCACTTGACCCACTTTTGGTAATTCACCGACGATGTCAACAGTTTCGCCTTTAAGTGTTACTGTTCCCATAATGATACCCTCTTAAGATAAATAGAAAATATTTGCTCGACCAATCAAGACACGGTAGCATAACATAATGCTTTGAATGCAGCACTAAAGTTACCGATACCGCGTTTTCTAACAATAGATTTTAAACAGAACAAAAAAATCCTCTGTCAATTTGCAGGGAATTAAAAACATTCTCTGCGGTTTTATAATCCCACGTGCTAATAGCACCAGAAATTTCTAATTGGTAATTTTCACTTACTAGCGTAGCGGACGGGGCTCCACCACCAAAACTCATAGAAGAGAACGCAATTAAACATAAGGACCTCTGATCAAGAATTATTGGTATGACTCACCAGCACACCAAAAGCCGCCTCATAATTTGGTTCATTAGAAATATTGGAGACCTGTTCATTCAATAGCACTTTGCCATCTTTCCCAATGACAACCACAGCACGTGACAGCAAACCGCGAAGCGGGCCACTAGCAAAGCTCACACCATAGTCCGCCCCAAAAGTGGAGCGAAAGCTAGAAACTGCCATCACATGGTCTATCCCCTCTGCACCACAAAAACGTGCTTGCGCAAAGGGCAAATCAGCCGATACACACAGCACATCAACGCCTTCGAGTGAAGCGGCTCGCTGATTAAATTCACGCACCGAGGTGGCGCAAGTGGGCGTATCAATTGACGGAAAAATATTTAATACCACAATCCGACCAGATTCCAATAACGACGCTAATGTGACATCGGATAAATCGGCCTTCACCAAGGTAAAGTCTGGTGCAATTTGGCCCACCTGAGGCAACTCACCTACCGTTTCTACCAGCTCGCCTTTACGTGTTACTGTTGCCATAGTCATAGCCTCTCAAGACAATAATCGAATCACTTTTCGAATAAAGTACCAATGTAGCACCCATAATACAAGCGCCACAGCGCCGCCTAGCTGACCCAGCACACCTGGAAAAATAGAAAAAATTTGCGCCGAGCACCAACCCAGGCCAGATACCAAACCGTAGTATTTAGAATGAAGCAATAGGGCCCCGGATGCCACCTCTCGCTCAATGGATTTGGAAACATGATAAACAATGAAAAAATCCTCAACAAAATTGTAGGGAATTAAAAACATCAACCAGACAGACTTAGGGCTTGCTGCGCGATGCTCTGGTTTGACTAATTCGAGTATTTTTTGTAAATCCTTACAATAAAAAAATACGAGCACCAAAAACCCAATGACAATAGCGATTGCCCCATACATACCTACGGCCTGCATTTCCTGTATAAACCCACTGGACATAGACGGGTAAAAAAGGGGTAATGCTAAGGCTATAGCAACCAGAGTGCTTAGAAAAATCTTAAGCCATACTAACATGTCATTTTCCTTCAAAAACCATTTAAATTCATGCACACTGCACAACAAGCTAAATATAACATAACGCGCCTCACATGAACGATGACCAAACCGTAAGCCATTCCAATATTTGGCACCTTACCTGGCCAATGATTTTGAGCAATTTGTCAGTTCCGCTATTGGGCTTAGTGGATACGGCGGTTTTGGGGCATCTACCTGATGCCTCTCATCTAGCAGCTGTCAGCCTAGGTGCCACCATTATAACCTTTATTTTCTGGGCCTTTGGTTTTTTACGCATGGGCACCACTAGCCAAATTGCTCAATATCATGGAGCCAAGCAAGATAGCGCAATCATCATCGCACAAAGCCTTTTGATAGCATGGGTGCTAGGGCTGGCTATTATTTTACTAGCCCCAAGCTTATTGGCGCCTATTCTATTGATGATGTCAGCGCCTGAACACATCACCCCGCTCAGTGAAAATTATATGTCGATTCGCTTAATGGGAGCCCCACTCACTCTAACGCTCTATGTATTATTTGGCATTTTTATCGGCCAACAAAAAACAAAGCTAGCACTGATACTGACACTGCTTATTAATATCAGCAATATCATTTTAGATCTTGTTTTTGTCGTAAAACTGGGCTGGGCCAGCGAGGGTGCCGCTTGGGCAACTTTATGGGCTGAAGCCATTGGAGTCACTGTAGGGATGGCTGTGATATTGAGGTGGCACCACTTACCCTTCATCAATGCCATCAGGCAATGGCAAACATTGCTTAAACTGATTTCGTTGAACCGAGACCTATTCATTCGCACCATTTCATTACTGTTTATTTTTTTATTTATCGCAAGAGAGGGAGCCAAACAAGGCGAAATTATCTTAGCGGCCAATACTATATTGTTACAACTACTGTCATTTTGTTCATACAGCCTGGATGGCTTTGCCCACTGTTGCGAAACTTTAGTAGGCTACACCGTAGGGCGCAAGAATAGGCAACTTTTTTGGACCGTCTGTCAACGCACTACCATTTGGGCATTGGTGACCACACTGATATTAACCATTCTCTTATTTGTGGGCGAAAACCTCATCGTTAGCAACTTAACCGATATTCAAGCCGTAAGGGAAAACACTCACAATTATTATTACTGGCTGCTAGCACTGCCATTGATTAGTGTCTGGAGTTATCAAATGGATGGCATATTTATTGGTTTAAGTGCAACCCAGGAACTTCGCAATTGGATGCTGATATCAGCTTTGGTATTTTTATTATTATGGTGGCTGAGCCAAGCTCTTGGCAATCATGGTCTTTGGCTTGCATTTCTGTGCTTCAATGCAACACGAGGCATCACATTAATACTGGCTTTAAGGCGCACTCAACATCGGGTATACGACTCTCTGCGTATATCATGAGATAATCCCACAAGGCGTACGTTATGATTAAGTTTCTACCCAGCCGAGCTGCGGCGTTAACGGCTCTATATGAGTACTTACCTAGAATCCCCGAGTATTCAAAAACTCGTAATTACTGCCGGGGTGAGCGCGATACATCCCTACTATCACCTTTTATTACTCACCGGCTGTTAACAGAGCAAGAGGTCGTATCGGAAGCTTTAAACCACTTTGACTATAAAGCCATTGATAAATTTATCCAGGAAATATGCTGGCGCACGTACTGGAAAGGCTGGCTTGAACAGCGCCCGACACTTTGGGACGATTACAACAATGATGTTAGAAAACTAGCTATGATCAAAGAGCTACACCAATATCAAAAAGCAGCCAACGGCAATACGGGCATTGATTGCTTTGATCACTGGGTGAGACAGCTTATCAACGATGGCTACTTACCCAATCATGCTCGCATGTGGTTTGCGAGCATCTGGATTTTCACTTTAGAACTACCTTGGCAATTAGGTGCTGAGTTTTTCATGCATCATCTATTGGATGGCGATATTGCTAGCAATACTTTATCGTGGCGCTGGGTCGCTGGATTACACACTCAAGGCAAACATTATCTAGCTCGCGCCAGCAATATTGCTCGCTATACAGAGAACCAATTTAACCCTGAAAACTTATTAAACGAAACTGCGCAACCTATAGCTTCCGGCAAAGACTATAAACCACAAATTATTCAACCACTAGCCAAACCCACGATTCAGAAAAGGGCGGCGCTCTTTATTTGTAATGAAGATTTAAGCCCTGAAACCAGTCATTTAAGAAACGAAAATTTTTCGGTTATTTTTGGCGGATGGGCTTTTAGTCACTACTCAAGCCAAGTCACCCAGTTCAAAAAGCTCGCCATCAGTGATGCGCTTGAACGGGCCAGCCAACACTGGCAATGTCCTGCCGTTACATTATATGAAAATGATTGGCGGCAAGTTATTAAACACTACAATATTAACCAAGTGGTTGCGATGGAGCCGCCGGTCGGCCCATGGAGTAAAACGCTGCGCTTTATCCAAAATGAACTAGCCAATGATATTGAAGTGGCGTTCACTAGGCGTCAATGGGATGAACAACTATGGCCCCATGCCTCAGCAGGATTTTTTAGGTTCAATAAGCAATTACCTAAGGCTTTCAAGCTGTTGATAACATCATAATATTTGACACCCTTTGATATTGTGAGTAAATTACGCCCCTTCAATCATGGACAAATGGAATAATTTGAATGAAGATCAAAATCACGCTACTGGCTTGCTTGATGGGCATATCCTCAATTGCTAACTCTGGCCAAGCAACAGGACATATCGCGGCCATCATGACAGGCCCACAGCCGGACTACGATGGGAGAATTTTTATTAAAATGAAAAATCCTCCTCAAAGAGATCCCGATACTTGCCACAACAATAACCACTACGATTTCGTCTTTGATGCATCTACCGAGGGAGGCAAAGTCTCGCTGAGCGTGTTACTCTCAGCTAATGCAGCAGGAAAATCGGTCTCTATAGGAGGCAGCAATACCTGCTCTATTTATAATGGCATTGAATCAGTAGATTGGATATTTATTCCAAACTAAGCACCTCTTCTATAAGCCGCCATTGCTGGAAATAGCGCCGATATAAACGAAGCGACTAGCAATATTCCAGCAATGGCCACTGTATACTCCGAAAAAATCACTTGATCTATTTGTACTCCAAATTGAGTTAACAAATAATCCTGTGCGGCACCAATGCCCAACATAAGTAGCATACCACCTATAATCAGACTTAATAGTGTAATTAACATAGCTTCAAGCTCAATCAGCAAAAAAATAAACCAAGGGCTCGCTCCCACCACTCTCAACAACTGTATCTCCCGATTACGCTCACGAATGGATGCCAACAACATCGCGCTCACGCCCAAACAGGCCGCCACAAAGACCAATGCTGAAACCAACAATAGCACTTTCTCGAGCACACCAATCATTTGCCATAACTCAGATAGCGCTACACCCGGCAGAATCGCAACCAAGGGCTCATCTTGATAATCATTCACAGCCCTTTGGATTTTGAACGTGGTCATCTTTGAATTAAGACCCAACATAAATGCGGTAATACTCTTAGGCTGTAAAGTTGCTTGATCAAATGCTTGGCCACTAGAAGACTTCAGCTTTACTCCTTGCTGCCAACCAACATGTATCGCCTCAATGCCTTCCAAACTCACATGCAATGCTTGATCAACAGGTGTACCTGTCGGCTCTAAAATTCCAACCACATTAAATGGCAAATCATCGTGTAGACTAAAGCTCGTTTGGGCTATACCATGAGCCAAAACTAAGAGATCTCCCAACTGATAATTCAGTTTTTTTGCCACTTCAGACCCAAGCACCACATCAAAAATTCCATCAAACGGCTTTCCTTGCTGAAAGGCCAAGCGGTGCTGTTTGCCATAGCTAAAAAACTCAAAATAATCTTTAGTCGTACCCAATACTCGATAGCCTTTATGCGAATCCCCCAACGATATTGGAATAGCCCACTTGACACTGGAGTCTGAAGCAATATCTTCGTACGAAGACCAAGAGATATTATTAGTCGGAGAACCTACTCTAAAAACCGAATATAAGAGAAGATTTAAACTACCCGTTCTTGCACCAACAATTAGATCAACACCAGATACGGTATTGGAGAAATTTTCTTTTGTTTGATGACGGATATGCTCAACTCCTAGCAATACAAAAATGCTCATCGTCATTGCCAATATTGACAAAACAACCGAACCCTTTCGATTTAATAAACTTTTTAATGCCAATTTAAAAAACATCAACTGCCTCCGCTTGATTGAGTTCTTCCAATGCTTCTACTCGCTCAAAATGAGAGGCTAAGTCCATATCATGACTCACAAACAGTAGTGTGCTACCGACATCGGCCACGATAGATTTTAATAACTCCATATAAGCATCACGATTGGATCGATCAAGAGATGAGGTAGGCTCATCTGCAATAAGTAATTCAGGCTTGTTAATCAAAGCTCTCGCAATGGCCACTCTTTGCTGCTGTCCCATACTGAGCTTAGAGGTTGGCATTAGCCAATAAGTTGGCTTGATAGACAAGTTTCTCAATAATTCTTTTGCATTCTCACGAGCATTATTGAGATCACACTTTTTTGAAAATTGACTAGCCAAACAAATATTATCCAGTGCATTTAAATAGGGGATTAAATTGAATTGTTGAAACACATAACCAATATGCTTAGCTCGAAACTGATCTCGTTTACGAGCCGAAAGGCAATCAATGCGCTGATGCAAAATACTGACTTCGCCTTCTTGCACCGGCAGCAATCCACCCAAAATATTGAGCAGTGTTGACTTACCCGAACCCGATGGACCATGGAGAAAAACTCGTTCACCCGCTTCAACAGACCACTTTGGAATCTGTAATACGCATTGATTTGGTTTTTCTGGATAATAAAAACGAAGCCCCGATAGATTGATCACAATTGCCCCTATTCAAACTTACAACAATCAATGTATTATATCGCCATATTAATCACAGCGTGTTACAAAACCATGAATTACACACTCAAAGGTATCATCCCATTCATGCTTATAGCACTACTCTCTTGCGACTCAACAAATAACAGCAACCAAAACACTACAGATTCCAGCGCAAGCAACCGCACAAACACATTACCCAAGTCAGCCTTTGAAATTATGGAGTGGACGGATCTTCTACCAAAAGATGATCTTGATGCACTAAATAACCCACCCAGCTATATCGACGACATCGAAGATGGCTCACCCGAAGATCAAATCAGCGGTCAAATACAAAATGCCATCACTGCGGCCTCCGATGATCGCTATCAACAAGCGCTATCATCAAAAACAGTAATTACCGAACTTGATGGCAAAGCCGTGCGTATTGCAGGCTTTATTGTACCTTTAGAATTTAACGACCAGCAAATCGTCACCGAGTTTTTCTTAGTCCCCTACTTCGGCGCCTGCATTCATGTACCGCCTCCACCACCCAATCAAATTATTTTTGTCCAAGCTCCCGAAGGTATCAACGTAGAAGCGTTGTATGACCCATTCTGGATTTCAGGCATATTGAGCACCTCTATTACTGAAAATGACATTGCCACCTCCGCCTACTCCATCAAAATGCACCATTACGAGCCATATACAGAAACGGTGAGCAATTAGCTCACCGCTTTTAGCGACTCATCAATGCTCATGACAAGAACATTGAGAACGTTGACACAACTTAAAGTTCTTGTAGTGACCCAACGCAATCATGACAGCACCCAATACCGTTAGCGTTTTTTCAGCCCACTCACCTACTCGCTCCTCTAAAGCTAGAGCCAAGACTAACAGCAGCAAACCCACAGCACCATAAGCCAGTATTCGGTAATGATGGTGCTGGCGATAACCCATGAACAAGGCATAGATACTGATAGGTACAACGGCAACTACCATCCAAATGTGAAAAGCTTCATTATCTAAAGAAAGCGCCGTCAAACTGGGCAACAGGATCAATAGTACTGGCAACGCCAAGCAGTGCACCAGGCACAGTGCGGACAAGCCAATGGCCAATTTATCTGAGAAATTTTGAATCATAAAACCACCTAGGATCGACACTCCCTACAAATACAACTCATTTCTATTTGAGGGCTCAACAAAGAAAAGCCTGCTCGCTCAACATTTTGCTCCAAGTCATTAATAATTGATTTATCTATACCAATTTCTTGAACACGCTGACACTCGTGGCAAATTAAAAACTGCGGTGTTTGATGCTCGTGATCACAAGCAATATGGGAGCAAGCAATAAATTTATTGTTTAGCTTCAACTTGTGCACCAAATTCTCTTTCTCCAGAAAATTTAAAATGCGATAAACCGACATAGCCGCCATAGACTCACCAAATCGCTCCTGGTATAGATCGGCTAATTCATACGCTGACAACGCTGTCCCTGCATGCAGGAGACCAGACAGCACCTGTTTTCTTTTTGCCGTTAAGCGCTCGCCATGATCTCGACATTGCCGCTCGGCACAAGCCACAATAGCGTCAATTTTCATTGAAAAACAATGACCGCTTTTTGGGGTGTAAGCTCGGTAGCGCCTTGATCAGAATTTTTTATCCAGGCAGTTTTTATCTTCTGAACACCACTAAATAGGCCAAAAATTTTGACTTCAAGGGAGGACAACTGGTCAAGCTGTTGACAGGAAAATCGATATCGAGCAATAACCTCACTGTGATCACCTTCATCGCGCTCATGATCGTGATGCTTTTCATGACCATGACCATGATCGTGATGTTCTCGATGGTTATGATCATTTTCTGGCAACAAACTCGAGACATCGACCGAGGCATCAGCCATTGAGCAATTTGCACCGATAAATTGGTATATGGCCTCAGAATCTAGCAGCTGATCTCTGGCAGCTTCAACCAATTGGACCTGCTTTGGAGAATCGGCCCTGTGCTCAAAGCCCACCACATCCTTAGCAGGCGCCACCCACTCAAGCTCTAGTTGATCCCCCTCTGCGACCAGAGTTAGCTCGGAATAGCCATGAACATGAGCCTTTTGAGTAGCCTGAACGGTGCCGGCCCCCACCATCAGTAGTATGGAGAATAGTTTTTTCATAATGCTTAACCCAAATCAAAAAGATATGATACAACATATCATTTTTAATAAAAACCCCAAAAACCAATAGATCAAATAATGATCTTTTATTGAAAAGCTGGTACCATCCTTGTACGGATAGGATCTTGCAAAGGCCGAACAATGAGAAAACCCACACTGACGATAAAAGCCAAGAAAAACCACGCTGGGGATAAGCAGTTTCTTATGCCCGAACGCTGCTTTCACTGCGCTCACCCTGCAAATGGGTATGCCATAGAGCTACATCAAAGAAAAGCTGGAATGGCAGATTTAGTAGGGCCATTTATCGGCATTTTGGCTCATTTACTGCCTCAAAAGACGCAGATGGTCTGTTACAGCTTTATTTGCGGGACTTGCAATGACCTCAACCAAGATTTAGAGACCGCCAAAAAACTTTATTGGCCAATCACCCTAATCACCACTTGCGTTCTATTTGGCATTACTGCAGTTATCGCCTATTTCAATCAAGCGGAAGAAGAGTTATATATTTCCTCTGCTCTACTCATTCTGCTGATTTGCATCTTCGGGGTAAAAATACTTTACACTCTTCGAACCAAAGCCTACATCCGCGCAAGCAATCCTGACCATCAACCCAATGGCTTAGTTCACGAGGTGAGACTCACCAAACATTACTTTATCCGTAAATCCAAAGCGGTTTACTCATTTCGTGCACGCTTTCAAAGTGCTGACTTTATTCGTGACTTTATTAAAATCAACGCACCGACAGCCGAAATATCCTATAGCGATAGACGCTGGAGGCGTTTAAAGAAGCGCGAGCTATCGCAATAAATTAGACAATAGAAAGTGGCTTATGCTAGCATTGCCCCCGAATAAGCTCTGACCAGATTGGAGTTAGGAATAATAATATAAAAAATAAGGAGTCACTATGAACCCCCATCCGTTAATTGATATCGGTGTCAACCTCACCAACAAACGCTTCCAAAAAGACCTAGCCGAAATATTGCAGCGAGCACAACAAACTCAAGTTGAGCACATGATTGTCACTGGCACCTCTCTGGCAGCCAGCCAAGCCGCGCTTAAATTAACTCGGCAATACCCTCAATTAACCTGCACCGCCGGTGTTCACCCTCATGATGCCAAACAGTGGCAAAGCCATTATGAACAAGAGATTTTGACACTGGCAAGCAAATCCAATGTTGTAGCTATTGGGGAGTGCGGCCTGGATTTTAATCGCAATTTCTCCCCCAAAGATCAGCAGGAATATTGTTTTGAAGCACAGCTGAATATTGCTGTTGCCGTTCAAAAACCGGTTTTCTTACATCAGCGCGATGCTCATAGCCGATTTATGGAACTGCTTAAGCCTTATCGAAATCGAATGACAGGTGCGGTGGTGCATTGCTTTACCGGCACTAAAGAGGAGCTTTTTGACTATTTAGACCTGGATTGCCATATTGGGATTACCGGCTGGCTTTGTGATACCAGGCGAGGCCAAGAGCTTCGAAACATTGTTAAGCACATACCGCTTGATAAACTGATGATCGAAACCGATGCGCCGTTCTTAACACCACATAACGCGAAGCCCCAACCCAAAGATAGACGCAATGAACCCGCACTGCTACCTTATGTTTTATCAGAGTTATCTAACTGCATAGGTATCAGTGAAGCTGCGCTTGCCAAACAAACCTACACCAACACCCAGCACTTTTTTAAGCTTCCATGAAAATAATAGAGACCAAACGCCTACGGCTACGCCAATGGCAGGATCGCGACTACGAACCTTTCGCACAGCTAAATGCCGACGCCGAAGTCATGAAATATTTTCCAAATACTTTAACCAAAGAGCAAAGTGATGCCCAGGCTGATAAAGCTCGCCACTTAATAGAGAAAAATGGCTGGGGATTTTGGGCGCTTGAACTCAAAGACTCCAAGCAGTTTATCGGACTACTGGGTTTACATGAAGAGCATAACCTACCCTTTTCTCCTTGCGTGGAAATGGGTTGGCGACTCGCAAGACCCTATTGGGGCCACGGCTATGCAACGGAAGCGGCACAAAAAACACTAGACTTTGCCTTTAATCAACTCAATCTTAATGAAGTAGTTGCCTTCACCTGCGAGATCAACCAGCCTTCCCGCCAACTGATGGAACGGATTGGAATGACCAACACTCACCATAATTTTAAACACCCAAAAGTTCCCAATGATAGCCCCCTGTGTGAACATGTGCTCTATAAAATACTATAGCCTTAATGATTGTTTTTACTGCTCATTTAGCTCTGGTAATATCAATTTTTTTGCCACTCAACGAACGATTCTTTCGTGTGTGGACCAAAGACAAACTCGGTAGCATCCGCAAATTTATGGTCTTTTTCCCGATCTATATAGCAGTAAGCAAATGACTGCTCTGGGCAAGCATAAACTGTAATGAATTTTTCATTTGCATTGATACTCTTGGGCTCATCAATACGCCCAATATATGCTCCATCACCAACGTTAAAGCCAAGACTTTTTACACCGTCTATCCAGTAAACTTCATAGGGACCGTTACTCCAAGGAGAGGAACACCCAACCAGAAGTACTGCAATCCAAAATGAAATATTCTTCACGATTACCATCGCATGCATTATTGTTTCTCATTATGCAAGCAACTGCTCTCGTCACCTCTCCAGCTAAATACCATGTCTGACTCACATACCCACAGAAAGCGCGCCGCTTTTTGACGTCGAATTTACAGTGATTGTTACCTGTTTGTTATTCGCCATGTATCATAGCCTCATAGATTTCAATAAGCCTTTCTTTTGAAATTCCTTCTCGCTGCTCAGTAGCAAGGGGATGATTTGTAGGCTCCAATTCAATATATGGGCGGATTCCGTCATCTCGCAAATAGACTTGAGTTTTTAATTAACACAAGGCTCTTCATAGACAATGAAATCACTACAATTCCATCCGAAGAAGGGGCCTATATGTGAGCGCTTTTCCTCATCAAAATATTCTATAAATTGTAGGAAATTTTCTTTGCTTAATGAAACCCATGCACCCCAAATAAATGGGTCGTCATATCCGTGTACTGGAATTTCGATACAACCACGAATATAAAATTCTTTTTCATCAATAACACAGTCGTCTGAACCAATCGCAACTCTTTGTTCACGCTCACCTTCAGGCACATGTAGAACTGTGATAGGATAGTTTGCACCAAATGTGGGTATACCCTTGTGAGTTTCCTCACAAAAAGAACACTTAAATTCAAATTCGTTCATAACTTCCCCCACAATAATCACAGCCACAATGACAACGATATAGCGAAACCCGGCCATCTCAAAATTGATTTTTCGGTGCCTCATTTCCTAGAAAATCTTGAATTTCTTTATCTAGTGCATTGCCAGCCCCCTTTAAAAGGGCTTCCAAACCAAGACCTATCTTTTTCAATTTCAGAAAATGGTTTTCCTTCAACTAAGAATTCAACTTGTTCACTAATTCCTTCGATTTCGTCATTCCCTTTATAGGGGAACTCCTGTATTCCTGAACTCGAGCGAATGATTCAAAAGCTAAATTCATCTGAAGCGGCTTTTGAATAAAGAAGTTAAGTGCTTATATCCGTTTCATCCCAATCGACCCCAGGAGAAAGCGACCAAGTTAATGAGTGCCGGCGCTCATGAACACAGCCACCATCGTATAATGGATGAAAACCCTCCGGGACAGAGTCTGAACCTAATTGTGCGCTTCTAACTGCATTATGAGCACAATAAAATAGATCCTCTAGTTGATGCACTTCTTCTACGCTTCTAATTTTAAGGTTTGCACTGAGCTCTTGACACTCAGAAACACTATTAGGCAACCAATCTATCATAAGCTCTCTAGCAAAATCGCCGGAAATCTGCCCGCAGTCTACCTCAGGAATATTTGGGAAACCTAAAATCCATGCTAACGGCCAACAATTTTCATTTTTCCACCCCATCAAATGTCCATAGTTTTTTCCGCTTCAGCTCGTGAAAGTTGTAGTATTTCATTTTCTTCCTCGGTGAGGAACGACTTTACATTATAAGTGTTAATCATATCCTCAACGACATCGGAAGGCACGCCCTCTGGGTAATCATCAACATAAAGCCAGAGTGACTTTAACGCTATTAGCCGACCGAAAATTTCTTCGATTGGACGAAGCTGGGGAATTTCACCTGGCTCCAACCTATTGACAGGCAGACTATCGGCCACCAAAAACCCCTTTTGAGACAATTTCTCTAAATTTTCTTTTCTGATACTACTCATGTTTTCTCCATATTTACTCAAAACGTTAATTCATCTGAAGTTGCTTTTGCTTAAATATTTCAAACAATTTTTGAGATCGGA
>CAXQRU010000159.1:0-16295 GCA_964226685.1 Polaribacter sp. | reverse complement strand
CAACGCCCTTAAACGCGGATTTAACGTTGCCGGCCAGTTGTTTAGCATCGAAGTTTTTGGGGGACGAAAAGGAATCCATGACGGCATCTTGCAGCATGTTTTTGGGATTTACGCTATTGACTGATTGTTTGATGGAGGCGCCCATCGATTTAAAAATATTGTTCATCACTTCCCATCCAGTTGAGGAGTTGAGATCACACTTTCAACTTGACATCCTGTCACGTTTGGACAGCCAAATTACGTAGCAATGATCTTGTAAATTGCGGTAATTATCTTAACTTAATGACCCTTAAATCTTCAAGAGTCAGTATAACAATTGGCACAAAAAGCATCAATAAATCCGCGTTAAGACTCTACTTATTATTTTTTTAATCTCATAGCTACCTATACCCATTGTTCAACCTTTTAAAAAATCACCCTCAGTTTTATAAGATGGAAAAAACTCTGGAACTTTAGGTTCAGGCAGCATTTGCGATGATTGAGGCTAAAGTGATTTTGATCTCTATTTTAAATCAATACACCATACGTTTAACTCCAGAATTAAAAATAGAGCCGATGCCGCTACTTACGCTGTTTAATAAGGGTGGGATGCCATTGGAGTTTGATAGGCGGAGCTTCAGATAATTATGACGGACTCAGTCTATCAATTAATGGATGACATTAATGAAAAAAAACAGACCATCGACCTTGAATTAATCTTTTCGGCCGATTGGACACCGCCAGACCCAATTTGCAAAGATGTGTTTAATGCATTTTTTGAACAAAACCCTAATTTATTTGTTCCTAAAGGCTTTCCTGAAGCGGCGGATTGTTTAAATAAGGCATTGACATTTCTGGCGTCTGTATTTAATCAAGAACAGCCTGCTGGGCAGATCGTTAGCGGCTCAACAGAGGGTTTGTTAACGGCGATAGAGGCGGCTGAGCGTCACTTTAAAACGAAAGAGGATTGCTCATTACATATTATCTCGCCACGTTCGGCTCATATGTCTTTAGATAAAGCGCTGCAATATAAAAATATTCCCCCTGAAAATATACACTGGCTCCCTGTAGATCAATATTGCCAAAGTCTCACTCATGAAATGCTCGGCCCTTACCGATAAAAAATAAAAATAAAAATAAAAATGCTGTGCTGACCGTAAAAAAATAAACAATCGAATTTCACTACGGCGGCATTGGTTTTTTTCTGTGGGTAAAACCTATATACGGTAACGATAAGTAGCCCCATAACTGCGAGTATAAGTAGCTTGTTGCTTTTACTTTTGGTCAATACATCACTCCTCACGCTTAGATTGCTATGATAAGAGTAAATCGGCTGCTAAAGATTGATCCCTGTCAATCATTCTTCATTGTTTGACCTAGTCTGTGCGCCACTTCCAAAACAATGCTAATGACTTAAACACTACCGTTAACCTTTAAAACCACCCCTTACGTTTAAAAAAATACAATAAGCCCGACATAATTCCAATCATTGTTAACCAAACCAGAATATACCCAAATGGCCAAGATAACTCAGGCATATTCCAAGGGCCTGCCGAGGTTTGAAAGTTCATGCCGTAAACGCCTACGATAAAGGTTGGAGGAATGAAAATGGTGGAGATGATAGTCAAAAATCGCATCACTTCATTCAATCGATAACTATTGGCCGATAGATACAATTCCAAGGTGCTAGCTGCCATATCACGATAAGACTCTAGTAGTTCAATAATTTGAATGATGTGATCATAACAATCTCGTAAATACAGTTTATTATTTTGTTGAAAATATCCATCGTCATCTCTCAAAAGGGTATTTATCACCTCCCTCTGTGGCCATAATGCGCGTCGTAACAAAATTAATTCGCGTTTGATGACATGTATTTCGTGAAGTGCATCGTTGCCGTTTTTATTGCTGAGTCTAGCTTCTGTGATTTCAATGCGGTCGCCAAAAAATTCGAGGATAGGAAAGGCATTATCGGTAACCAGATCAATCATTACATAAAGCAGGTAATCCATACTTTGATTGCGAATGTTATGAGTATTTTTTTGTAAACGCTTGTGTAAAAGTTCATAGGTACTATCTTCTGCTTGTTCATGAAAACTCAATAGATAATCTTTGCCACAAAACAAGCTAACTTGCTCAATATAAATTTCATTATCGATCAACAGTGGTAAATTCAATATGACAAATAATTGTTGATCGTATACTTCTGCCTTGGGCCTTTGGCCATGATTGAGTACATCCTCCATAGCCAGGGGGTGCAAAGCAAATGTATCACCCAACTGTTTCAAGGTAACCTCGTCAACAGTGCCACTTATATGGATCCAGGTGGTCATAGCCTGCTTGTAGTGAAGTTGACACTGATTAACATCGATATCGTTAAATTGCTCAATATGGTCAGCATTGAATTGGATCATATCAATTTTAAGTGGTTTAACCCTTTCTTGCTGAGATAGCTCAGTCAATGTGCCTGGGGCAGTGCCTGGGGGATGATATTTTTTTCGAAATGCCTTCATCATATGGTTCCACAATTTGTGAAATTTTCTCCGCCAACCTGACGTCTCAATGCTGCGTTTGAGACGCGACGAACAGCCATAGTAATCCTTCACTCACGCAGAATCAACCGTGCTATCGTGTGCGTTTTGAGTCTCTAAACCAGGAGAAATAAAAGGCTAGCAAAAGTATTACGATAGACAAGACGGCGATTATCAAGCCCCAAAACCAGTAGGGGAATAATAAGGCTTCTGCTATATTTTGACTATCCGATTTCATAACGACGCCATTGCGAACAAATTCTTTGGTAAACATATAGTCGATATCCAAAAGGCTTTCCAAGCAGAACCGAATTCCAATAAATTGCACGATAGAAAGCTCCAGTATCTCGCCTCCATAAAAACCAATCAATCCAAGAGTGAGGCCTAATGCCAGAATGATACAGAAGCCGAATAGGTTCCTTACCCATATAAGCGCAGAGAGAATCAATAAAACGGCGAGAATTTTAAGTACCCAGCGGCTGGTTTTGACGGTTGACCCCAGGATGATAATGATGCCCCCAGCGATTGCGGGACCAAGTAGTCCCCCGGCCGAAATAGCTGCCATGGCAATATCATTGTGCCTGGTAAAGTAAGCAACACCACCGAGATTTTGATAGATTTCTAGGTATTTGAAATCGCCGCCCATGAGTAAGGCCGTTAAGCCATGCCCCATTTCATGGGCCCAGGTTGAGAGTATGGCGAAGGGATAGAGCACCCAGTTGCCATAGGGAATATGAGCCAGGCTAAACGAAAGAATAACCGCAATCCAAAAGCTGATGATGAGTTGTTTTCTAGAAAAAGTAGCGTCCATCTTGTTAATCCATAGTGATTTTTTTGGAGAGTATGCCAAAAGCCAGTGCGTGCGACAATCTTTGATAAAAAGCAGTTCCCGCAAATGGCGGGAACTGGGTGGAAGTGTGCGTTAATTGTTAAGTTTACGCATGCTTTTTCGAGTCTCCTCGATTTCTAACAGCAATTCCTGCTTTCGCCCGATGGCGATCCACATTTTTGGGAATTCCTTAAGAGTCTTGTCCAAAAGCTTCAACTCTTGAAGCTGCAGCTTCTCCATTTGTTGAAGCCTACATATTTCAGTGTTGCATTCAGGGCCTAAATATCTAGGCTCAATTTCCTCAGCCAAGGCCGAGGAAAAAAGGGTGGCAATAAGTAATATCAGTAATGTTTTCTTAATCATAATTATTTCCCTATAAAATGAAAAAATTTTACTGCACTTCATTACTACGTACTACAACTGCTAAGTTCCTGCCTTGCTACTTCAAGTTGTTGAGTTGATATTACACGATCTTCTCCGCGTTTTCCGGGAAGCGCTTTTTGAAGTGCTACCATCTCGAGTATTCGAGCTTGGCAGATCGCGTTATTCGGTGCTTCTTTTTTATAAGTCACTACCACCAAACATACAAATAAGATAACACAGATTTTCATCTTATCCTCCTAACAAGACGTGAACCCCAAAATAGGGGAGGTATGACCTAGCGATGGCTAAAGTCATATCTATAGCAACTGTGTCAATCGCTATAAATATGGCTTTAGATTTAGAGGTGGAAGTCAAACCAGCTGGAAAGCTTGAATGGCGGGAGGGTTAGGTGGGCCATTCACCATTAACACGATATATAAAGATGAGCCTTTATTCAAGTCAAATGGCCTAAAAATGCGCTCTAGTACTGGTCTTGGAGGCCCTTTAGAGTTTCAGCCAAGCGGAGCTTTTCTATATTATCCTCATTTTTTAAGAGGATATCTAAAAATTGTTGTTGCTCAGTCTTACTGTTTAGTTTGCCAAAGGCTTCATACAACAAATTGGGGTCATCTATATTGTTGGCCATGCTTAGTGCAAATTCTCGATTTGCATGGTTTTTTGAACCAAACAATTGGGTCAATGTTTTTTGTTGAGAGTAACTAATGTCTAGGTCGGCTGGGTAAGCATTTTTTTTGAGAACCTGAGCGTTGTTACTGGCTAAGAGCGTGTCAAAATTTTTACTAAGAAACGCTTTGTATAGCTCGGGCTCTTGATCTAGAAAAATATATAGGCCATGGTTGTCGCTGGTTGTGTTGATATCTATTTGGTTTATGTAAGATGTTAGGTAGTCAGGGTCAGAGAGATAGAGCCTTGAATAAAGCTCATCCGGTATATACGATGCGCCTTCAATAAATTGCTTGGCAATGGCCACACCCTCAATTTCATCCTTTTCCATGAGTACGGTCAGCACTTCAGTTCGCCTCATGTTGTCATCAATGGTCATAAAAATATCTTTAAGCTCATCGGGTTCTAATTCTCTAAGCCCATGACTTAAGAGTTGATCGATTGCGGCTTGTTTTTCAAATTCTGTGTCAGCTTGAATGATGGTTTGATAAAGTTCTGAGGCCGATAGCGTGGTAAATTGTTGTTCAATGTCATTGTATTGTTGTATTTTGCGAGTCTCTGCTTGTGCTAGAGTTTCAGAAAATTCCTGGCTCTGGGTATAGTGACGTAGAATATGAATAACGTCGGTTTGCGTTAATGTTTTATTTGTATTCTTATCGTTGGAAGGCGCCGCTAATAAAGCTTCTGTCATATAGTTGGTGATATCCGTCGCTTTATCAGTGGTTGTATCTTCAGAAAAATATCCAAGCATCGATAAAAGCACTAAGTTATTGACGAATAAGAACCGGATTTTTGGCCGTGGGTAAAAAACGATTAATGTTATCCATTAGTCTTCTTCCATAAAGGTTTATATAGATCAAAACGCTTGGCCAAAATACAGCCAAGCACTAGTACTTAATTGGTAAATCTGATCACTATAAGTACACCGCAAGCTTGTACCAATGTGGATTTAAAGCCACAAAACCAATAAATTAATGTTTAAACGAATCTCTATGTGGAATCACCGTCACATTATGTTCTTGCTCAACGCGCGCCTTCGCATAAAGGCTACCGGTTCTGGCGTATCGTTCCACCATTGCCAACATAGAGCCGGGATTCGAGCGGGTTGCGTGTAATACATCGGCCAGTATCACAAAGGTTTCTGATAGCGAGCGATAAAGGCTTGCCCAGCCTTTTGAGGCGTGGTCGGCAACCACGCTGTAGGCGCTTCGGCCTAGTTTGACGAAATAATCAATACTCACCAGGCGCTTTTCGGCTTGTTCAGGAAAGAGACCCGCGAAAATCAAGCATTGATCACCCACATCTTGCATATGCTCTTGACGCACGCGGCCTTGTTTGCGCAAACCCTTAAGAAAGTGCAAAGCCAAAACAGTTTTCACCATTTCGGGTTTTTGCAGGTAACGCATCAGTAAAAAGACTAGGTAGCTTTCGCAGGCCTCATCCAGTTTCTGACCGGCTGAATCGGCGGCTTCTGTGACTAATCTGTGCCAGGTGCTTTGAGCGGTAGGTTCGATAATAAGCGGTTCCATAATACCCTCTCTTTTTACATATCTCCTTATTATTATCGTCCAAAATCACAAAAACTGTAGTTTTTAAGTCATTAAAGTTTTCAAAAGGCCTGCGAGACTTGTGATTATCAATATAACACCCAGCCAACGATAGAAAATCACGGGGTCGGTTTTTTGCAGGTGGTTGTGCAATTTTAAGCCAATGATGTGGCCAATACCTGCACAGGGCAGTAGCCACAGGTGGTGAATCAGTTGTAAATCGATGTCGGCAATAATAAAGGAGGTTAATTTGATGCTGACCAAGACAAACCATAAAACAAACAGTGTGTCCCTTAATTGTGCTTTAGAGACATGCTTAGAGAAAACCGCCACAATTAATGGGGCGCCAATCAGAGATGTGCCACTGATATAGCCGCCAATGACCAAAAATAAAATATCCAGGGTAGGGGTCGTGCTTTTAAACGGTTTATTGAAAATATAGCTTAAACTGTAGGCACTGATAATGACAAAGATGATGCCACTCATCAGGGTGTTGTCGAGGGTGATCAAGCCAAAAACGCCAATTAGCTTTGGAATAATCATCACCAGGAGCGCAAACTTCAGATATTTCCAATCGACAGAAGCTGTACTCTCATTGCGTTGATTTTGATAAACGGTCAGCGAGGCAAATACCAGTAAGTGCACGGAAATTAACGGTAAAAAAATTAGGGGGTTATCTACCATTAGAAGTAGGAATGGGAGTGACAATACCGCACCGCCAAAGCCAAGCCCTGAGCGAACGATGCCGCTCCAAATGAACAATATGCCAATAAAAATATAGTAGTAAAAAGGTAGCCCGCTCATACGGTGCTATTTTTGGGCGTGTTGCATGATGCGTTGTTTTTGACGATTCCAGTCGCGATTCTTTTCCGTTTCACGTTTATCGTGTTGTTGTTTACCCTTGGCGGTAGCAATGGAGCACTTGACCAAGTGACCTTTCCAGTACAGTGAGAGCGCAACCGCAGTGTGGCCCTTTTGTTCGCACTCGGCCTGCAGTTTGCTGATTTCTTTGGCTTTCAACAGCAGCTTTCTAGGGCGAGTGGGTTCGGTCACAAAGTGAGTCGATGCCGTTGGTAGTGGTTGGATTTGGGCGTTTAACAACCAAGCTTCACCATTTTTGAAAAACACATAGCTATCTACTAATTGCACTTTGCCTTCGCGCAGGCTTTTAACTTCCCAACCCATGAGTGAGACGCCCGCTTCTACGATTTCGCCAATGTGGTAGTCAAATCGCGCCTTGCGATTTTGTACGATAACGTTGTCTGGAACTTTCTTCTTTTTTGCCATGGCGGCGATTATAGAGCAAAATGCTCGCCAGTTGTATCGGTATCTTTACTCAAACCTGGATCAAACCTTGCCTTTCTTAGGGCGGCTTAAGTCTGTACAATGCTGGTTTTTGCTGGGGGGCATTATGTCATCAGTTTCTTCTCACCCAACTTGGCGCAGTCGCTGGGTTTTTATTATGGCAGCGGCAGGTTCGGCTGTTGGCCTTGGTAATTTGTGGAAGTTTCCCTATATCCTTGGTGAAAATGGCGGCGCAGCATTTCTGGTTCTCTATCTTTTCTGTATTGTTTTGGTGGGTATTCCGGTCATGATGGCTGAGATTTTGATCGGCCGTCGTGCACGATCGAATCCGATTGCGGCCGTTACGCGCTTAGCGAATGAGTCACAACTATCTAAACATTGGTCCCTGATGGGCATAATGGGTGTCTTCACGGGATTGTTGATTCTGTCTTTTTACAGTGTTATTGCCGGTTGGTCTTTGCACTATATCTCGGTAGCAGTTCAAGGAGGGTTCACGAGTATCAGCCCGGATGAGTCCGGTAAAGTGTTTGGAGCGATGTTAGCAAGCAAAGGGACTCTAATTGGTTGGCATAGCGTATTTATGCTCATATCTTTACTGGTGGTTGGCTTTGGTGTTGAAAAGGGTCTGGGCAATGCCGTCAAAGTGTTAATGCCGTTGTTATTTTTCATGTTAATTGGCCTTTTGATCTACAGCTTTTTTGAGGGTAACTTTCATGCGAGCATGGCCTTTTTATTTGAGTTTGATATCTCAGAGCTCACTTGGAATTCCGTCGGTGTTGCATTTGGGCATGCGTTTTTTACCCTTAGCCTCGGGATGGGCGCTATTATGGCTTACGGTGCTTACTTGCCTGAGAAAGCACCGATTGGGCGTGTGGTGCTAAGCGTGGCCATTATTGATACCTTGGTGGCATTAGTGGCCGGTATTGTTATTTTCTCGATTGTTTTTGCCCATGAAGGTTTAAGTGCTAGCGATGGCCCGGGTCTCCTGTTCCAGAGCCTCCCAGTTGCCTTTGGTGGCATGCCTGGTAGTACTGTGATTGCAACGGTATTTTTTGTCTTGGTTGCGATTGCCGCCTTAAGTTCGGCCATTTCTTTAATGGAACCTGCTGTTGCTTGGCTTAACGAGTCATTTAATGTCCCTCGTTGGGGAGGCGTACTAGGTTTTAGCGCGCTCGCATGGGCGCTTGGTTTAGGGACAGTGCTTTCTTTTAATGATTGGTCTAAATACACACTCTATGACAAAACGTTTTTTGATTGGCTTGATTTAATTACTACTAATATTCTTTTGCCTCTGGGTGGTCTTGCCATTGCGATTTTTGTAGGCTGGCGTATGAAAGAAGCCTATGTTAAAGACAGTTTAAATCAGGATAATCCAGTGCTGATCAACCTAATTTGGTTGATTTTACGCTATGTGTCCCCCGTTATATTGCTAGGTATTTTTACTCTACTTATTGCAAATGTGGTGGGTTTCGATTTGATTGCTTTGATGACCAAAGATTAATTATGGAGCACCTTTAATTTCATGAAAAAAGTTTCTCACAGTGCGGTGGTGCCTTTCACTGCGCAGCAAATGTTCGACCTAATTAACGATATCGAAGCGTACCCGGAGTATATGACGGGTTGTGTCAGTGCCAAAGTCCTTGAGCAATCGGAAAAGGAGTTGGTGGCTGAGTTGGAGTTGAAAAAATCGGGCATTTCGCAAACCATCAGAACTAGAAATACGTTGAATCCGCCTTCTCAAATGCACATGCATCTGCTCAAGGGGCCCTTTAAACACTTTGAGGGAGACTGGCGTTTTTTGGATAAAGGTGAAGGACAGTGTGAGGTGAGTTTGGATATCACTTTTAAATTATCTAACCCTTTATTAAGCTTTGCCTTGACGAAATGGATAGAACACAATGCCAATGACCAGGTAGAGGCCCTGTGCGAAAGAGCGAGGCAGGTATATGGAGTCTGAATTAATTCCGGTGGAAGTAGCTTACGCTTTACCTGAGCGCCAAAAAATCTATCGTTTAGAGGTTGAGCCTGGCACGACGGCTTATCATGCGGTTGAAATTTCTGGGGTGCTTGAGGATTTTCCAGAGATTGATCTGGCGACGGCCAAGATGGGCATTTTTGGACAGGCACTCAAGGGGCCAAAGGAGCATGAGCTAAAAGCCATGGATCGAGTGGAAATTTATCGCCCACTGATCGCCGATCCGAAAGAGGCCAGGCGCAAGCGGGCGGCTAAGGCCGCGGGTTCTTAATCAAAGGAGGGTGCTGGTGACTGTTGGTCAGTCAGCACGTGGACTTGGAATGGAGAAAACTTCGTTCATACCTACGAGGGCGATACTGGCCGTTGTACAGGTCTAATGGGCGGCGGTTGCCCTTGGTCTTTACCGACCTTTACAGTTAAAGTGAAATATCAAGAGTAAATATTATGATGCAAAGATATTGTTGTAATCTGAGAAAGTTTGTAGTCCCCGAGAGCCGATGCTGAAAAACCTGGGTTCTATGGCTTGGCTGTTGGCCAGCGATAAAGTATGAGAGGCATCCAATTGATAACCCCGGTATTGCCATTGGTAATTGGTTTTAGCAGAGTGCTTGATGGTATCAAAACTGATTTGATCCAAGCCTTCAACAATGCCTTCACCCGTCGCCTTTAGGTGTGCCTCCTTTAATGTCCAAAGTAAGAAAAATATATCTTTAGGGTTATCGCTTTGCTCTATTTGCGCAACCTCATCTTTAGCAAAGTAATGTTTGGCAATATCGAGCATGCTTCTTTGATCTTTGTGTTGTTCGATATCGAGACCAATGGCCCCTTGAGCAATGGCAACCCCGACCCAATCGCCACTATGGGTGATGGAAAAATCTAATTCATGATCGATGTAGGGTTTTCTTTGGTCAGTTTTAATCTGCCAATCTTTGGCGGCAATGCTGGGTTCTATTTCGGCTAGGGCCGTTTTTAATATGCCTCTGGCAATGAGAAAGCGCTGCTGGTCCGCCGGCATACGATAGCGTTCGAGGCGAGTTTTTTCCTCGTTATCTAATAGCGAGTGGTAGTATTGAAGCGTATCTTGGCTGGGTGACTGCCAGCGAGACAAAATAACCAGTGGTTGTTGGGTATCCATGTATCAAATCCGTAACATCGAACCCCAATAATATCGATTTTTTAGGCTAAAGTCACTTGGCTGAATTGGGCCCTAGGGCCCAATTAGTAATTTACATGGTAGTGCAGACGGTATACATATTGTCTTCGTTATACACGGCAGAGGCGGTATTACTGGGCGCGGTATTTTGACCCGAAGTGGCATCACTGGCTCTGACTTTGCCAGAATTACTTAACCCATCATCTAATTGGCTATCGATGGATACGGCCGCTTTTCCCGGCACTTGACTCATGCAAAGTTTCAATCCGGTTAGTCCGCCACCCATGTCCTCGCTAGAAAGACCCATAACGCCACCGAATGCGTTTCGGGGAAGAGCGTTAATGCCGGCATCGGCGGGGTTGCCTGTGATGAAGCCTGCAGCTCTTAGATGCTGCCAAAAGTTGTCATTCTCATCACCACCGGTAAAAGTGGTATTGGATCTTGCGCGCACGACCCCATTGCGATCGCCTGCTTGAGTAATGTTGGCCCAAGAGTTACCTCTTGATCGTAATGTGGTCAAAACGCCATCGTCCCCCGGCAATTTTCCGTAGCGGTCTTGATACGCATAAAAAGCAGCCGTTGTGCCATTGAACTCAGCGACAGCTTTACGGACTTTTGAGTTTTCAATCAGCTCGGTTCCTTTCAGTACACCGCCCAATAACAGCCCGATAATGACAAGCACGATAGATATCTCGATTAATGAAAACCCGCGCTGTGCGGTGAAATTGTTCTTCATAGTGTTATCCTGTGTAAAAAAATCAACTTAATTGGACAAAATTCATCCTGTATAACTAAGTGTAGACCCAAAATGAGACCTTGGTAGCAGACTTGAAAAAAAAACGATGGGTGGTCGAAAAAGAAGACAACAGGTTTTACAGTATTGAGGAATTTCAAAGAGTTACCGAAAAGAGAGGATGCTGCGTTGCCGCAGAGCGGCTTATTTGGAGCTGGGTTTGACGATGATTTCTACGCCCACTTTGTCAACATCATTGAAGATGCTGTTCTTATAGCCAAAAATCTGGGCTGAGCGAACCATTTTTTGTTGGGTGATCCATCTGCCTATACTTAAGCAGAAGTGCTCTTGGGTCTCAAAGTGAGTCTCTTTTGCTAGCGTGTGTATGTGTTGGTAGAGGGTATCGTAGTCGAAGTATTGATGAATATCATCGCCGCATTGGGTGATATCCACATCAAATTCAACACGAATGTCTAGGCAGTAGCTTTGCTTTTTGAGTTTCTCAAAATCATGAATCCCAATCGACAAATCAATACAAAATCGTTCGAAGACGATGGTATAGCTAGTACACTCAGTCATCTCGAAAGGCCACGTCTCTTAAGGGTTTGGTCAGACTTTCGCCGCCATCAACGGTAATTGTTTGACCATTAATGCTGTTGGATTGATACAACAGATCAATCGTTTTACAAATATCCTCTAAGGTTGAACCATGTCCCAATGGGTTTTGTCGCCAAGCTTGCTGAAACTCTTCTATAGTCTGATCGCCGCTTGGGAGAGTGATTCCGGGTGCAATAGCGCAGACTCGGGCTTTAGGGCTGAATTCCATCGCCATGGCCAGGGTGGCGTAGTGCAGAGAGGTTTTTGATAAACCATAGGAAAAGTAGTCGTAAGTGGGGGAGACTACCTTATTATCCAAAATGTTGATAATCACAAAAGGGTTGGCTTGTTGATAAAAATGCCGAGACAAGACAATAGGAGATAGTGTATTGACTTGAAAGCATTCTAAAGCCAGTTTTGGAGAAAAGCTCGATGGAGCATCGTATTGGAACATGGAGGCATTGTTGATCAACAAATCAATCTCACCGCAGTGTTGACTGATCTGTTGGCACATAGACTCAACATCCGCCTGATCGGCCAAGTCAGCCTGAAACAGGCTCACTTTTGTTGCTGCCTTTTTTTCTAGCTCATCCTTGAGCTGGTGGGCCTGTTCGGTAGACTGGTTGTAATGCAAGGCCAAATCAAAACCTTGCATAGCAAGATGTTCGGCAATGGCCTTGCCAATGCGTTTTGCTCCACCCGTAATGACCGCTAAAGGCATAAAGAGTCCTGTTGGTTAATACAATACTCGACAGCGAATCGTACCATTAATATTTTTTAACTTCTCAAGAGCAACATCGCTGTACTCGGCGTCCACTTCAAGGACGACATAACCTAGTTTTTCGTTAGTTTGCAAGTATTGGCTCAAAATATTAATGTTATTTTCAGAAAATACTTGGTTGATTGCTGACATCACACCGGGAATATTGTTGTGTACGTGTAACAAGCGGTGTGCTTTGGTGTGAATTGGTAAACCAACTTCTGGCATATTGACGGCACTGATGGTGGTACCGGTATCTGAATAGCTAGCCAGTTTTTCAGCGACTTCTAATCCAATATTCTCTTGGGCCTCTTGAGTTGAGCCGCCAATATGTGGTGTCAGAATCACATTGTCCATGCCCCTTAGTGGGCTGATGAATTCATCATCGTTACCCTTGGGTTCCACAGGGAAAACATCGATTGCCGCACCGGCAATATGGCCGCTTTTGATGGCTTCTGCCAGCGCATCGATATCGACCACGGTGCCTCTGGAGGCATTGATCAAAAAGCTGCCAGGTTTCATGCTATTGATAATGTCTTGATTAAACATGTTGTTGGTGGCGGGTGTCTGCGGGACGTGCAAGCTGACGTAGTCAGACTGAGCCATTAACTCTTTCAAATCGCGAACTTGATGAGCATTACCCAAGGGTAGCTTGGTGACCACATCGTAAAATTTCACTACCATGCCCAAGGCCTCAGCCAACACACTGACTTGGCTACCAATGGAGCCATAACCCACTAAGCCCAGCGTTTTGCCGCGAACTTCGTGAGAGCCTTTCGCTGACTTTAACCAGCCACCGCGATGACAAACTGCATTTTTTTCAGGGATGCCACGAGCCAACATAATGGTTTGTGCAACCACGAGTTCTGCCACGCTTCGAGTGTTGGAGTAGGGGGCATTGAAAACGGCGATACCATGCGCTTGAGCTGCCTCAAGATCCACCTGGTTGGTGCCAATACAAAAGCAACCAACGGCGACGAGCTTCTTAGCGTGTTCAAAGACCTCGGCAGTGAGTTGGGTGCGAGAGCGAATACCAATAAAATGCACATCGGCAATTCGCTCAAGCAGCTCTTCTTCAGGAAGCGCTTTGGCGACGGTTTCGATATTGGTGTAACCTGCCGCATGAAAAGCTTCAACGGCTGATGGGTGAATGCCCTCTAGTAGCAGGATGCGAATTTTGTTTTTGTCTAAAGAAATAGTTGACATAATCTTGCTCGTAATTAATTAACAGTGATTAGCTTCCGGCCTTGCCTTGTTTGGCAACGGCGCTCATGGCGCTAGCCAAATCATCTTCATCCGCTAGATAGTAGCTTTTGATCGGGGTCAGGTTTCCATCGAGTTCATAAACCAAAGGTGTAGCAGTTGGGATATTGATCTTCATAATATCGTCTTCGTTCATTTTGTCGAGGTACTTAACCAGGGCTCTCAATGAATTGCCGTGGGCGGCGATCAGTACTCGTTTGCCGGCTTTGATGTCGGGTACGATGGTTTGCTCAAAATAGGGCACCACTCGTTCCACGGTATCGGCCAAACACTCCGATGCCGGGATTTGATCTTTGCTAAGTCCAGCGTAGCGTGGGTCATTCCCGACATAGCGCTCATCGGACTCTTCCAGCGGTGGTGGTGGTACGTCATAGCTGCGACGCCAAATGTGCACCTGTTCTTCGCCATGCTTGGCCGCTGTTTCTGCTTTGTTGAGGCCTTGCAAGCCGCCATAGTGGCGCTCATTCAGGCGCCAGCTTTTTTCGGTGGGAAGCCAGCAGGCATCGAGTTCCGATAAAATAGACCATGCGGTTTTAATGGCGCGTGTCAAAACGGATGTGTACACTTTGTCGAACATGAAGCCTTCTTGTTTCAGGCGAGTGCCAGCGGCTTTGGCTTCAACGATGCCTTTCTCCGAGAGTTCCACATCTTTCCAGCCAGTGAAACGATTTTCTTTGTTCCATACGCTTTCGCCATGGCGCACAAGCACTAATTTGTACATGGTGTTTACCTACTTTTTCGGTCGGGATTGAAAAGTCGCGCATTATACCAGTAGTTTGTCGGCTTTGCTGCCTTATATGAAAAACTCTACTTGATATTTAGAAAGATCGGTGTATCATTAATTTCTGTAAATACAGAAATGAGTGTAATTTATGAAATTGACACCGGTAATGGAAAAATTTGTATTGCATTGGGGTGAAATGGGCACCCGTTGGGGGGTTAATCGAACGGTCGCTCAGATTCATGCGGTGCTTTACTTATCCCCTGACCCACTCAATGCGGAGCAGTTGACCGAGATTTTATCGGTGGCTAGGTCGAATGTCAGCAATAGTATCAAAGAGTTACAAAGTTGGCAGTTGATTAGAACGGTTTCTGTGTTGGGAGATAGAAGAGATCATTTTACCGTGCTTGGGGATACCTGGGATATGTTGACCACCATCATTGAGCAGCGTAAACAAAGAGAGATTGATCCAACCATTGCGCTATTGAAAGCCTGTGTTCAAGAAATGGATGAACAGGACGCAACGCCGGCCTCGGTCAAGCAGCGAATTGTGGAGATGAAAGACTTTTTGGTCTCGGTTGCAGGGTGGTACGAGCAGCTTCGAGCGCTCCCGAAAAAGACCTTGTTGAAATTAATGTCCATGGGGGCGGCCATTACTCGTTTTTTGCCTAAAAAGTAGCGTTTTTTTAACTTTTTATTTCAGTCTTGACAGAAATAATTGAAATTTGGAGGTGTTTCATGGAATGTGCTAAGGATTATCGAGCGTTGTTGGGAGAGGTTGCTTGGCGGCGATTGGCCCCTTCTGTTCGGGAGCGGTTTGCGGTTCAAGATTGTGAAGCGGTTTATGTGGGTGTGATGAGCAAGGTTTGGCGCTCAAAGATGGGGGCGTTGTTTGCTCAGTGTTGTCGATTGATTGGTACGCCCTTGGCGCTTCATAGTGAGGATGATGTGCCCGTTGAGGTTCGAGTCTACAAGGATGAGCAGTTGGGTGGTCTTACCTGGGATCGCTGCTATCGCTACCGCAACCATGCTCAAAATCGAGTGAAATCCACCAAACGAGTTGAAAAAGATGGCTTGGTTGAGTGTGTTGGGCGTCATTTTGGTATGAAGCTTGAGTTAAGCGAGAAAGCGGGTGAGTTGTGCTTTACAAGCCGCGGCTATTTTTTTCGTTTTGGTTTTTTAAAAATCCCCGTGCCGCATTGGTTGAGTCCCGGAGTGACTCGGGTGGTTCAAAAAGATTTGGGCGATGGTGAGTTCCAGTTTACGTTGGATATCGACCATCCCTGGCTTGGAAAAACCTTTCATCAAAAAGGCTGTTTCAGGGAGTTGAGGGGCTAGGGTTGATGCTATCGCTTGGTTTGTTTCGATCTAGAAGGCCGATATCAAGAACGGGCGAGGCATCAATATGTTGTGCATCCATCATCTTGGCGACTCGTTGAAGAGCGGAGATAATCATTGATTGCTCCCAAGATTCCAGTTCGTTGAACTGCTTGGCAAACTGTTCCTGCAGAGGGATGGGGGCGTTTTTAAGGGTTTGCGTACCGGCAGGCGTGAGGTGGGCGTGTACCTTGCGTTTATCTTCTTGTGAGCGCTCGCGGTAGACGAGGGCCTTTTTCTCTAGTCGATCAAGAATGGTGGTAACTGTCGCTTGGCTTAAGCTCATTTCGCTGGCCAGCTCTCCAATGGTCACTTTTCCCTTGTTTCGAATGGTCTGTAAAAGCAATACTTGGGGTGTGGTTAAACCGGTCGTTTTTGCTAAGTTTTTTGAATGAAGGTCAGTGGCCCTGATTACTCGCCTAAGAGACATCAGCACGTTTTCGATATTGTTCAAGGTAATCAATCCAGTTTGTCGTCG
>CAXQRU010000158.1:0-6209 GCA_964226685.1 Polaribacter sp. | reverse complement strand
ACGACGCTCTTCCGATCTACCTGTATTAAAGGTTAAATAAGTGACTTTATTATTAATAGAGTAATTTCAACAGAAACTGTCACCTTATTCTTCCATGTGTGATAACGAAATCATATTCGTATGGGCCGACACTTTAATCCTATCAAAACCATAAATCAATCTCTCAAGGCGGTTTTTATTCACAAAGCGGTCAAATGTGATTTATCTCATGGCTTATGGTGCCAACTTTAACTGAAGGGTGCCAGCCAGCGCTTCGACACGAGGCAAATACTCTTGAAAATAGTGCACCTCGGGCGCAACGTACACTAAGAGGTAGATCTTTTTTTGTTCGGTTACTGCAAACACTTTAGCGTTATGAAGCAATCCATCTAAATTGTAAAAACGCATCGAGAAACTAATGCCATCTTGCGAGCCCATTGGCATTGGAGCAAGCCCACTCGAGTCTATGCGCACACTACCACCATAAAGATTCTTAAATGATGTTAACACCCAATTTTCGACCTCGTTAGGTAACATGGATTGATCAAATTTAGGCATGGGTAGCTCATCATTTTGCGACTTAAACAAGCTCTTTTGATGCTCGACACTCGCTATAATCAAGTGATTCAAAAAAACGCCGTCTACCGTCCAAACCACTCCATTTGAACCCAAGGCCAAATCACTGGGCAATTGAGTCCACCCATTGGCTGGCAACAACGTTATATCGCCAACTACAGCAGGCTTGTTGGGTTCTATGGCAACAAATGAACTACAACCTGCCATTAGCAAAACGCAAATCATGCCAAACACTCGGATCATAACGAACCCCCTAACTGCTTAATATAGTAATCAACCATTGCGATGTCTGATGCCTCTGGCCGTGCTTGTTTGTAGCGAACAAAGTAATCCAGCGCTCTCTGCGACTCATTAGCTTTTACATGCATATAAGCCAATTCTCGAAGAGCCTCTGGCATATTGGGTTCAACTTCCAACGCCTGCTGGTAGGCCTCAATAGCCTTGGGGATAGCACCCTCTTCATTTCTCAGGCGATGCAATTCACCAGAAAAATAGGCAATCCACTGTTTGGGGTAGCCGAGTTGACGGTGCCGCTCGAGCAATAAAGCGGTTTGCTCATATTCTTGTAACTGTATATGCGAGCGCATTAAACTTTCATAATGTGCACTGACTAGTTGCTTTAATCGGCTATCTTTAGTCGCCACTTGAGATTTTGGAACCAGTTTATCTAAGGCCTCAACCCGACTAGTTTCAACAGGGTGAGAGGCAAAAAAAGCGCTGTAGGAGCCTTTCGATTTATCTTCTGAGCGCTCTTTATTAATGTATTCCCATAAATCAACAGCCGCGCGAGCATTGTAGCCACCCGCTTTCATCAAAGACAAACCATAGACATCGGCCTCGGCTTCTTGCAAACGACTAAACTGGGCAATATTGCCCGCAGCGCCTAGTGTTGCCAAACCATAAACACCCGTAAAAGCTCCCATCACAGCATCCAAGACCACGGCCACCGTAGCGGTATTTTTCAAATTACGCCACTGTGTAATTTGGTGTGTTCGAAGAAAGTGAGCGATCTCGTGAGCTAACACAGCGGCCAATTCATCCTCGTTAGACACTCGAAGCAGCACACCGGCCCACACATGCATCATGCCATTGGGATACATACTGGCATTAAAGTGAGGATTGTCGATCAAATAGACTCGTATATGAGGGCAATAATCCGCACTTAACCTGCAGACCATATCCTGAAGGTATTCATTGAAGTCTTCACTTCTAATCAGATAGGGCGAGCTTTGTACCTGTTGCTCAATTTTATCGACTTGATACCATAACCCACCCTCATCGGTGTTAATGTCTGGTCGATAATTGATATCAATGGTCGGCGTCAGCTTGTTCGAATCAATCGAGTCGTAAACAGAGGCTTGAACAACTGCGCAGCAACACAACAACACATAACTTAGGAAGTACTTCACCATGGGAAGCGATACAATAACTGATTAATGGTTTCTTGAGCAGGCTCTAATTCCCGAAGATCTCCACCCCCACGGCTTAAAAAGTTTATCCAAACCAAATCGCCTGTATTCAAATCCACCAAGGAGACAAAACCCACTTGGTGACCACCCCCTGCCACGGCTCCCGTTAGCAACATGAAGGCAACTTGCATAGCCACCCGACCTGCACTGGAGTAGCTGTCTCGCACCAAAATAAACAGCGCATAGTCCGCGCCAGTGCTTTCTTTGAGAATTTTAACCTCATCGCCCAGGGTTAAATCAAACGGCGCACCCACTTTATGAGGCAAAGCAACACCCCCTAAATAATGATTCAGTGATGTCACCGCCACCGCTTCGTGCAACTTCTGTAGCTGCAAAACCGTATCATCAGCCTGTAAATTCTCTGGGGTCTGATAAGTATGGTAGCTTATCTCTCTGCGACCAAAGAACTCTGAAAGGCCACTGGTGATATGGCTCTTGGCCGCTTCCGTCCATTGCGCATTGGGCTCTAAAATACCCGCCGAGGTCAACAAAGATAGCTCAACATCAAGCGGCATAACCAAAATCACAGGGTTCGATGGCACATCCGATAAAGGATCAAAACGATTGATTTGGGCTGGCTGACACGCCGCCAGTTGCACCACCACGGCCAATAATGCCCATCGCATCACCATCTTCATACTAGCGTCCTATTTTATTTAGCATCCGCTAAGATGCAGAGAGAAGCCGTCTCGATCTTTCCAGGCCGGAAAAGACTCTCGATAAGATTGTAATTTTGGACCATCCAGAGATGCCGTCATTACCCAAGGCTCAGCTGGACCATCAATTATATATTGACCATTATAGTCCACTGCGAGGGAGTCACCGGAATAATGAAGGTCGCGACCGTCAATGCCAACTCGATTCACACCCAGCACATAGGCTTGATTTTCTATTGCCCTGGCAGTTAACAGGCTACGCCAGTGGTGACGACGAGCGCTGGGCCAATTTGCCACGCAAATGAGCGCATCATAATCCATTTGGTTGCGACAAAAAACGGGAAAACGAATGTCGTAACAAACCGTCAACAATAGGCGCCAACCGCGAAATTCAATCACATCGCGGCTTTTGCCGGGCCGATAACGAAGGTGCTCGTCGCCCATTCGAAACAGATGGACCTTGTCGTAGTGATGCACATGTCCATCTGGGGTCACGAACAACAAACGATTCACAAACCCCTCTTCTACTGGCACAGCCAAGCTGCCAGCAACCGCAGCACCTAAGCGCCTACTCTCTTGGAGCAACCAAGGCATGGTTTCGCTGTCTGAAGCTAAGTTTTCTGGGTGCTCTGTAAACCCGGAGGTGAACATTTCAGGTAGCAACACCAAATCGGTACATCCAACCAAAGGATCCATTAACTTTGAGAGCAGCTCGCGGTTAAGCTTTGGCTGATGCCAGACTAAATCTGGCTGCACCAGACTCACTCTCAATGGCTGTTGAGGCAGTTTGTGCGACATCTAACCCTCAGCAGGAACCGCTGCGTCGATCAGGGGTTTTAACTCGCCTTTGTCGTGCATATCAGTGACAATATCACAGCCACCCACTAACTCACCATTTACCCAAAGCTGTGGAAACGTGGGCCAATTGGCGTATTTGGGCAGATTTGCACGAATATCGGGGTTACTCAGCACATCCACAAAGGCAAATCGCTTCCCGCACGCCATCACAGCCTGAGCGGTTCTCATGGAAAAGCCACATTGAGGCGCCTCGGGCGTACCTTTCATATAGAGAATAACGGGATTGTCTTCGATTTGTTGCTTAATTGTCTCGATAATATCCACAAAAATACCTTTATTACTAGTTGATAACGCCAATATCATACTTTAATAATTCCCCAAGGCCTATAGGCAAAGGCGCAAAATCATTATATGATTAGGGTTTGACGAGCAGTCTTCGGCTTTGGAAGTCTGCATTTAAAGTTTTGTATCGGCAGCCTTGGCTGCCTTTTTTTATTGAGCGAAATCACTATGCCTTTAATGAACACGTATGGTCAACGCGCCCTAACCCTAGTAAAGGGTGAAGGCTGCTATGTCTGGGACGACCAAGGCAAACGCTACCTAGACATTTTATCGGGTATCGCTGTTTGCGGTCTGGGGCACTGTCACCCAGCCGTTACTGATGCCATCGCCCATCAAAGCCAAACTCTGATGCATGTCTCCAACCTCTATAACATTCAACCGCAACAGCAAGCGGCCGCGCGCCTGCAAAAACTGAGCGGAATGGATAAGGTATTTTTCAGCAACTCAGGAGCTGAAGCCAACGAGGCCGCCATCAAGATCGCTAGAAAATATGGCAACGATAAAGGCATCGACCGACCAACAATCATCACCATGACCAATAGTTTTCATGGTCGAACCTTGGCTACACTATCGGCAACTGGCAACCAAAAAGTCAAAAAGGGCTTTGCGCCTTTGGTAGAGGGCTTCATTGAGGTTCCCTACAATGATTTGGAGGCTGTACAGCAACTCAAAGGCAATCCCAATATTGTGGCCATCTTGGTTGAGCCGGTTCAGGGCGAAGGCGGCATCCAAATTCCCGACCCAAATTATCTACCGGCATTACGCACTCTGTGCATACAACAAGAATGGTTGCTGATGTTAGATGAAATACAAACGGGAAATGGCCGTACTGGGCACTATTTTGCCTTTCAACAATACGACTTTTTCCCCGACGTATTAACCACCGCCAAGGGGCTAGGCAATGGCTTACCCATTGGCGCATGCCTTGCCAAAGGCAAAGCGGCCGAGGTACTTCAACCGGGCAATCACGGCTCCACCTATGGCGGCAACCCAGTTGCTTGCGCGGCGGCTCTAGCGGTTATGAACACCATTGATGAACAAGCTTTATGTGAGCAAGCTCAGAAGATGGGAGAATATTTTTATCAAACGCTGCGACATGCACTGTCTGACAAAAAGTCCGTGACCAACATCAGACACCAAGGCTTAATGATTGGTATCTCTCTGGATCATGACTGCCCCGAAAAGGTCAAAGAGGCTAGCGAAGCTGGGCTTTTGATCAATGTTACCGCTGGAAATGTGATTCGACTTTTACCGCCATTGATCATTAGCAAAGAGCAGATCGATACCGCGACCACATTACTTGCCTCAATCATTCAATAGTTGACTCGCTTATGACTATTCGCCACTTTCTTACACTCAATGATATTTCTGCCACCGAGCTGGATCTGATTATCAATAGAGCAATGCAACTCAAACAAGAGCGTCAACAGGGTATCAAGCACTCCACCCTTGAACAAAAGTCCCTGGCGATGATTTTTGAAAAATCATCAACTCGCACCCGAGTCTCTTTTGAGGCAGGCATTGCCCAGCTAGGCGGTCACGCCTTGTTTTTGTCACCCAACGACACCCAGCTTGGACGAGGCGAGCCTATCGATGACTCCGCCAGAGTGATCTCCAGCATGGTGGATTTAGTGATGATTCGCACCTTTGAGCACGAGAAAATCTGCACTTTCGCCAATTATTCCAGTGTTCCGGTGATCAACGCCCTCACTGACGATTTTCATCCGTGCCAGTTGCTAGCTGATATCCAAACTTATACTGAGCACAGAGGCAGCCCAAAAGGCAAAACGGTGGCCTGGGTAGGCGACGGCAACAATATGTGCCACTCCTATATTAATGCCGCCAATCTTTGTGATTTTCAGTTGCGCATTGCCTGCCCTCCTAACTTTCTCCCCAAAGCCGAGCTAACCGATCACAACCCTCGGGTCACTTTGGTGAGCTCGGTAGAGGAAGCCATCAAGGATGCCGATTGGGTTGTAACCGATACCTGGGCCTCAATGGGGCAAGAAGATGAGAAACAAGCTCGCATCAACGCCTTCAAACACTACCAAGTCAACGAAGATCTGATGAAGACCGCTCACCCCGATGCCGTCTTTATGCACTGCCTGCCAGCCTATCGCGGCATGGAGATCAGCGACACGCTCCTTGACTCTAGTTACTCTGTTGTATGGGATGAAGCTGAAAACCGCCTACATGCACAAAAAGCGCTGATGGAATTTTTATTGGGCGCCATTTAAGGAACCTTATATGGTTCCTTAACTCTTTCTCAATCCCTCGAAATTTAGAAGGCAAATGGCTTTAATGGCGCCGCTTGCCTCATAAAAAATCAACTTGACGCGTTTAATATCCTGATACATCTTTCCGCTATAATAAGCCCAAAATAGATAAG
>CAXQRU010000157.1:0-8687 GCA_964226685.1 Polaribacter sp. | reverse complement strand
ACGATCGTGACTGGAGTTCAGACGTGTGCTCTTCCGATCTGATTTGATAGGAGACTGGCTATGCCATTAGTAATTAATACCAATGTACCTTCATTGAACTCTCAGCGTCAGTTGGTTAAGTCAGGTAATGAACTTGATCAGGCGATGCAACGATTATCGTCTGGTAGACGCGTGAATACTGCAGCAGATGATGCTGCCGGTCTTGCTATTGCAAATCGAATGACTTCACAAATTAGAGGGTTGGATCAAGCCATCAGAAATGCAAGTGATGGTATTTCAATCATCCAAACTGCAGAAGGTGCACTTGATGAAACGACGAATATTATTCAAAGAATCCGCGAGCTAGCTATCCAAGCGGCTAACGGAATTTATTCAGATGAAGATAGGTCTACATTAGATGCCGAAGTTCAACAGTTAAAGCAAGAGCTTGATCGTATTGCCGAGACAACAACGTTCAACGGTCAAGCGTTGCTGGACGGAACTTTAGGTGATGTTGATCTACAAGTTGGCTCTGAAGCTTATGAAACCGTAGGTTTAAGTATCACAGCAATGGATACTAAAAACTTAGGTGGTGGTGGCGGCGCTGATGTAGTTGGAACTGCCATGGGTTCCAACCTAGCGACTACTGTCGCTCTGATTGACAATGCTTCGGCAGGTGTCGTTACCATTAATGGCCAAAGTATAGGTGACTTAACTTCAGTCACTAATTTTCAAGGTTTGCTTAATACCATTAATGAAAATGTGAGCGGTGTTGAAGCAAAAGGGTTTGTCGAAATTGTTGGATCCACTGACGGCGATGGCGTTCTTCGTGGCGGTAACCACATGGATTTGGATGTGATTACCTTAGATGGCGAAACCCAGAGTTTTGATATTGGTGATTCAGGTAGCATGGGTGAGTTAGTAGAGCGCATCAATGAAACCACCGGCGGCTTAGTTGAGGCGAGTCTCAACGAAGACGGCCGATTGATTTTGAAAAGTTCATTAGCTGGTCAAATCACCGTAGGGTATACCGGTGCAACGGTATCTAATGTGGGCATTGGTGCGACCGCGTATCAGCCGACATTGGCTTTTGAGATAACTGACTCATCGATAGAGCATGTCAATATTGCCTCTACAGGGTCAGAGGCGAATGATGCTCTTATAGCCCTTGGAATTCAGACCCGTACCAATAGCGATATTACGAGTAGCCCCATTACTACATTCACTGCAGTTACCGAGGGTGATATGGTGCTTAATGGTGTCGCTCTTAGTGGTACTGCAGCAGGTACTAATGCGGCGGGCTCCGCTTTGCAAATGGCCACCATGATTAATGCGAAATCTGATGAACATGGTGTGGTTGCACTGGCAAGTACGGCGAATGGAACGGTCACTTTGAACTCTGTCGATGGTAGCGAAATTCAAATTGACTTGAGTGGCACAGCGACACTGGCGACAACTGGTTTACTTGAAACAAATAACGCGGCAACGGCAGGAGATTCTATTAGTAGTATTTCAATTACCACCGCTGATGGTGCGCAGAAGTCGTTGGATATCACCGATAGGGCGCTGGAAGAAATTAATGCCATTCGAGCAGCACTTGGTGCGGTAAATAACCGGCTCGAATTTACCATGAGTAACCTTTCGAACGTGATAGAGAACTCATCGGCTTCCCGTTCTAGGATTATAGATGCCGACTTTGCGGCTGAATCCGCTAACTTGTCTAGAGCGCAGGTTCTCCAACAGGCCTCTCAAGCCATGCTGGCGCAAGCTAATGCCAGGCCGCAACAGGTGTTGTCACTCTTACAGGGCTAACTTAGGTTCCTTAAAACCAGCAGTAGAGCATTGGCTACTGCTGGTTTTGCATGAGTAATTATAAAAATCCTTCCTTCAACAATAAATCGTTATAAATTTTTTTATTGACACTTTTTCTTGAAGACGTTTATTGCTTTCCCAACTCATTGATTTATTTGATAAGCGTCTGTTTACCATCATGGATAAATTCTATTAGTCAACCATTCAAGTTTTTGATTGTCTAGCCGATATTTTAACCAGAGACATTAATTCCATCCTGGATTGTCTAGAATGCTGGTTGATCCCAATCAGTTTGGTTTACTAAAAATAGGAGGCTTGTCATGCCTTTAATGATTAACAGTAACATTGCATCTCTGAACGCACAGCGACAGTTAATGCAAATTGGTAGCGATCTTGATAAGGCCACAGAGCGTCTAGCATCAGGTCGAAGAATTAACTCAGCCGCAGATGACGCCGCTGGTCTAGCCATTTCAAACCGACAAACTTCACAGATCAGAGGTTTGGATCAAGCGATTCGTAACGCCAATGATGGTGTATCGTTGATACAAACGGCTGAAGGTGCGTTGGATGAAACAACCAACATCTTACAACGTATGCGCGAGCTAGCGATTCAATCCGCTAACGGAATTTATTCCGATACCGATAGATCAACACTAGATGCCGAGGTTCAGCAGTTAAAAGCTGAGGTAGATCGTATTGCAGAAACCACCTCTTTTAATGGTTCAAAAATACTAGATGGATCTTTAGGTGAGTTTAAACTTCAAGTTGGATCTGAAGCCAATGAAACTATTTCAGTAGAAATAGGTACATTAGATGCGGACAGCCTGGGTGGTGGTAGTGGTGCAGACATCATTGGTACAGCCGTAACAAGTGATGCAGCGACAATTGCAGCCGCAATTGATGGTGCTTCTAGTGGTACGATTACCATTAATGGTCAAAGCATCGGTGCCCTTACTGGTCAAACTAACTTCCAGGGCATCCTTAATACCATCAATGAAAACGTCTCTGGCGTTGAAGTATCGGCTTCCGTAGAAGTTATTGCGACTGCGGATGGCGACGGTGTACTTCGTGGCGGTAACCATATGGATTTGACCATTGTGACTTTAGATGGCGAAACCCAAGCATTTGATGTGGGCGATAGCGGTAGCATGAGTGAGTTGGTGGATCGAATCAATGAAGTGGCTGGCTCTCTGGTTAAGGCTAGCTTGAATGATGATGGTCGCTTAGTGTTACAGTCTGATGAGGCGGAGTCGATTGCAGTTGCTTATACCGGTGGTGATGCTACCGATGCGGGTATCGGTGCAGCGACCTATCGTGCAGCTCTAGAATTTGAAATCACTGATTCCTCGATAGACCATGTCGATATTGCCATTACGGGTAGTACCACAACAGTTCCAACAATGCTAGGTGTTCAAGCTCGTACAGATTCAGATATTACCGGTGTAGCAATTACCGCCTTTACTGCGATCACAGAAGGTGACATGGTGCTCAACGGCGTAGCATTGAGTGGTACAGCCGCTGGTACTAACGCAGCGGGTTCTGCTGTACAGCTTGCCACAATGGTTAACGCTAAATCCGGTGAGCACGGGATTGTTGCGACAGCCAATACAACTGCAGGTACAGTGACTCTGAACTCAGTTGATGGCAAAGAAATGAGCATTGACCTTAATGGCACCGCAACACTTGCCAGAACTGGACTGTTAGAAACTAATAATGCTCTAACTTCCGGTCAGTCAGTATCAGGAATCGATATCTCAACTCAAAATGGTGCACAGAATGCTATTGAAGTAATTGACGCGGCTCTTGAGCAGATCAACACGGTTCGATCTGATCTGGGTGCGGTGAGTAACCGTCTGGACTTTACGGTTTCCAACTTATCGAACGTATCAGAAAATGCGTCAGCGGCGAGATCTCGAATTGTCGATGCTGACTTCGCATCTGAAACGGCTCAGTTAAGTCGGGCTCAGGTACTGCAACAGGCTTCACAGGCCATGTTGGCTCAGGCGAATGCCAGACCACAGCAGGTATTATCACTACTCCAGTAATGGGATAGCGATAGTGTTTTACCAGGGGCGCAAGCCCCTGATGTTAGTTAAGAGAGGTAACACCCATGAATGAAGTTAGGCCAACACTGACACCGGTGACCATGGTGCAAAGTGCTGCTTCATTGTCTGAGGGTAATGAAGCATCCACAAAGTCAGCTACGAAAAAAGAGCAAGTAGAAGAGAATCAAGTACTTCCTGTAAAAGAAGCCAAAAAGGCTGATAGGGAAGATCTTGATGAGGCCGTGTCAAAGATTACTGAATATGTGCAAAGCGTTCATCGCGACCTGCAATTCAGTGTTGATGACGACTCAGGAATGACGGTGATTAAAGTGCTTGATGGCAGTTCTGGTGAATTGATTAGGCAGATTCCTGAAGAGGTTTTCTTAGATCTTGCGAGAAAACTCAATGAAGAACCCCTGCATTTATTAAGTGTTCAAGGCTAATCATTGAAGTAGATTGATGGAAATGGTCTAAACTGAATATAGCGGGGTGTTTTGCACTACTGCTAGTTGTTATTTGTGTATTTGCTCTTTTGAGCAAGAGAGGTTAGTGTGACTCAAAATATTGTCAATCTTCTTGGGGCTGGCTCAGGTATCGATACCTTAGCTTTGGTTGATCAGCTCGTTGAAGTGGAAAAGTCGCCAACTCAAAATCGCATCGATAGCAAGAGAGAGTCATTTGAAACTCAACTATCTGATTTTGGTTTGTTAAGAAGCGCACTAAGTAACCTACAAGATGCAGGGGAGCAGCTCAGTAACACAGATACCTTCAATACCAAATCAGCCTCTTTTACAGACTCCGACGTGCTCGTGCCTACGGCTATTGATGCTGATGCTTTAGTGGGTGAATACTCATTTGAGGTCACGGCGTTAGCAAAAGCACAATCACTGTCCACTGAGGCCAGTTTTAGTGCCCCATCCGATGAGGTGGGAACCGGAACAATCACCTTCTCATTTGGTAGCTGGAATGTCGTAACACCTCCTGCGGATCCAACCACATTCACTCGTGATACCGATGTCGATCAAGTTACTGTGACGATTGATGAAAACAATAACAGCCTGGCAGGCTTGGCCAAAGCTATCAATGAAACGAATTCTGGAATACAGGCCCGAGTTGTAAACGATGGTTCAGGCTATCGCCTGTTAATTAGCGCAGAATCTGGCGCCAATAATCAATTAGAAATTACCGTTTCAGAAGATGGTGGTACTCCTACAAATACAGACAATACAGGTTTATCTCGATTTGCGTTTAATGCCTCAGCATTTCAGTTGACTCAAAATCAAATTGGTCAAGATGCGGCATTAACAGTAAATGGCTTATCAATAACCAGAGAGACTAATAGTATTGATGATGTGATTGATGGGCTAGAATTTTCTATTAACAAAGCTTCACCAGGAGAAATAGTCAATATTTCGATCTCCGAAGATACCTCAGGTGGTGAGGCTGCGATCAGAGACTTTATCGAAACGTACAATACTTTTTTAGAAGCGATCAAACCCTTGATTGGATTTAATGACGAGCTTAGTGAATTTGGCAGCTTAAAAAATGATAGTATCGCCAAATCGATGCCAAATCGTATTCGTAATTTGCTTGTTGATAGTGTTCCAGGCTTAAATGGTGATTTTACTGCATTAACTAATATAGGCATAAGAACAGAACTTGATGGCACACTTTCCATTAATGATGAAGAGTTTAGTGCAGCCATTGATGAAAATTATGATTTGGTCAAAGCCTTATTTACTTCTCAAAGTAATTCTTCGAGTGAGTTAGTTAAAATTAATGGCTTTAATGGTTTTGCAGAGTCTGGTGAATATGAAATTATTATTACGCAAGACCCAGCAAAAGGCTATTTAACTGGTGTTGCAGCGGCAGGAACAATTTTGACTGATCTGCAAACAGCGGGTGCGACTGACTACGATTTTACCGCAACCGTTAATGGGGTTGTATCAGGCACCATTAGTCTGACACCTGGTACTTACTCTAGTATGGATGACTTGGCAGCACATATCCAAGAGCAAATTAATGCTGATAGCAGCTTAAGTGCTCTGAATGCCGATGTTATCGTAAGCTACGATAGTTTATCTGGTGGTTTTGTGATTACTTCGGATAAGTATGGCGCCAGCTCTTCTGTTGCCGTTACAGCTGTTGGTACCAGTGCTGGCGATTTAGGTCTTGCAGCCGGCACCTCTACTGCTGGTTTAAATGTGGCCGGCACCGTTGATGGGGTAGAGGGCTTTGGCTCGGGGAATATTTTTCTACCTAAACTAAATACAGATGCCTACGGCATTAGCTTTACGATAGAAGAAGGTGCCGCCGCCGCCACTGCATCCACACCAACCACCATCAATTTATCAAGAGGTTTTGGTGGCGAGCTAAGCCGTTTAATTGATACATTCCTTGCGAATTCAGGAGCTATCGATGCGCGAGAAGACGCAATTAATCAAGATTTAGATGATTTAGACGAAGATCAAGAAAATTTAGATCGACGCATAGAAATCTATAGAGAAAGAATGTCATCTCAATTTATTGCGATGGAGGCAATAGTGCGAAGCTTGCAAGATAGTAGTGCATTCTTAGAGAGCACTTTGAGCAACCTATTAAATATGGGTAGAGACGATAATTAATATCAAGTAATTCCTCATTATGGAAAGCGTCGTCGAGTTAATCCGGCGCTTCTGTTCTATCAGCATACCGCAACTCCATTAATGGTACAAAACTTGCGACAGATATAGTACATTTAAAACCGTCAAAATTGTGGCGAAAGAATGACTATGTCAAAACAACAACAAAATACTTTGCTGGTGGCAGAAATTGGTCAAGCTCATGATGGCAGCTTAGGTATGATTCACGCCTATATCGATGCTGTGGCTGATGCAGGCATTGATATCATAAAATTTCAAACTCATATTGCCAGTGCTGAAAGTAGTGAATTTGAACCTTTTCGTGTGAATTTTTCCTATCAAGACCAGTCTCGTTATGAGTATTGGAATAGAATGTCATTTACTTATGAGCAGTGGCAGGAAATCAAAAATCACTGTGATCAAAAAAACATAGAATTTATGAGTACGCCATTTTCGATCAAGGCTGTTGGTTGGCTCGAAAAATTGGGAGTATTACGCTACAAAATTGGTTCTGGAGATACCACTAACCGATTATTATTAAATTGCGTGGCTAATACTCAAAAGCCTATCATTTTATCTTCTGGAATGAGTGATTATAGTGAGCTTGATACAACTATTTCTTACCTGAAAGCAAAAGGTAATGCTATATCTCTTTTACAGTGTACAACACAATACCCGACTCCTTTAGAAAAGGTGGGTATTAATAATATTGACGTGTACCGCGATAGATATAATATCTCAGTAGGCTTATCTGATCATTCCGGAACAATCTATCCAAGCTTACTGGCAGTGAGTATGGGGGCCTGTATGATTGAAGTACATACGGTATTTCATAAAAAAATGTTTGGTCCTGATGTGAGTTCATCTCTTACAATAGATGAATTGTATCAATTAAGATCCGGTGTTGATGCAATAACGACATTGATTAAAAATCCAATTAATAAAACATCCAGTCACAATTTTAATGAATTAAAATCTATGTTTGGCCGCTCACTGGCTGTTAATAAATCATTGCCTGCTGGTCATATTCTTAGAGAAGAAGATTTAGAGTGTAAAAAACCAAAGGGATACGGCATTGATGTTGAGTTATTTGAAACGGTATTGGGACGTTCGTTAGTGAATAATCTTGAAGAAAATAGCTTTTTAACAGAGAGAGACCTTCGTTAATGTTGAAGATATGTGTTGTTATTGCTAGTCGTGCTAACTATGGTCGAGCTAAAAGTATCATGATGGCACTCAAAAATGATCCTGATATTCAACTTCAAATTATTGTTGGTGCGTCAACCTTACTCGATCGATTTGGCCGAGCTGTCGACATCATTAAGGCAGATGGCTTTAAGCCAAATAGTTGCATCCATTATGTAATTGAAGGTGAAAGTTTGGTTACTCAAGCGAAAACAACAGGTTTAGGAATAGTAGAAATATCAACTGCCTTATCCGCTCTAAAGCCTCACGCAGTCATTACAATAGCCGATCGATTTGAAACGATGGCTACGGCAATCTCTTCCGTTTATATGAATATTCCTTTAATTCATGTTCAAGGTGGGGAAGTCAGCGGTAATATTGACGATAGAGTCAGACATGCCATTACTAAAATGTCGGATTTTCATTTTGTCTGTACTGAAGAGTCAAAGGAGCGGGTTTTGAAAATGGGAGAGGCGCCAGATACAGTATTTAATTATGGCTGTCCAGCAATGGATATTTTAGCTCATAATGATTTATCAATTGATAATCAGGTCATGGAAAAGTATACGGGCGTTGGTAGGCATCAAATAAATTGGGAACAACCCTATTTGTTAATGATTCAGCATCCAGTCACGACGAGTTACGGTCAAGGGCGTGCTCAAATCACACACACTTTAAATGCCTTGAGTCAATTTCCAGATCATCAGAAAGTTGTATTATGGCCAAATATTGATGCTGGAAGTGATGATGTTTCTAAGGGTATTCGGGTTTTTCGAGAACAAGGAAAAGCTGAAAATTTTCGATTTTTTAAGAACTTTTCACCTGAAATTTTTTCAAAAGTGCTTAATAATGCTGATTGTTGTATAGGTAATTCGTCTTCTTTTATACGGGAGGGTAGTTTTTTGGGAGTTCCATCAGTTTTGGTGGGAGATCGACAAGATAAAAGATAGCATGGTGAAAATGTAATTTTCAGTAGTTATGATAAAAATGATATATTTGATAAGGTTAAAATTCAACTAGATCACGGTAGATACCAATCATCCAA
>CAXQRU010000156.1:0-6901 GCA_964226685.1 Polaribacter sp. | reverse complement strand
CCGATCTCAAAGGTCTTACACGTTGACGGTTTGAATTTCTACCGCAGCTATACGCTTTCCTTTTTCCGCGCCCGCCTGGAATGAAGCGATTTGATCAAAGTTCATGTATCGGAAAATCTCATCCGACATAGAATCAATTTTCAAGGCGTATTCCATATACTCTTCAACCGTGGGCAGTCTACCTAAAATCCCACCAACCGCCGCTAACTCAGCTGATGTTAGGTAGACATTGGCCCCATCCCCCAAACGATTCGGGAAGTTACGAGTAGATGTAGACAGTACCGTAGTGCCAGCCGCAACACGTGCTTGGTTGCCCATACATAATGAACAGCCTGGCATTTCCGTGCGTACACCATTACGTCCATAAATATTGTAGTAACCTTCTTCCATCAGGGTATGTTGATCCATTTTAGTCGGCGGGCACAACCAAAAACGAGTTTGTAGAGGCTTTTTGTTTTCCTCTAATAATTTACCCGTTGCTCTAAAGTGTCCGATATTGGTCATACATGAACCGATAAATACTTCGTCGACTTTGTCCCCAGCCACTTCAGAAAGTTTTTTTGCATCGTCTGGATCGTTAGGGCAGCACACAATCGGCTCGGTAACTTCGGCAAGATCAATCTCTATAACTTCAAGATATTCGGCATCTTTATCAGCTTCCATGAGTTCTGGCTTTTCTAGCCAGGCTTCCATGTTGCGCACTCGTCGCTCAATGGTTCGCACATCGCCATAACCTTCACTGATCATCCAACGCAATAAGGTAATATTGGAGCGTAAGTATTCAGAGATGGACTCTTTCGATAATTTAATCGTACAACCTGCGGCCGATCGTTCCGCTGAGGCGTCAGATAGCTCAAAAGCTTGCTCAACGGTTAGGTTTTCAAGACCTTCAATCTCAAGAATACGACCTGAGAAAATATTCTTTTTGCCTTTTTTCTCAACGGTTAATAAACCTTTTTGAATAGCGTAGTAAGGTATTGCGTGCACTAAATCTCTTAGGGTGATTCCGGGTTTCATTTCACCTTTGAATCGAACAAGCACGGATTCGGGCATATCCAGTGGCATGACCCCAGTCGCTGCGGCAAAGGCCACCAAGCCGGAACCTGCGGGAAATGAGATACCCATAGGGAATCTTGTGTGAGAATCGCCACCAGTTCCGACGGTATCAGGTAGCAACATACGGTTTAACCAGCTATGAATAATGCCATCACCCGGGCGCAGTGAAACCCCTCCACGAGTCATAATGAAATCAGGCAGGTGGTGCTGTGTTTCAATGTCAACAGGCTTTGGATAGGCCGCTGTGTGACAAAACGATTGCATGGTTAAATCGGCTGAGAATCCAAGGCACGCTAGGTCTTTCAGCTCGTCTCTTGTCATTGGCCCTGTGGTATCTTGAGAGCCAACGGTGGTCATTTTGGGTTCGCAGTACGTGCCTGGGCGAATGCCTTCAACGCCGCAAGCTTTGCCCACCATTTTTTGAGCCAGGGTATAACCTTTGTTACTTTCAACCGGTGATGTTGGTTTTCTAAAAATATCGCTAGAACCAAGACCCAGTGACGCACGGGCTTTATTCGTTAAACCACGCCCGATAATAAGATTGATTCTTCCGCCCGCTTGCACTTCATCCAACAATACATCGGATTTAAGTTCAAACTCACTGATCACATCACCAGCTTCATTAAGAATTTTGCCATCGTAAGGGCGAATTTCGATGATATCACCCATAGCGATTTGATCGACCGGAGCCTCAAATACTAATGCGCCAGCATCCTCCATGGTGTTGTAAAAAATAGGAGCAACTTTGCCTCCAATACAAATGCCGCCATTGCGTTTGTTCGGGACGCCAGGAATATCGTCTCCAAAAAACCACAACACAGAGTTTGCGGCCGATTTTCGAGATGAGCCGGTACCGACGACGTCGCCGACAAATGCAACTGGCAATCCTTTAGATTTGATCTCTTCGATTTGACTCATAGGTCCAGTCACACCATGTTCTTCTGGAGTCAGGCCGTCACGGGTCATTTTATACATGGCGCGGGCATGCAGTGGGATATCGGGTCTGGACCACGCATCTGGGGCAGGAGATAAGTCGTCAGTGTTTGTCTCCCCTGTGACTTTAAAGACAGTGGTTTTGATGCTCTCTGGTACTTTATCTCTACTGGTGAACCACTCGGCATCAGCCCAGGATTGCATAACATCTTTGGCATATGGGTTGCCACTTTGAGCGAGTTGTTCTACATCGTGAAATGCATCAAACATCAACAGGGTGTGCTTGATTTTCGCAGCCGCTAAGCTGGCTAAGTTGCTGTCTGTTGACTCTAGAAGTTCGACTAAAGTTGAAATGTTGTAACCACCGTGCATATTGCCCAACAACTCAATGGCTGTGGGCTTATCAATCAGTGGAGAACTGGTTTCATCTTTTATAATGGCTGATAAAAAGCCAGCCTTCACATAGGCGGCTTCATCGACTCCGGGGGGAATTCGATGGCTGATCAATTCTATCAGCGTTTCGGCCTCATTAGCTGGAGGATTTTTTAGGAGTTCAACGAGCTCAGTGACCTGTTGAGCATCGAGCGGTTTTGGTACAATCCCCTGTTGGGCGCGTTCTTCTACATGTTTTCGATAAGCGTCTAGCACAGTAATAATCCTCTTAGATAAGATGCCAAAATTAGGCTGTGGTTACTCTTTGGCCAGGATTGCTGGCCGCTGAGGCTATCAATCACCCAGATTGATGAGCACGTATTCTACACCAAGCACCATCCACTGTTAAGCACTGGTAATGGAGCCTTGGACAATCAAAGGTTCCTAAATTTACCGGCTTTCGGTACACTTAGCATAGCCGTTTATTTGTGAGATAGAAAAAATTGTCAGTAAAAACAACGATTGTAACCCCTTGTGTTGGGATTTGTTCTACGGGAATTGGTGATCAAGTCTGTCGCGGATGCAAGCGATTTGATCATGAAGTGATCGACTGGAACCGGTATAGTGATGAGCAGCGTCAGATTGTTCTACAAAGGCTGGATGATTTTTTAACAAAGATCATCTCAAGAAAGTTTCTACTAGTTAATGAGGCCAAGTTCAGTCGTTCTATTGAATACCAAAATATTTTAGTTCGAGCTGAACAGTCGATTTGGAGCCAAATCTATTTGTTATTGCGGGCGGGTGCAACCCAAATTCAAGACATAGGAGACTATGGTATTGCGCTGCAATCGCCCTGGGATGAGATGCCTCTTGCCGATGTGAAAAAAGCCATTGAAGAGGAATTTTTAAGTTTGTCGAGTGCTTATCACGAACGCTATTTCGCCATTTCCCATTAAGTTATTTAAAAGGTTAGTCTGTGAATACTGTTATTGAATCTGAGCTTCGTGAGATTACGGAGTTTCTACTTTGTGAAACGCCTGATGCTTGGGTCGAGGCCGCGTTAAATAACATTCCTTTGTTATTGCTAGATCACGCCAATTGTGAAAAAAAAGCCGCCAGTACCGCACTTAATTTGATGTATCGCTATGTTGAGCGCTTTGACCTATTGCATAAAATGTCTCGACTAGCTCGCGAAGAGCTTAGGCATTTTGAGCAAGTCATTGCCATTATGGAGGCCAGAAACATTGCTTACGAGCAAATTGAAGCTTCGCGTTATGCGGGCGCCCTGAGAAAGTTAGTTCGCACATCCGAGCCTGAGAGATTGGTTGATACCCTAATTGTGGGTGCCATTATTGAAGCGAGATCGTGTGAGCGTTTTGCCAAACTGGCTCCCCATTTGGATGAAGAGCTCAAGAAATTTTATTGGTCATTATTAAAATCTGAAGCTCGCCATTATCAAGATTATTTGTCGCTGGCGAGTTCTGTTGTAGGTGAGGACATTAGCCCACGAGTGCAGTTGTTTTTGGAAGCAGAGAGGGAGCTTATCCAAAGTGTAGATACTGTTTTTCGCTTTCATAGTGGGCCTCTTACGTGAAATCAATCTACGCTTTGCTCAGTTGGTGGCTGTTACTGCTTAGCCTGTTAATTGGGTGCTCTTGGTTGACGTGGATTGGGTGGTCAAAAGCAGACTTTGCCTACCCAATGCTTTATGACACCATGAATATTGAGCAGCATATTGACGAGTGGGCTCCCAGAAATCGCTTTCAGAGAATGGATTTTGATACCACATCAAAACCCGTAAGATTAAAGTTGTTCTCAGATATCGTGTTAGCGATTAACAACCAAGGAGAGGGCTTAGCGCAGCTCAGTTTTGAAACCCCCACAGGCCAGTCTATTCGATTTTTACGAAACGCTGAAGTGATTCATCTTCAAGATGTGGCTCACTTAGTCGATTTTTTTGCGTGGTTAGCTTTAGTCTGTACAGGTTTAGCCTTGGTATTGTTGGGATGCATAAACTTTTTCAAACTGAAGCGGCCCTCTGCAAAACTATTATTACTGTTTACGGCATTTCCAATGGTTATTGGAACCATTGGCACACTCTTGATTGGTCCAACCAAAGTCTTTTATGCGTTGCATGTGTGGATCTTCCCAGCCGATCATGAATGGTTCTTTATTTACCCAGATTCGCTCATGACTACACTCATGAAAGCCCCAGATTTATTTGGTTATATCGCATTGCTGTGGTTAGGGACAGCGCTATTGTTGTGGGGTGCGTTATTGTTTGTATTGTTTCGAAAATTTAAGGTTTCGCAATGAAGATCTACCTTTGCTTAATGCTATTGGCGCTGTTCGCTTGCAGTAAAGAATGGCCTCCCCATGAATTAAAGGAAGAATTAATGTCTCAAGGGGTATATTTATTAGATGCCAGAGCCATTGATAATGTCGCCTTGCAATCAACCAGAGACAAGCCAATGAGCTTAAGCGACGTAGGCCAATGGCAAATCGTTAACTTTGGTTATCTATCCTGTCCGGATGTCTGTTCCATCAATTTATCCTTGCTAAACGATGTCTATCTTAATTGGCAAAGCCACTCTAAGGAGCCGCTACAAATTACCTTTATTAGTTTTGATCCAGAGCGCGACACTGTAGAAGTATTGAAGCCTTATCTTAAAGCTTTCAATGAGGATTTTTTAGGTTTAACAGGTGATCTGGCACAAATAAAGCAACTTGCAAAATCATTAGGCGTTGCGATTGAGCATGGTGAGGCCGATGAAAATGGTCATTATTTCATTAGCCATACTGATGCGTTTTTGATTGTAAACCCAGAGGGGAAGTTGGTGTCCATGACCAAAGCCCCCTACAAACAAGAAGCGATCCTTAATGCGTTGAAACTATTGATAAGCCATGACTAGCCAAGGCAAAATTAAAGCGGTAACCATGGCAGAAAGCGACATAGCAAGACCTGCAAAAGCGCCTGCTTGCGGGCTGATCTGAAAAGCCTTTACCGTTCCAAGGCCATGCGCGGTGACTCCGAGGGCGAGGCCTTTTTCATTATCGTTGACGATGTTAAGTAGTGAAAAAATAGGGTTGGCGAGAACCCCACCCAACATGCCGGTACAAACAACCATCGCTGCCGTTAATGACCCAATACCACCGATGTATTCTGATATGCTCATGGCGACAGGTGTGGTTACTGATTTGGGGGCCAATGATAAAATTAACCAATCACTTGCGCCTAAATATTTTGCAATAATGATGGAGCTCAACGCGCCGATTGTAGAGCCTAAAATAATCGAGAGAATGATGGGCAACAGGAATCTTTTTACGGTCTCAAGTTGTTGATAAAGTGGAACAGCTAAAGCGACTGTCGCAGGTCCAAGCAGAAAGTGAATAAATTGTGCGCCTTCAAAGTAATCTGAATAAGATGTTTTTGTCAGTAATAAAATGATGATTAGGCTCACAACAGACACAACAATGGGGTTTAACAAAGGATGATGATTAGTCTTGCTAGAGAGTCGATGCGCGAGCAGATAGACCACCAATGTAAGCGTTAAGAATAATAAAGGGCTACTCGATAAGTATACCCATAAATCTTGTTCAATCTTCATGGTTTTCACGGCTTTGTTTGCTGAAGTAAGCGTTGGACAATTTCGCTATTAAGCCTGTTCCTGCCAAAGTAATTGCGGTGCTTGTCATTAATATGATTGCAATGATTAACCAATCATTTGAAAGCTCGTCGAAATAAAGCATCATGCCAACCCCTGCTGGGACAAAGAGCAGAGAAAAATGGCTCAATAAGGACGCTGATGCACGCTCAATCATCAGAGGAACTCGCCCCATGATAATCAGTAACAGCAGCAATAACCCCATGCCAATGACTGGGCCGGGAATGGAAGTTTTCAGCGAGCGGGTGATAATCTCGCCGGCTAATTGAAAAATAAGTAAGATGGTAAAACCGTTTAAATACCCCATAATTTATGGCTTACCTTCGATCGTTTTAATTTGGCTGATCAGCTTTCCATCTTTTAAATTAATGGTGATGTTGTCGCCATTGGCCACTTGTTTTACGCTGCTAATGACTTGTCGATCTTTTTCAATAAAACTATAGCCTTTTGCCAGTAGGTTTAGCGGACTGAAGGCATCAAGCAAGGCAGCATTTTGCTGAAGAAGTTGCTCTCTTTTATTCACGCCGTTATGCATTTGCTGAATTAACTGCTTCGTTAATGACTGAAGCCGCTCACTGAAAAGCTCGATTTTAGGGGCGGGATGTTGCTTCATTAACTGTGATTGGCAATGAACAAAGCTGGTATTGAGCTTGGCAATTATTTGAGCAATGCCAAGAGCTAGGCGCTGTTTAAGAGCGTTGAGCACTTGTTGCTTAGTATCAAGTTGAGACAGTATTTCCTTGCTTAGTTGATGGCTTATGAGGTTTTTCCGTTCTTTATACAGTATAATTTTGGCGGCAGGGTGCTGATTCATTAGCCGTGTGTTTAAGTGCGCGACTGTGGTTTCAAGAGACTTAAAGATCGGAAGAGCACAC
>CAXQRU010000155.1:0-20358 GCA_964226685.1 Polaribacter sp. | reverse complement strand
CGGCATACGAGATTAACGATCGTGACTGGAGTTCAGACGTGTGCTCTTCCGATCTGCTAATGACTAAATTTTTTTCATGTCTGTTTTTTTCTTTTTATGCCATTGTTGCCGCAGCATCTGAGGAACCTAAAGCATTTGATAAGGCCTTGGGTGATCTACTGCTAGGTAATACCCAAAGCGGACAGGATCATTTAAAAACCTTGGGCACTAATTGTGGTGACATCATGCTAGCATGGTGCTTTTCGATTAAACAGGGTACCTTGCAGTTGACTCAGCATCCTGGTGACGAAGCTTATGCAATTAACGAAATTGAAGTTAACTCTCAAACAAATAATTACCCACTTTATTCACAGAATAATCTTGTAACGAACAAAGGCATTGAAATTGGACTTAATCGAAAACAAGTGACTGATATCCTCGGGGAGCCAGACTCAACCAGCCAAAATTCCATTCATTATCGATTAGAAGAAGATGATTTTATTCTGGAGAACTACAACCTACCAATTTACTATGGCGATTATTATTTTCAAGACGATAAATTAGTTCGATTCAAGTTTGGTTTTGAGAACCCCTAGCTCATCAATTGAATTTTCCATCTCTTGGATTTGTTTCAATTCGCCCTCAGTCAGTGACTTGTAAGGCCGTGGATAAGGCCAGCCATAACCCCAACGAAAATCAGTAGGAAAATTAGGGGAACCCCCGACTCGGACTCCCACTAACATAATCACAGCAATTTCATCCTCGCCCAAACCAGCAACACACTCTTTTAGCTCTCTATCCGCTCGAACTCGCTCTTGAAAGCTACCCCCTTTCCAGTAGGCATAATCGTGAGCAATACAGCATTCTCGCCAAAGGGTTTTGTGGGTAAAGTTTCCATCGGGAAATGAGCTACAGCCATCGGTAGAAAAAGGAGCTAACTCAGCTGCCAATAATGAATTTGAAACTAACCACAAGCCAAATAACCATTTCACCACTCTCACGCCAGTGCCTGCCAGCTATGACTCAACAACAGTTGATCACTTTCATACAGTTTCAACTCAAATTGTGCTCCCGCAACCACCGAACCAACGCCTTCTGGGGTTCCTGTCATCAGCACATCCCCGTCTTCAAAAGACATAAACGTTTGCAGATCCTCCAATACAAACTCTGGCTTAAATATCATGTCTTTTACTCGGCCTAACTGAGCTTGCTGTCCATTAATCTGGAGTGTAAAACTTAGCGCCTCAATTTCAAGCTGATCTAACGCAATGAAAGGGCTAAACAGGGCTGAACCATCGAACGCTTTGGATCGTTCCCAAGGCAAACCCTTAGTTTTGAGCTGGTGTTGAAGCTCGCGCTTTGTTAAATCCAAACCCAGGCCAACGGCAGCCAAACGCTGATTAAGGATCAAAAAGCACAACTCCGCCTCAAAATGTAATTGCTCATGGGCCAAAATATCAGTGATCGACGAATTGGGCTTTAAAAAGATCACTGGCTGATCGGGTACCGCATTATTCAACTCTTTGATGTGCTGATGGTAGTTCCGACCAACACAAATAATCTTAGAAGGCTCATAGCACTGGCCATTATTCAACTGTATTTTATTCATCACTGTCACCTAAGCCAAAAATTTGACTTGAATTCTTGAAATCCGTCATTACTTTAATGACGCAATAAACACTATAATATCGGTTATTGCTTTTGCCAAATACCAATACGTGTTATTTTCTACCTTTTTATATAGGCTTTTACAATGACTTACCCCGCACTAGAATCCATCGGCGTTAAGAATATCGACCGAATTGAATACTACTCTGTTCGATCAGAGGTTGAGCAAGATATTCTTAAGATCTACTACTTGAAAGAGAAGGGAGCGCTATTTCACCGTAGCGAAAAGTTCAAGTTTCCGGTATCGCACAAATTGGTGAGAGATGGAAGAGACTTTAAAGATCTGTCTTCAGCCTCCCCCATGCTGGCTAAGGTGACTCAAGAGCTTGACCAAATCACTGGTCAACTAAAAGACACCAATAAGACTAAGAAAGATGCCAAAGAGAAGATTTTGTCCGATCTACGTCATCTTGAGAAAGTGGTTGCCAACAAAATCTCTGAAATTGAAAGGCATTTAAAAGAGTTATAGTCTTCAATATTGCGGCCTTAGGCCGCAATATTGGCCTCGCGCTATCGAATCACAATAAATAGCACGCCACCCCCTCGGTTGATTTGCAGCAATAGTGCCGATTGGCTTGAGCCAACCGCTTTTTTAAAGGTCTCAAGATCGCTCACCTTCTGTTTATTCGCTGAAATGATGATATCGCCCTCTCGCAAACCACTATAGGCTGCTGGAGAATTAGGGCTAACCTCTGTCACCTGCACACCATTTGAGCTAGCTTCAAAAGTCGCACCCTCCAACCTAGGATGAATCGAATTAGCTGTCGTGATGGTTTGCGGCTCCCCTATCATGGCGGCAATAGTCAATGTTTCAGTATTACGTCTAACTTTGAGTTTTACTGTCTCATTAATTTTTCGGCTGCCAATCAAATGACGAAGCTGTCCTGTTGATCGAGTTTTTTTACCATCAACCTCCAAAATGATATCGCCCGCCAACAACCCCGCCTTTTCGGCTGCTGAGCCTTCTAGAATATTCGTTACCAATACCCCTTGTTCGCCATTTTTAAGGTCAAACGCTTCTCTAAGATCGGAGGTAATATTTTGGATGCCTACCCCTAGTTGTCCACGTTTTACCTCTCCGGTGTCTAAAATTTGCTCCATGCTAGCTTGAGCCATATCCGCTGGTATCGCAAAGCCAATCCCGACATTACCTCCTGCTGGCGCGATAATAGCGGTATTAATACCCACCAATTCGCCTCTCAAATTAACCAGCGCACCCCCTGAATTACCCGGATTAATTGAGGCATCGGTTTGAATAAAGTTTTCATAGCCTTCTATGCCTAGCCCACTTCGCTCCAGGGCACTCACCACACCTGTGGTCACCGTTTGCCCCAAACCAAAGGGGTTCCCGATAGCAACCACAAAATCCCCAACTTCAACAGAACTGTTATCAGCAAAGCCCACTTCCACTAGGTCTTTGGCCTCAATACTTAACACAGCAATATCAAGCTCAGGATCAGAACCAACGACCTTTGCCTGATAACTCCTACCGTCCTGTAACGAAACACGAACTTCATCTGAACCCTTGATAACATGATAGTTGGTCATGATAATTCCCTTGGAAGCATTCACTATCACCCCTGAACCAGCACTCTGCTGGCGTTGTCGAGGGTGCTGCGGGCGCTGCGGAGCCTCGAAGAACCGACGAAAATAAGGATCATTTAATAATGGGTTTTCGCTGATATCGTGAGTTGAGAACGTTGAAATATTAACAACGGCGGGACTCACTCGCTTAAGCATGGGCGCTAAGGTCGGCAGCTTTTCACCCTGGGAATCAACCAGCGGCAGAGCGAATGCCTGCCCAACTAAAACTAAGCAACATAAAATCATGCACTTAATTGACCTATTCATAATCAACAACCTCTCTTTAACAATTAGTCTGGTAACTATGTAAAGCTATTAACCCAAACTATTTAAATTAGGGTTAATAGAAATCTGTGCAATTGACACCATATTCGGTATGTATGTTCCCTAAATTCATATTTCAATTCCAAGGAGACTTCATGAAATTAGTTCCTATGCTCACTATTTGTGCATTATTGTTTGGCTGTGATGCTACAGAAAAAGAAGCTTCAGTTGAATCCATCTCTCAAAAATGGCAGGAATTTACTGAAGAACTAGAAACTTATGGCAAACAGGAAGCCTCAAAAATTGTTGATAAAGTTCAAGATCAACTGGCTGAGCTTGATAGCGATATCGAACAGCTAAAAGTCGAATTAAGTCAACAAACTCAGAATTTGAGCGAAGAGCTGGTGAAACAAAAGAAAAAAGCGCTAGAGTTATTGGAACAACAAAAATCCGTACTCCAAAACTGGCATCAGGAGTTTAAAGAAAGCCCAGTTGAAGCACTGGATTTAGCATTAGATAAGCTCACTGACCAATACCAGCAAGTAAAAGAGCAATTATTGAATTGAAATACGGCCAAATAGATGATAAGCGAGTCATGATTAGGTACAATGCCGCTTTTTATCTTAAAGGACATAAGTATGTTACACAAAGTTCTTCTGGCCGGAGTAAGTTTAGCGGTCGCCAACAGTACGTTTGCGCAAAGCTTACAAGATGCCGTAAACACCCAACTTTCAGCCGATCCCTTCCCCTGTGAGGAATTACGAGCTGGTAATGATATTCCAGGACGCTTTACTGGCGCCTTAGATACCATCTGTGGTGCCGTAGTGCCTGCAGGATCAGGGGCATCATCAGGCGGCGGCAACTCAGCAACACCCATTGCAGCGCCATCTGCCATGACCGAGTTTGTTGATGATGCTCACAATGGCACCACCGAAGGTGTCAGTATTGCTCGCGATTGGAACCTATTTTTCACCATTGAAGGCGAGCGATTCGAGCAAGATAATACTGACTTTTTAGAGGGTTACGACTCTGACAAACGTCTATTTATTGCTGGCCTCAGTTACCGCGCCAGTGATCGTACCGTGTTTGGTTTATCTGTAAACGTCGGCCAGGAGGATGGAGACTTTGACCTAGGTGGGTCACTCGATCAAGACAGCATTGGCGTTCGTTTACTAGGCTCATTTAGACCCTCAGAAAAAACATCTATTTTAGTGGTCGCCGGCATGGACTCCATCTCCACAGAACAAGATCGCAATGCAAGCATTAGTTTTAACCTCAACGGCGGCAGTTTTTTCTACCAAGAGGGCGTTGCCTCATCAGACTATGATCAAGACCAATACGGCTTGAGTGTGTTGGTCACTCGAGAGTATCAACATGGAAAGTTTACCTTCATGCCTGAACTGGGCTTGAGCTGGGAGAGAACGGACTATGACACCTACTCAGAAACAGGTAATTCTGGCCTTGAGTTAACCTACTACGACAATGAGCGCACCTCTTTGCAAGGCACATTAGGACTTACGACCACAGCGGCTTACAGCACCAGTTTTGGTAGTGTTGTCCCCCAGTTAGGCATCAAATGGTTCCACGAATTTGATGATGACCAACGTGATGTGTTCGTTAGTTTTGTGGGCGATACTTTAAGCGAGCGCTTTAGTTATCAAACCACTACACCTGATCGAAATTTCTTTCACATTGATGCTGGTGTAGTGTTTGTCCTAACCAATGGCGTGCAGGCCTTTGCCAACGTCAGAACTCTAGCCGGACACGACTATTACGATAGCGTTGCGGGCAGTTTAGGCTTTCGCATAGAACTGTAAGCTCTACATGAATGTATCATGATAAAACCATGATACATTCATGACCCTCCCTACTCTATCCGCCGCTAAAGTGTGAACTCATCGTTTTTGAGGACATCCTTATGAAGTACGGACTGATATTACTTTTTTTATTTCACTCAATAGCACATAGCTGTGCACTACCGCCCATTGAGACTGAGGAGGCCGAGGAAGAAAATTCTCTTGGTCTATCATTTACCGCCCGCGCCGGCTATTCGAATCACTATAAAGAATACTTCGGGGCAGGCTTGGTTTTACTGACTGACACCAATCCTGGGTGTTTTGGAGAGGAGCAAAGGGGCATTGCCGCCAGTGTCTCTTTCTACGAAGATCATAAAATATATGATATTGGGTACATCAACCGAGCCTCTGTGTTTGCAGGGTTTGAGGTTGGGACGTCTTATGATGATGCTGAAAGTGAAAAAAATCGATTTGGTGTGTATATTGGTGGCACGTTTATGTCTTTAAACTCAAGACTAAGGTATCTAGCGAGCAGTGGTGATAATAGCGAGTTTAGTCTGGAGATGGGCGTGAAATTTTAGGGGGCTCAACACCCCCGATTCACTTATTCGTCATCAATACTTTGCTGGTAAGCTTCGCTATCAAGAGCACCTTCAAGCTCACTCAAATCACTAGGCTGAATTTTAAAAAACCAACCATCGTCATAGGGAGACTCATTGACAGTACCAGGAGCATCTTCAAGATCTTCATTGATTTCGATCACTTCGCCAGATACCGGTGAGTAAATATCCGAAGCCGCTTTTACTGATTCCACAACACTGACTTGCTCGCCAGCCACAACGACTGAACCCACTTCAGGTAGATCGACATAGACGACATCGCCCAAGCTATCTTGAGCATGATCGGTGATACCCACCACTACCGTGCCATCATCCTCAACCCGAGCCCATTCATGGGTGGATAAATACTTTAACTCATCGCGTAATTCGCTCATAACTACCTCATCATACCTATTGTAAATTGGACTCTATGCCATCAATCAGAGACTGACCATGGCGAACAAACTGGGGCTTGACTATATCGACGGGTAACATTTTATCCCGTACTGCCACTTGGGCTTGGCTGTCTTGCGTTTTGGGAATCCGCGCGAGTGCAATACTGCAAGCCAAGGTCGGCGAAAAACTCCCACTGGTGATCACACCTTCACGGCCATCAGCTAGATGCACTATCTGGCCCTGGCGCAATACCCCTTTTGAGCGCAGCACAAGCCCCACCAAAGTCTCATGTGGTTTTTCTTGTTGAGATTCTAAGGCCGCTTTGCCAATAAAATATCGATCATTCATGCTCAGCGTCCAAGCCATATTGGCGACCAAAGGTGATGTGCTCTCATCCATCTCATGGCCATACAAATTCATACCGGCTTCTAAACGCAAAGTATCTCGGGCTCCCAAACCACAGGGGCGAACACCACGATCAAACAAAGCCTGCCACAATGACGCGACGTTATCATGAGTCATTATGATTTCAAGGCCACGCTCGCCAGTATAGCCCGTGTGAGCATATAAGGCTCCGTTGATGCTCCTGCTCGTAAAGGGTTTGAGTGCGATTTCGACACCCACCACTTCAGAGACGATGGCAGTTGCTTCAGGCCCCTGAACAGCAATCATCGACAAGTTATCTCGCTCATTGATTGACACCTCAAACTCAGCGGCCTGCTGCGCCAACCAAGCCAGATCTTTTTCACGAGTAGCACAATTAACAATCAAACGATAATAACCGCCTAGATTGTAGACAATCAAATCATCGATAACACCCGCATCCTCATTAAGCATGGCGGTATATAAGGCTTTTCCAGGCTGACCATCTAATTTGGCCACATCATTAGCCAATAATTTACGCAGAAAATCTCGAGTAGATTGCCCGTTCACATCAACAATGGTCATGTGTGAAACATCAAACATACCACTGTGACGACGAACCGCATGATGCTCTTCGATTTGAGAGCCATAATTGATGGGCATTTCCCAGCCGGAAAAATCCACCATCTTGCCACCGTTATCTTTGTGCCATTGATGCAAAGCTGTATATTTTGTCATAATCAAGATCCGGGGAAATCAGGGCGCATTCTATCTGGTTTCAGCGCTGGAATAAATAAGGTATTTCTTAATTAGGATATCAGCATGTTAAGGCACATTCTTCTTGGCTTTACTTTTTGTTTCATGAGTCATGTATATGCGACGAGCACAAGTGGTGCTACGGCCACGTTTGTGGGTTTTATGGGTGACCAGCAAAATGCTCTGATTGTTATCGACGACGTCAATGCCGGACCAATAGCATTGCGTCTTTTGGATATGAGCGCTTGTGACGTCAAGACACTACGAGAAACCGATCTCGATTTTCAAGATGAACGGGTCGCTTTCAATCTTACCGAGCAGGACTTGTGGCAATTATTTATCAATAAAACGGGGCATGAGGCAGCTGAATCATTGATACCAGCCAAACAAACCAGCATTGCAACCCCTATCAAGCATAACGATATGGCCACCGCAACGATTGGATCAAGTAGTGTCACCATCCGTTTGCATAATGAAGGTCAAGGTGGCAGGCCGCTGCTTTATGGAGATAACGAGGCTGTTTTGGGAGAGTATTTTGCTTATATGCCAAGCGTAAATGGTGGCTCAGCTATTCCAGAAATCTCTTTTTATGTATCAGAAATCAATGAAACAGCGACTGACATCAGCATTCATGAAAATCAAAAAGGCGATTGGTTGATTGTCGGTGAAGTGGCACATGGGCGAAATCTGAATGAAACTGATTATCCTTTTATTGCCGTATGGGCTAATAATGACCGCTGCCAAAGGCAGCGGCAAGCATTATCGAATCGGCTGAAAAACGATTAAATCATCCTCAAAACCCGCCAAACCACTATTGGGGAACAAGGTTCTGAATTGGCCTTGATCTCCATGTAGGGCCATGTAGTTCAATGCTATGGTATCGACCAATAAGTTTACGTTATTGGCGGCTGGACTCGAAGTAGTTTCCACGTCACCGCTTGCTCTCATAAAGCCTATTTGACGACGTCCAACATCGTCATTGATCAGCTGTACGGTTCCATTGGGGTTGTAAACCAAGAAGAAGGCCGCTGAGGTTTGTTGGCTATCGCCAGTCCATACACCCTTACCTACGGCATTATCGATCATTCCATTACTGAATACCGAACCATCAGTGAACACGTACATCATTAAAGGTTGCCCCATTCTATGCGCGTATTCCAAGCAGGCGCCCATGCAACGTCCAGCTCTAAGGTCACGCGCCTCTCCCGTCACACGATCACCGGTGTGATAGTCATAGCCACCCATGGCAATAGTTCCCGCACCCGCATTACCGCCCAATACCAGTTTCATAACTGAGGCTGTTTTACTGAACTCTCTATCGTTAAGTTCATTTTGTGTGAAAATGGGAGTGAAGGTACCATCACTATCTGTACCGCCCACAATTTTCGCATCCAACCTTGGATCAAGCGCAGATGGGTTACCAAACTCTTCTGCTGTGTCTGCACTCTTGACGTAACCACACTTAACGAGGTTCTCAACCGTCTCCTGAACATTGACCGCACTCAAGTCACCCGCTGCTAATTTGGCATTACTGACACGATATACGGCTTCCATCACTTTCACCGTATCGACCTGACTGAGCAAGTTCACCAAGTCTCCAGTATCAACAAGCCCAACAACATCTGATGGACGATCGACTTTGGTCGGCCTCACTTTGGGATCAATGTATGACATGGGGGCCATTGAGTTTCCGCCCGATTCACTGGATCGTGAACCAATCAATGCCAGCAATTTTCCATTAGCACCCGCACGGTTAATGGCATACATCGGGTTATGTGGATTGTTGCCTGTATCGTTCTCAGAGCGCGCTGCGATCACCGCCCCATCAATGCGGCCAATGGCATCTGGTGAGGTTACTTTTTCCCGAATACCCGCTAAGAATTGGCTGTGAGAGTGGAATTTCAAATTGAACGTACTGTCAATGAAATCTCCATCGCCTAATCCATCCGGGTCGACTTGACCGGGAAGCATATCGCCAGGTAAACCCTGTTTACTGTAGCCCGCAGTACTCAACACATCCGTCTGAGTATTGCGACCCACCAGAACATTGGAACCCGCAATGTTAGCACCACCGGCTAAATCAAAGCAGATAAAGGGTATCCTTGCGCTGTCTGAAATTTTTGTACAACCATTGTCGGCATTAAAAAAGGCTTGGAGATCACTACTCAACGCATGTGACTGCTTAGAGAAGAAACTCATCATCGAGCCACCTAAAACGGCACCCATTCCGGTGGTAAAGCCCTGAGATAAAAACTCTCGTCTGGTTACCGGTCTTGGGTGATCATTGAGTTTTAGCGGTTCATCTAGACCATAATGTTTACGTTTAGACATAATTATTCGCCTCTATTGCAACAACATGATTGCGCTACTATATGCCGCAGCACAAGTTGCCATGGTAATTTCTCGAACCCGATTCGCATCATTTGAACAAGTCGAACAGGTGCGCATCTCATTGATCAAGGTCTGTAAGTGCCCGGCAACTGTGGCGCGAGCAGGTTGATCATCCAACGACCCATCCGAAGGTACAAGAATCTTATCTAATATAGGATTAATGATTGCGTTTTGCGAAGACACATTGGCCAAGTCACCGTATGAAGGCAAACTACCTCCGAAGAAATTGCCAGGGTTAAGTGTCAACTCGTTACAGTAGCTAACCGCCAATTGTGTAATCGCCATTTGGTGCGCAGGCAAGAAACCAGAAATGGTCTCACTCACTGGCATTTGTTGCTTCACTTTTTCATAGGTCGCAAACACCTGTGGGTTGGTTTCTGCTACACCCGTCATCGCTGACAACGATGCATTGATCTCAGCAAAGTTTTTAATGGCCAAGAGCGACTGACCGGCTGGTGCGGGTGCGGGCTCTGACGATGGCGGTAACGAGATGGTTCTCAAAGAACTATTAGCACCGAACTGATCAAAGGTCAGGAAGAACTCATCTTGCGTTGGGCCATTTTCACTAGGAATAATGGTACCAACCGTAGACAACACCTGATTGTTCTCTGTGATGGTTCCAGATAACGCTGAGTAAGCTTGACCAGCAATTGGCTCTCTACCATTCACCCCAATTCTGATGTGTTCAAAATTAATAGGGTCGAAGGTTCCACTGCCTAAATTCACAAAGAACGGCTGGTTAAACAGATAACTGTGGTCATCAAACTCCTGAACTTCAAAGACGATGAAGTAATCTGTCACTGGGATATCATCACCCACGGTCACTTCGGGATTGACATTGAAGAGCAAGTAGAACTTCTGACCAACACCCGCTTCAAAGTTGGTTTGAATATCCGCCTGTGACAAAGCTCGGTTATGGATAGCGAGTAGACGAAGGGTACCGTGCCAATCCTCACCAGCATGGGCACCAAGTACCAAAGCAAAGCTATTATTCCAATCACCCAGGGTTCCTGTCACACCAGGATCAGCCTCACTGACCAGCTCACCATTGACGTAGATTTTTCGGCCCTCAGCAGGCGTATAGGTCGCCACGACATGCTGAAGAGTCGCTTGCAACACTTCATCGTCATTTGGTGTAGATACTCTAGGCGAACCACTACCATCGGTCACACTACTGCGATTGAAGTAGTCGTAGTTATAAAGAGTTTGACCAAGCATAAAGTTATGCTCGTTGGCACCACCGGAGTACGCAATAATTGGCACACCATCTTGCGTTACGTTTTCGGGTACCACCCAAGCTTCCACAGAGTATTCACCAACGGTTGCAATCAAATCATAAAGTTTGCGGCTATCCCCTGTTTTGCCTTGGAGACGCCCACCAGTGAAGCGTACGCCTCCCGAATTTTGCAATTGCGCATCACCAATGACATCCATGTTGATTGCAGGGTCAACACCACTGGTATCAAAAGCAACATTGGAGGAGTTATTCTTGAATTCCCACAAAGCAATTACGTTGTTCTCAACTCTACCCCGCGTGCTAGCCGAAATACCATCGGACAATCTCATGGCCTTACTAAAGGCAAGCTGAGATGGGTCTACCGCAGAAACTGGGATCGAATCAGCGAACGCTGTGATAGCCGCAAGCATGGTGTTCGAATTATTTGCGCAGTTGTCCCAACAGTTATGGAACTCATCTCTCAAGCGCTCAACAAAACGAGAACTGTCAGGGTTTGCCAAGTCAATAAAGGCTTTCGCTCGACTGTAAGCTAGATCAATATCATCACTGGCAAACGGTTGGTTACCATCACTGTGACAACCTGAGCAGTACTGAGTCAAAATTCCGTATACGCCCGCAAAGTCACCCGCATCTTCAGGAAAGCTTTTGGACTCACCTGGCCCACTGATAACACTCGGCGCTGTTAGATTGATTTCGTTGGAACTTGATGTCGTGCTAATCCAATTGCTGATGTAGCGCTCCATGATATCGCCACACACGGACGGATCGGCTAACCAGCAGTTGTGTCCACTCTCAACCTTAGAGACCAATCTAGAGTTAGCAGGATCAGTAAAATCGACCAATCCTGTAGCCGCTTGATACGCTAAATTAATATCGTCATTTCTGACAAAGAACGGAGCTTGGTTGCCTTGAGTATGGCAAGCTCCACAACGACTTTGAATGGAAATATTATCCCATAGCTCTGTTTTAAATCGTTGAACGTCTTCGGTCTGTGCACCTGGCCCGCTGTAGACAGAACCAGATTGTAAACCGCCTACGTTCGTATTGACATTAGAAACGGTAGCGCTACCACTGCCACCGCCACATGCCGATAGAATAACGGAGAGAGCTAGGGCAAATAAACTATTTCTGATTGAATTAGACTTCATCTCTAGTTCCCCCTACAAAAACTGGCAGTATCAGCAAACACTTCTCTTAAATTGTAGCGGTAAGTGTTGGTGAAATTATCCGTTGTGTCTGAAATAAATGATTGATCTGTCTCCATTGGGTCACGTAAACACACCGTCTTGAAGACCTTTTGGACTTGACACTGGGCAAAGGCTCGACTGTTGGCCAGCTCCTCACCCAAACTTTTGGCACCCTGGCCTTCACCCGGCAAACTACTGCTCCACATCAAACTGACATTCGGCCCCTCTCGCCAGTAATTGGTCCAGCTATCATCCGGAGTTACAAAGCCATAATTGAAGGTTGTGCTATTGATGCGATATTTTTTCTCTACGCGAGATTGGGTATCAGGGTCAATCGTATTCGCGTCGTTGTAATGAATCCGACCGGCTTGCCCACCTTCATCATTTTCGTTGTACTCGTAATCATAGTAAGCGAATGCTTGTGCAAGTGGATCCATCCCGCTGTGGCAACCAACACAACCATTCAAAAACACTCGACTGTCTCCGCCTGGGCTGCGGCTGACATCTTGTCGAATTCGGTTTGGTGGCCTCGAAATATCATGGACATCCTCCAAGTCTTTACAGAGATGGTTCACCAACGTAAAACGCAACATAGCTCGATTGGTACCATCGATGAAGAATGATTTGGCAGCCGCCCGGCTAGTCATGATGCCGGCGGTGGCTTCCGAGGGCAGACCATTGAAGCTAGATTGTGTTGTTGGCACCAAGGTATCAATCAGGCTCACCCGATTGTTCTCAATGGCTTCATAATGAGCATTGTTGTTGGTTGCTTGGTGACTGGGTAGCCCAGATTGGTTAGAGTAGTAAACTACGTCATCATAAAGCACTCTTCGAAAATCAGCATCGTCTTTCACCAACCCAATGACGGTAGCAATATAATCGTTCAGAGGCACGAAAACATTGTGATCTCGGTTGGTCCAAGGAGCTGCCCAGTTTTTAAGGGTCACCGAATAGAAAGCCTCATTATCCATTGCAAGCATCGCCGCTTGCTTGGGATCTCCAGCTTCAATCATTGTGGCCATATCATCCAACGTCACCTGATCCGGCGGCACCCCGGTTAGACGCTCATGAATTCGTTTAGCTTGATCTTTGGGGCCAGCAAAAACGCTCATACTGGCGGACATGACCAATATAAGGGCGGCATTAATAGTGTTTTTCTTGTAAGATTTTAGACAACCCATGACGGTTTACCTGAATTGTTAGTGCGAGTGTTGTTTAGTCAGTGTAGTCCGTGTTTTGGCGTCAAACTCATAACCGCGTCACAGTTTCATAATTTACTGTATTCAAAAGATTTATTTCGTGACTGAATCGACGGAATATTTAACGATTTGTGCTAACAATTAAGGTGTAGAAAATTTTTGTGCGATCGTCTAACGCTTTGGCAATCAGTACAACCAACTCCAACGAAGAGTCGAACACTATGAAATACGGGTTTTCTGGTACCTTAATACTAATAACAACATTGTTGACGGCTTGCGGCGGAGGTGGCGGTATTAGCATCGCTGGCAACAATACCCAAGACCCAGACCCGGTGGTGGTCGACTACCCAATCGCCTATGTGAAGCGGGCGTTACCTCTCGACAATAACGGCAATATCGATTCAGAAAATGTATTAGATCCGACCGCATTTCAACCTGGAGCGGCTTTGTATATTAGAGACCGAGCCAATGCTTCAGCTAGAGAGATCAACATCACCGCTGGCGTCTTTGGTGATGACGAACTTTACGATGTAAAAGACGTCAACGCTTCTTATGACGGAACCCAAATCGTATTTGCCATGCGTGCCCCGGAAGTTGAAAACTCCGATATTCAGCCCACTTGGAATATTTGGTTATACGACCTTACCACTAGCACCCTATCGAGAGTGATCACCTCCAATACTATCGCTGAAGAAGGAGAGGATGTAGCTCCCTACTTTCTGCCTGATGGACGAATCGTCTTTTCATCCACCAGACAAAGTCGCAGCCGAGCTATCCTACAAGATACCCTACGCTTAAGATTTTCGGCGCTAACAGATGCACGAGACACAAAAGCCTTCGTCTTGCATACCATGAATAGCGATGGTTCTAATATCGAACAAATCACTTTCAATCAAAGCCACGATCTGTACCCTGTGGTAAGAGCCGATGGAAAAATCGTTTATCTGCGCTGGGATCGCGCACAGAGAAATAACTTAAGTCTCTATACTGTCAAACCAGATGGTAGCGAGAATGAAATTCTATATGGCTATCATAGCCAAAATACTGGCACCAACAACACTCAGGCTACCTTTACCGACAACCAAATTATGCCCGACGGACGAGTAATGACCATCCTTCAAGCTCGCAATAGCGACAAATTAGGTGGAGACTTGGTGGCAATTGACGGTGAAAATTTCATTGATATAGGTCAGCCAACCTATGCCAATGCCGGCAGTAGTGGCGAAGGTCAAGCCCCCTTAAGCCTGGCAACAGTTGATCTAACTGACAACATATCACCACATGGCTATTTCAACTCAGCACATCCGCTATATGATGGCACCAACCGGTTATTGGTAAGCTGGAGTCCTTGTCGATTGTATGATGCTACAACTAACCGAATTCTGCCCTGCACTGATGCCAACTTAGCGCTCCCTGGCATCACTGAGGCTAACCCTCTGTACAGCCTCTGGATTTATGATTTAGATTCAGGCATACAAAGACCGGTCATGACACCAGAAGAAAACGTGATGGTAACCGATGCAATTACTCTTGAGGCACGCAGTAATCCAACCTTTTTAATTCCGCTCTCAGTGACCGCTGATTCCGATTTATTAAGTGAAGGCGTGGGAGTACTGCACATTCGCAGCATCTATGACCTAGATGGAGTAGAGACACTTCCCGACGGCACCATTGAACCCGGCGCAATTGCACGATTATCTGATCCAGCACAAACCAATGCCGCTAACCGCCCTGCTCGCTTCTTGCGTTTAACGAAGGCAACCAGCATCCCTGATGACGACGACCTAGATTTTGACAATACCGCTTTTGGCGTTAGCAATGCTCGTGGAATGCGCGAAATATTGGGCTATGTCCCCATTGAGCCAGATGGATCGGTTAAGGTCAAAGTACCCGCTGAAGTCGCTTTCACAATCGATATCGTCGACAGCAATGGTCAGCGTATCAGCCAACCACACCTCAATTGGTTATCGTTAAAACCTGGTGAACAAAAAGAGTGCACAGGCTGTCATGCTAGTGGCAGTGGTGAGCCCCATGGCCGCCTGGATGCCCAGGGTCCCAGCCTACACAATGGTGCATTAAATGCTGGCTATGTTTACCCCAATACTGATCCTACATTGACTGCAGCTACGGCAGGTGAAACGATGGCCGAAATTTATGCTCGCATTAATGGCGTACGAAAACCCAGTGTCAACATGTTATTTACCGATGACTGGAGCGCTGGAGTTAAAGACCCAGACCTAAGCTTGACCTATGCCAGCATTGACGCCTTAAATACTCCACCAGCATCCGCTCCTGTGAGTGCTTCATGTCAAACGAATTGGCAAGCTGATTGTCGAACAGTGATCAACTACGAGGATCATATTCAGCCTCTATGGGAATTCTCAAGAGGACTAGCAGGCAACGCTACTTGTACCAACTGCCACAACCGAGTGGATTCAATGAGCAATGCGCAAGTGCCCGCAGGTCAATTGGAGTTAACCAACCAATATGATGATCAGGTTACTACTCACATGGTATCTTACCGAGAACTTTTCACCGCTGATGTAGAACTTGAGCTTGATGGTGGCACCTTAATCATAAGACAGATTCAGGCAACGGACGGTAATGGTAATCCCATATTTCAAACTGACAACAATGGCGACCCCATCCTAGATGGTGATGGCAACCCAATACCCGTATTGGTCACAGTACCCGTTAACCCCAGTTTGACGGCCGGGAATAGTGGCAGCAACCGAAGTAGAACGTTTTTCGAGCGTCTTTCAGGACAGAGAGTCGACACCGTTGACCATACCGGTTTTATGAGCGACAGCGAACTTAGGCTAATTCGTGAGTGGGTAGATAATGGTGCTCAATACTACAATAATCCAGAAGACGCACCCCTTGCACAGTAAATGGATAGCAAATTGGTGAATGACCAAAGATTGGCGCATAATACTGCAACACACCTGCAGATGCTCCATTAAACTAAAGACTACACCTTTATAATAAGCCGACAATATGGTTCGACTGATCAATTACCTACTCGTTGTAGGCCTAAGCTGCTTAGGCCTAGTAGCAGCCGCTAATGCCGATGAAGATATTGGCGTCGTTGTAACAGGAACATACATCGATGTGCATACTGGCCCAGGGCGTGGTTATCCTATTTTTCATGTGCTTGAAAAAGATGAACAAGTCATCATTTTAAAAAGACGCACCGACTGGTTCAAAATTAAAACAGTCAAAGACATCGAAGGTTGGGTTTACAGGGAGCATATTGCAGAAACCAAAGGAGTTGAAGGTGAAGAAGTGCTGTTGAGTCAAGCTGACATTGACACCTATAATCAAAGGCGCTGGGAAACGGGCTTTAGCTTAGGTGATTTTGAAGGCGCCGATAGTTTTGGGGTACATGTCGCTTATCGTTTTACCAACAATGTATCAGTCGAAGCGCGATTTAACAAAGCCATTGGCAGTTTTTCCAATAGTCAATTCGCGACAATTGGGCTGACTCATCAAGCATTTCCTCATTGGCGTTTGTCACCCTTTTTTACTTTGGGCGCAGGACTTATACAAACCGAACCCAACACCACACTGATTAAAACCCAAGATCGTGAAGATAATTTATTGCACGTAGGCGTAGGCGCTTATTATTACATCACGCGCCGCTTTATGGCTCGTATTGAATACAATAACTACACTATATTAACCACTCGCGACCAAAACGAGGATATCGACGAATGGAAACTAGGCTTCAGCGTATTTTTCTAGCCGCAGCAATTGGGCTTGCCATAAGTAACCCAACATTGGCTCAACAATCTGACAGCGAGGTGTTGGAGAAAATTATTACTCCAGATCTTGAGCGTCGAAGTATTACTGAGGATAAAATTGACTCTGAGGACTGGGAGGTAGGCGTTTTTGCAGGAGTGCTCAGCATTGAAGATTTTGGCAGTGACTCAGTGATAGGTGCTAGCCTTGCCTATCACATCACAGAGGACTTCTTCATAGAAGCCAACTATGCTCAAAGCCAAGCGGGTGAAACCAGCTTTGAATTATTAAGCGGATCCATTCAACTGTTGACGGACGATCAGCGAGATTATACCTACTACAATCTCACGGCCGGCTACAATATCTTTCCCGGTGAGGTGTTTATTGGTGAAAACTGGGCTTTCAACACCAATTTTTATCTCATTGCTGGTGTAGGCAACACCACCTTCGCAGACAACGATTTTTTCACAGTCTCTGCCGGAGCCGGCTTTCGTTTTTTTGCCACGGACGCAATCGCTATTCGCTTTGATGTACGCGACCATTTATTTGATAGTGATGTACTGGGCGAGTCAAAAACCACTCACAACCTAGAGGCTCGTATCGGAGCCACGGTTTATTTTTAATTGAGGTACCTATGCACTTACATCGACTTTTTATCATTTTGATCGCTTCCTTTACGTTTAATCTTGCTCAGGCAGAGACTATTGAATTAAAAGGACAAGCACCTGACTTCACATTGAAAACCCTAGATGGCAAAAACGTTCGCTTAGGCGAACTTCGGGGCAAGGTGATCATGTTAAATTTTTGGGCAACCTGGTGTGGCCCTTGTCGCGCAGAAATGCCATTATTGGAAAAACTTCAACAGCGCTATGAGAAAACCGGTTTTACGGTATTGGGTGTTAATATCGAAGACACTAATAATCAAGACAAGTTAGATAAGGTATCTGACTTTGCCAAAGATAAGGGAGTCAGCTTTCCGGTACTACTCGATAAGGACAAACAGTTAGTCCGTCAAATCGAACAGTTGTATCTTAGTGAAAACCTACCCATGCCAACGACCGTTTTCATTGACCGCAGTGGTAAAGCCCGATATTTACATAAAGGCTTCAGCGAGAGCGCTGATGATGAAAAAAAATATAAAACCATTATCAAGCTATTAATCAAAGAGTAATTATGAAATATTTCGTTGCACTCAGTGTACTTACCCTTTTTCTCAGTGGCTGCTCAATAGAGCCCTGGGTCAAAACCTACGAAAGAGATATATTAGCTGATGAAGTCATGTCTCTAGATCGAGATAGCGTGAGCACTCGTTACATCAACCACGTTTACGAAGCCCGAGAAGCTTCCCGTGGCGCCGAGGGCGGAGCTGGAGGCGGCTGTGGTTGTAACTAGGCTTTTAAGTGTTGGTATTTTTTTACTGCTGCCATTGGTAACTCTGGCGGCCGTGTTACCGGAAGAGCGCGCAGATGTGCTTTTTCATAGCTACGATGGCGGCGGCGTCACCATTGACGGTCCTTCGGTACTGGTGAGAAAAAATTTCCGAGACAAAGTTTCAGTGTACGGAAACTATTATGTTGATCAGGTGAGTAGTGCCTCGATCGACGTCATTACAACGGCCAGCCCCTACACTGAGGAACGAAAGGAATACAGCCTGGGAGTCGACTATTTAAATGATCGCACCTTAATGAGTGTTAGCTTCACCAATAGCTCTGAAAGCGATTATGAAGCGCAAACAATTGGCTTTGGGATCAGCCAGGAATTTTTTGGAGACCTATCGACCATCACTTTAGGATTTTCTCTAGGCGATGATGAAGTGATGGATAATAGCAATGATACCTTCAAAGATACTGCCGAACGCAAGCGCTTTAGCTTTGGTTTTAGTCAAATTATCACTCCGCGTTTTGTGATGTCCCTCAACGCTGAATCCGTTATAGATGAAGGCTTTTTAAACAACCCCTATCGCACCGTGCGCTTCGTCGACCCGCTCGCCGGTAATGGTTATAGCTATCAAGACGAAATTTATCCCAGAACTCGAAACAGCGATGCCTTTAGCATAAAAGGTATTTATTACCTGCCCTATAGAGCGTCTATAAAAGCAGAATATCGTGTTTATAGCGATAGCTGGGGCGTTGAGGCGAATAATGCCGAAATACGCTATACACACGCTTTTAGAGACAACTGGCTTTTTGAGCTTCGCTACCGTCAATATGACCAAACCCAAGCGGATTTTTACAGCGATCTATTTCCCTTTCTCAATTCGGCTAACTTCCTAGCAAGAGATAAGGAGTTGAGCACTTTCAACTCACAGCAATATGGCATAGGTATTACTTACAAGTTTAAAGAAAATTGGCTAGGTAAAAAGAGCACGATCAATGTGTTTTGGGATCACTTCACCTTCGACTATGAGAACTTTAGTGATCTCTCCGTCTATGAGAATGGCAACCCTTCTGGCTTTAGTGCGGGCAACGAACCTAGTTACAGCTTAGATGCCGACGTGATACGAGTTTATTTCTCAGTTTGGTTTTAAACTCACCGCAGGGATGCGGCTACTTCTTGGGTTTCACATACAACACCAAACTGTGTTCAACCAACTCATAACCATGTTCATTGGCAATTTGCTTTTGCAACTTTTCGATTTGATCATTGTGAAACTCAATCACTTTACCCGTATCCATACAGACCATATGATCGTGATGCTCACCTCGATCAAGTTCAAATACCGAGTGCCCGCCATCAAAGTTATGACGCTCTACCAGTCCCGCTGTTTCAAATTGGGTTAGAACCCGATACACCGTCGCCAAGCCTACATCATCACCTGAATCACGCAGCATTTGATAGACATCCTCCGCACTTAAGTGTCGCTGTTTGGAGCTCTCTAAAATATTTAATATCTTAACTCGAGGCAGAGTGACTTTAAGGCCGGCTTTTTTTAGTTCGCTACTTTCGGTGGGCATAATTTACCTTATCTATCAGTAAGAATGGTTCGCATTTAACAAATGATTATCATTTATTGTAACCGATACTCAGCGCTCTAGCAAAACTGGCCAAAATACAGCTGAATTAAGCCTAACTGTAGGTAGCACATAATGTGTCCGGTCTTGTAGCACGTAAACTGTCCGGTTTATTTCTCATAGTTGTTGGAGGGGAAGTGAGCCGGAACAGATGGTTACAGGAGAGCAAACAAATGCGATTTGAAGA
>CAXQRU010000154.1:0-5544 GCA_964226685.1 Polaribacter sp. | reverse complement strand
TACACGACGCTCTTCCGATCTGGCAGAGCCCCAGAAGCTTGATATAACGATTGTAGGTCGTACTGCGGTAAAGTTGCTCGATAAATACGATCGATGTTAAGGATAGGGAAAGCAGTAGCCAGTTTTGATAGTATCGATAACCTGCAAGTTCCGCTACGATTACGGTGATTGATACGGCGAGTGAACCGATCCAAATAAAAAATAAAATTTTGGGAGCTTTAGCGTATTGCTCAATGAGGCGATAAAACGCGCTGATCCATAAAAAATAATAAAGAGCTTGTGCGCACACGACAGTTGCAGGGAATGTTTTGCTGTATTCGGTGCCAATAAAATGGGTCATCAAACCTAGCCAAACTGTCATAGCAAGACTGGCCAGTGGCACGGTCGGAGGAAGCCGACGAGTGATCCAGTGGCAGGTATACGTGCTCACAAGTATCAAACCAATAATACTTGCGCTCAGATAAGCTTGGGCGGTAACGTTTATGGATTCCACTACTACTGGCAATTAGTCGTTAAAAGCCAATAGTATCAGAAGGTATGGCGCTCTACCACGTTACAAGTTGGTTTGAGCTTAAAAAGGCCCCTTAGGAGTTAGAGGCCTGTTTCAAATTATTGAACACCTTATCAAGCATTCTATCGAAAAAGGGAGTATTGACGATGACCTTGGCATTGCCTTTTTGTAAGTCATAGGCAAAACTGTGTCGATCCACCTCAATAACCTTTAATCCCAGTCGATTAACAAATAGATAAGTATCGGCGGACTTTATTTTTGCAGACAGCTTACAGCGTATCATCTTTTGGGTCTTGGGGTGGCGGTAATGAACCCAATCACCAGGTCTGATTCTGTCGCCTTGCTCGATGGATTCACCGCTTAACTCTTGTAGTTCCTTCTGTTGTCTTTGGATGGCTGTTTCCCCCTCTTGTTGAGGTATTTCAGCTAGTAGATCTTCTTCCTCTTGGCTGATTTCGTTGGTCTCAAAAGCTTCAGAGCGAGACAAAATAGACTCAATGATACCCAATTCTCTCGAAATACTGTCTTTCTGATCCCCCAGCATCTGAAGGCCTTCTTCAAAGCTAGATAGGATGGAAGGTAACAGTTTTTTCAGTCTGGCCAGTTCAGTTTCGCTGTTTAACGCTTGGCAGCACCAGATCACATCGTTGACGACTTGAGAGGCTTTTTGCCACTCTTCGCTTTTCTCAGAGTGCTTGAGTACTGTCATAATTAAAACGTTAAGCCAGCGCTCAATCAAAAAGTCTCTAATCTCTTCAGGTAGTTGTACTTTATGCAGTTTTTTAACTAAAAATGCACGTGCGGTTTTATTGGCGGTCTTCACTTGAGATTTCCCTATTTCAGTTTGGCTGGTTCTCTTTTCAACAATTGCGCTTCGGCGCTGTTCTTTATCAATAATTTTTTCTAAATCAGGTAACATTTCATTAAAGATATTATCATCAAAAGAATGCTGATGACATATGGTTTGTACCATGTCAGCAATGGCAAGAAACACTTTGTCTTTTTTTAGGTCTCTCGCTTCATCATAAATAACACCTACGGCGGCAATGGTATTGATCAACTGGCGCGCAGGGTGGTTGGTATCACTAAAGAAAGTACTATCACGTAGCGCTAACTTTAAAATCGGTATCTGTAGGCGGCTGATTTGATTGCGTAGAGCTAGAGCGATGCTGTTGTCGTCTAAAATAAACTCAAAGAACATAGCAACGAGGTTGATGACATCGTCATTTGACTGAGATACTCGTTGTGGCTCTTCTGGGTTTCTACTGCTCAGTAATTTGCTGGTGACTTTGTGAAGGTAGGGTTGTGTTAATTCACCCTTTCCTTGCTGGTTAAGTACTTCTTGTGCCTTGTTTAAAAGCTTAATCAACTCGCTGGCGGGCATTAGCTCACCAGGGTTGTTGGTGTAAGGCGTGTAGTGTCTAAATTGGTACTCACCCTTGCGGACGCCATCAATCAGCGAGCTAAATTCGCTTAATGTAAAGCTGGCTTGATAGCCATCATAGCTTCTGGCTAATGGAAGTCCATAGTAAGTTTGTTGACGCATCACTTCGTCAAGAATTTCATCCTCTTTATCCGCTAGCCTCGGCTTAGAGTATGTACTCTTGGATTTTGATACCTCTCTTTCAATTTTGGGGACAATTCCTGCATCAATTAATAGTTGATTGGCTTCTCCATAGATTTGGCCAAGCCGTTTTAGTGCAAATCGCTCAAATTGTTTGAGTAAAATAATTAAGGGTTTGATCGAAATTTCAAGATGGCTTTGGCACGCTTGGGTAAAGCTTCTGCATAAAGGCTCTGGGTTTAGTGGGTTGCTGCTTGGGTTCGCCTTTAGAAACGGCACCAGGTGGCCTAAACGGATATTTAAGTCATGCAAATCCTCTTTGTATACATCATTGGCACGACCATACATGTTCATGAGTGCCACATTGACTTCTAATTCATCATGATGAACAAGGGACAGAGACTGATGACTCGAAGACGCTTCCGATCGTGGACTATTGAAACTTTCGATAAATAGTTCGCGAAACTGTTGTTGAATGCTTTCACGCTTGATGCGAATCTCACGCATGGATTCAAAATACAAGCTTTGTTCTTGGTTACTGGTTGCCCGGCTGGATAGATCATAAAAAAGATCGTCACAGCTATCTAGAAGTTCAGTGATGTACTGCTGTAACTTGCTGAGCGCCAGTTGGCGTACATGATCAGCTAACGCCGGTAACTTTGCACCGATGGTATGAAAGTTGTCTGACTCGTTTTCAGAGTTGGCCATAATGTACTCTCAACTCAACTAATACTTGGTAAGTTTTGATTGAGTATTTGTGAATAATAGGTTTGCCTTTTCTTAGAAATATACCACATCTGCTGTTTCAGGTGATAATCATAATTTTTTAATGGCTATAGCTCAAAATATAGGATTTTTTGCGTAGAATAAAGCGACTGGTTCACAAAATTGATGTTTTTTTGATGGCTTTTGGGCTGATCTTTCAGTAAGTCTGATGGTTTTTTTATGACACAAGAGGAGGTTTGTGGATATACTGCTACCTCGACAATAGTTAGATTAGGCTTTTTTTGTGTTGTTAATGATCGATAATTACGACTCCTTTACCTACAATATTGTGCAATATTTGGGTGAGTTAGGTGTCAATGTGCAGGTTGCTCGGAATGACGAACTGAGCTTGGAAGATATAGAACAAATGGCTCCGCAGTTCATCGTGATCTCACCAGGTCCTTGTGATCCTGATAAGGCGGGGATATCCATGGCCGCTATCGAGCGCTTTGCTGGTAAAATCCCTATCTTGGGTGTCTGCCTTGGGCACCAGAGTATCGGCCAAGTTTTTGGTGGCCAAGTTGTGCGTGCCAAGCAGGTCATGCATGGTAAAGTTTCCCAAGTTTTTCACCGGGGGCAGGGGGTTTTTACCGGCTTGAATAATCCATTTGAAGCAACCCGTTATCATTCGTTGGTAGTAGAAAAGGATTCCCTGCCTGACTGTCTAGAGATCACCGCGTGGACTCAAACAGAAGATGGCCAAATGGATGAAATTATGGGGCTAAGACACAAAACCTTAGCGGTTGAAGGAGTGCAGTTCCATCCAGAGTCAATCTTGACTCATCATGGGCACGATTTGCTGAAGAATTTTGTTCAAAATCATTCGAATAAGGTCGGTTAATGCGGTTATATCTAGAAAAAATTGCTAATGGAGAAGATTTGTCAGCCTCTGAAATGACTGAGGCCATGCAGTCGATCATGACGGGCCAGGCGAGCGATGCTCAAATTGGTGGTTTCTTGGTGGGTTTGCGCTCAAAGGGCGAGACAGTAGTTGAGATAGCTGCAGCGGCTTCGGTAATGAGAGGTTTGTCGACTAAAGTGCCAGTGAAGAGCGATATGGCGGTTGATACCTGTGGAACGGGTGGCGATGGAGCCAATTTGTTTAATGTATCCACAGCAAGTGCGTTTGTCGTGGCGGCATTGGGAGGCAAGGTTGCTAAGCATGGCAATCGTTCGGTATCTAGCTCGACAGGCAGTGCTGATGTGCTTGCTCAAGCTGGCGTTAGTCTAACGCTAACGCCAGAGCAAATTGCAAGAGCGGTGGATGAAATCGGTGTCGGCTTTATGTTTGCTCCAGCGCATCACAGCGCTATGAAATATGCAATCTCTGCTAGGCGAGAACTGGGTATTCGGACCATTTTTAATCTATTGGGGCCAATGACTAACCCAGCCTCTGTCAGGCATCAGGTGATGGGGGTGTTTTCTCCCGATCTATGTACAAAAGTTGCCGAAGTCCTTAAAACCTTGGGCGCTGAACGGGTTTTAGTGGTTAGTGCTGAAGATGGCTTGGATGAATTTAGTTTATCTTGTGCTACCAGAGTTGCTGAGCTTTTAGATGGTAAGATCACAGAATACTCTGTTCTACCCTCAGAGGTTGGCTTGGGACAAAGTGATATGTCTGATTTAGTCGTGAGTTCACCAGAGGAATCCTTGGCGTTGATAAAGGCTGCATTTAGTGGTGAGGATTCTCGGGCCGCTAATACGGCCAGTGCGATGATTTCGTATAATGCTGGGGCGGCAGTTTATGTTTTAGGTATAGCCGATAGTCTAAAAGAAGGTGTGGCGATGGCAGATGACGCGATAGCCAGTGGTTTGGCGGGAGCAAAGCTTGATGAACTAGCGGCGTTTTCTCGCTGTTGTGACAGCGTCAATGAGTCTTAATGTTTAGGAGATGGTTATGAATATGCCAACTGTACTGGAGAAAATCGTTAAAAGAAAACAGGAAGAGGTGAAGGCTCGTAAGCGTGATGTGGCCATTGAAAGCTTGCGCCCTAGGGCATTGGACCAGCCCCCTACCAGGGGCTTTGCCAAAGCGATAGCGGATAAAGTTGCCAGTGGTTTGCCTGCAGTTATTGCTGAAATCAAAAAGGCGTCACCCAGTCAGGGGGTAATTCGACCTGCTTTTCATCCTATTGAAATCGCTGAAAGTTACTATGAACATGGGGCAACTTGCCTGTCGGTATTGACCGATATCGACTTTTTTCAAGGCGCCGATCATTACTTGACGGCTGCGCGTAACGCGGCCAACTTACCGGTACTTAGAAAAGACTTTATTGTGGATGAATATCAAGTCCATGAGGCCAGAGCGATAGGGGCGGATGCCATTTTGTTGATTGTGGCGGCTATCGATAGCGATGAGCACTTATACAGCCTTAGTGCGCTAGCCTCAGAGTTGGGTATGGATGTGTTGGTTGAAGTTCACAATCGCGAAGAGCTAGATCGAGCCCTTAAGTTGCCTAGCCAGCTTTTGGGTATTAATAATCGTAATTTGCATAACTTTGTCACCAGTTTAGAGGTTACCTATGAGCTGGCCCCCTTGGTCGGTGATGATAAAATTGTGGTCACGGAAAGCGGCATTAGTACTTCTGCTCATGTGGCATCAATGAGAGAGCGTGGAGTGAATACCTTCTTGGTGGGTGAGGCGTTTATGAGGGCCGATAATCCTGGAAGAGCGCTGTCCAAGTTGTTCTTTGATCAAGCGTTG
>CAXQRU010000153.1:0-6084 GCA_964226685.1 Polaribacter sp. | reverse complement strand
ACGACGCTCTTCCGATCTAATCAACCTCTTCCTGAGGTTGGTGTTTTCGATGTGGTTTTTCTTAGAAATGTGTTAATTTATTTTGATGTTGAGAAAAAGAAAGAGATTATTAGTCGTTTATATCAATCTATAAAGCCTGGTGGTTATTTGTTTGTTGGTCATTCTGAGTCAATTAAATCTTTCCATAGAGGCTTACAATATGTTTCTCCAGCTATATATAGAAAGTGTATTTGATTGTGCACTCAAATAGTTTCTTTTTAAAACCAGGTGAGTTTTACTTTGGTGGGGCAAACTCAAGTGTCTATACTGTGCTTGGATCTTGTGTGGCCATCGTTTTGTGGCATCCGATTCTTCGTTTGGGTGGTATGTGTCATTTCGTACTACCCAAAAGGCCCGGCAAGGTCGTGTTAACAGAGCTTGATGGCCGTTATGGTAATGAGGCGATGATGCTATTTACACATTCAGTCGCTCAGCATAATACAAAGTTATCGGAATATCAGGGAAAAGTATTTGGTGGTGCAGATCCAATGGGATTGGGTACACAAGGTTTTTGTATTGGAAGTAAAAACATCAAGCAAGCCATGTTGTTATTGTTAGAAAACAATATTCACGTAGTGGGTAGCCATGTTGGTCAGTTGGGGAGTAGAAGAGTAAGTTTTAATATTGGTAGTGGAGAAGTATTGGTAAATCATAACGTATTTTTTGATGCTATTGGTGATGTAAGGTAGATTGTATGGCTATCAATGTGCTCATTGTGGACGATTCAGCAGTTGTTAGAAAAATTTTATCCGATATCTTAAATAGTGCCACCGGAATTAATGTTCAAGGCGCTGTGCAAGATCCTATTTTTGCGATGGGTAGGATAGAAAAAAATAGACCCGATGTCATACTGCTTGATGTTGAAATGCCAAGAATGGATGGTCTTACATTTTTAAGACAGATAATGGAAAAAGATCCAATACCCGTAGTCATGTGTTCTGGCTTAACAGAAAAAAGTTCCAGAGTTGGAATTGAAGCGCTGAGTATTGGCGCGGTGGATGTCATTGGTAAGCCTAAAATGGATCTCAAAAAATCTTTGGGCGATGCGGAAAAAGAAATTATCAATGCAGTTCGATCGGCGGCTAAAGCAAATCTTTCTTCTTACAAAATTAAACGACCCCTTATTAGCCCTGTGATAGCGCCAAAGTTAACCGCCGATGCGATATTGGAAAGCCGTTCCGGTAATATTTTATCAACCCAAAATGTTGTTGCCATTGGTACTTCAACTGGAGGAACCCACGCATTAGAGGAGATACTCACAAGTTTATCGCCCTCCTGTGTTGGTATTGTCGTTGTCCAACATATGCCAAAGGCGTTTACCGCTGCTTTCGCACAGCGATTAAATGGTTTATCGCAAGTAGAAGTCAAAGAGGGTGAGGATGGAGATGAGGTTAGGCCTGGACGAGTTATTATCGCTCCGGGTGGTGTTCATATGATGGTAGAAACGAAAAATATGGGTTTGCCTTTTATTCGCTTGAAAGATGGGCCTTTGGTGAGTCGACATAAGCCGTCAGTCGATGTATTATTTCGATCAGTAGCGAAATCCGTTGGTAAAAAAGCCCTTGGTATTATCATGACGGGTATGGGGGACGATGGTGCGGCGGGTCTTAAGGAAATGAGAGACGCTGGTGCCCAAACCTTGGCTCAAGATGAAGCTACCTGCGTGGTCTACGGCATGCCTGCTGTTGCTGTTCAAAAGGGGGCGGTTGATAAGGAGGTTCCGTTAGACAAAATTTCACAAATTATTGAAGAGTATTCAGCAAAAGTTAGATGATGCTCTGGAGAGTATGTATGAGTCTACAGGATCAATTGATGCAGGCCGGTTTGGTTGATAAGAAAAAAGCCAAGCAAATATCCAAGCAGAAGAGAAAAGAAAAAAAGCAAAATATTGATCATGATCAGGAGCTTGCTGAAGCGGCGAAACAAGCGAAGTTAGAAAAACAAGCCCGCGATAAAGAATTGAATCGTCAAAGGCAGCTGCAATCAGATAAAAAGGCACTGCAAGCACAAGTGGATCAATTGGCTGGGCTTTATCGGTTGAAGGATGCCAAAGGTGATGTTGCTTATAATTTTACTGATGATAAGGCCATAAAAAAATTATGGTTAACAGATGCCGTTGTCGAGCAAATTATCAAAGGGCGCCTTTGTATTGTGCGGGTGAGCAGCGGTTACGAAGTCATCCCTAAACCCATAGCAGAGAGAATTCGAACTCGAGCTGCTGATGCTGTGGTTGTTTTCAACGATGGCGCTACTACTTCATCAACAGAAGCCGATGATGAATACTATGCACAATTTGAAATACCAGATGATTTAATGTGGTAAAAAGCCCTCGACTGAGGGCTTTTTCGATTTTAGTATTGGCTTTGCGCGAATTCCCAATTGACCAATTTCCAAAAGGCCTCAATGTATTGAGGTCTTGCATTTCGATAGTCGATATAATAAGCATGCTCCCATACATCGCATGTGAGTAGCGGAGTATGGCCTTCAGTCATGGGGTTACCAGCATCGTCTGTATTGACAATTTCAAGCTCGCCAGCAGCGCTTTTGACTAGCCAAGTCCAGCCTGAGCCAAAGTTTCCGGCGGCTTTGGCTGAGAAGTCTTCAACAAATTTATCGTAAGAGCCCCATTTGGCATTGATGGCATCGCCCAATGCGCCAGTTGGAGCTGAGCCGCCATTTGGGCTTAAACAATTCCAGTAAAAAGTATGGTTCCAAACTTGAGCTGCATTGTTGAAAATTCCGCCGCTTGAGCTTTTGATGATTTCTTCTAAAGTTTTTCCCTCAAAAGCGCTGCCAGGAATGGCGTCGTTTAACTTGGTGACATAAGCGTTGTGATGTTTTCCGTGATGGTACTCTAAAGTTTCGGCTGAGATGTGAGGTTCTAGGGCATTTTTTTCATAGGGTAGGGCTGGCAATTCAAAAGACATAATAGTTCCTTAATCATTGTGAGTTTATAAAAGACATGATTATGAGCCAATACGTTATAAATTCAAGGGCGGATGTTAAAATCTTTATGTTCGGCTGTTGTGGCTCGGTGCTTTCGCCTATAATACGGGGTCTGATTTATATTTGATCAAAACTTAGGTAAAGCACTATGACTGAACGTCAAGAACCCACTGTGTCAGCGTTGACAGATGAAGACACCCTGATTGCTCCAAGGGCGGATCAACCCAGTTATCAAGTCGAGTCCCGATCTTCCTTTGGCACGGTAATGTTGACTTTGTTAAGCTTGGCAGCCTGTGGTGTCGCAGGCTTTAGCTATTGGCAGTTACTGCAGGCGCAGACGAGTCTGACGGATCAGCAGTCTCGAATCGTCGAACTTGAAAAGCGTTTGTCTGTGGCGGGCGATGAATCGGCACAGTCTTTAACAGAGGTGAGTTCTCAACTACAATCGCTTGCAGGCGATATGAAAACCGCCAATGAAGAGATTCGCAAGCTTTGGGGTGTATCCCACGATACCAACCGCAAGGCCATTGCTAAAAATAGCTCTGCCATTGAAGAGCTTGGTAAAGCGGATGAGAAGGCAGCTAAAGAGCTTGCCGCTTTGCTTCAAAATGACAAAGCCAATAACGCTCAAATCGAAGAACTGAAAAAGTCTTTGGCTGCATCTGAGGTCAAGGTTAATGAGTTGCAAAAATCATTAGCACAAACACCCGCTCTATTGGCTGAGCAGGCTGAAGCACTGAGGTCTCTAGAAGGTTCAGTGAAAGAGTTGAACCTAGCTAGCAATACCTTAAAAGAAAAGTTAAATGCTCAAAGTGCTGAGCTTAAACAGTTTAAAGCGTCGACCGACAATGCGCCAAAAGTGGATAACAGTGCTGAGTTGGGCAAGCTAACAGAGCAGGTTAATGACTTGAAAGAAGCGATTCGAGCGATTGATGTGTTCAGGCAGGGCGTCAATCGTGAAATTATTTTAATTAAAGAGCGCCTAAGAGCGTTATAACTAAGAGGCTATTTATGACCCAGACCATTATCCAGCAGAGTGATATCATCGATAGTGTGGCCGATGCGTTGCAGTTTATTTCCTACTATCACCCGGTTGATTTTATTCAAGCCGTGCATCAAGCCTATGAGAAGGAAGCTAATCCCGCTGCAAAAGATGCGCTGGCTCAAATTTTGATTAACTCGCGTATGTGTGCTGAAGGCCGCCGACCGATTTGCCAAGATACTGGCATTGTCACCGTGTTTGTAAATGTGGGCATGAATGTGAAAATCGAGGGTGATCTGAGCCTTGATGATATGATCAATGAAGGTGTTCGACGAGCTTACAAACACCCAGATAATATTTTAAGAGCTTCTGTACTGGCTGACCCTGATGGTGCGCGCAAAAATACCGGGGATAACACGCCGGCTGTGATTAACTACAAAATCGTTCCTGGCAATACCATCGATGTTCATGTGGCGGCAAAAGGTGGTGGCAGTGAGGCGAAGTCTAAGTTCGCGATGTTGAATCCCTCGGATTCTGTGGTGGATTGGGTATTAAAAATGGTTCCAACAATGGGGGCAGGTTGGTGCCCACCAGGAATCTTGGGGATAGGCATTGGCGGCACGGCAGAGAAAGCCATGTTGCTGGCAAAAGAAGCCTTACTTGAGCCAATTGATATCCAAGAGCTGCAGAAAAAAGGCGCGAGTAATCGAGCTGAAGAGCTGCGCCTTGAACTTTATGATAAGGTCAATCGTTTAGGAATTGGTGCTCAGGGTTTGGGTGGTTTGACCACTGTTCTCGATGTTAAGGTTATGGATTTCCCATCACATGCCGCCAATAAAGCGGTTGCAATCATTCCTAATTGTGCGGCGACCAGACATGCTCACTTTACCTTGAAAGGGGATGGGCCGAGTTTCCAAACTCCGCCGAGCATCGAGCATTGGCCGGAGATCTCGCGCCAAGCTGGAGAAAATACTCGACGAGTCAATTTGGACGCGATCACTCCTGAAGACGTCATGAGTTGGCAAGCGGGGGATACTATTTTACTGTCAGGTAAATTGCTGACTGGGCGCGATGCTGCACATAAGCGCATGATTGAAATGCTCAACAATAATGAACCGCTACCCGTCGATTTAAAGGGGCGTTTTATTTATTACGTTGGACCCGTTGATCCCATTGAGGGTGAAGTGGTTGGGCCAGCGGGGCCAACTACAGCAACCCGTATGGACAAATTTACTCGTCAATTGCTGGAGCAAACCGGTCTTTTAGGTATGGTTGGTAAAGCGGAGCGAGGCCCTGAAGCCGTTGCGGCCATTAAAGATAACAAGGCCGTCTATCTCATGGCGGTTGGTGGCTCGGCCTATTTGGTTTCTAAGGCTATTACCGCGTCCAAAGTGGTCGGTTTTGCTGATTTGGGTATGGAGGCTATTTATGAATTTGAAGTCACTGATATGCCCGTTACGGTTGCTGTTGATCCCACTGGTAACTCCGTGCACCAGACAGGCCCTGCCATTTGGAAAGCCAAAATTGAAGAAGGCGTATTGGAGGTGAAATGAGTATAAAACTGTCTGAAGCCGAGCAATCTTCCATGATGAGTAAGCTGGATGGTTGGGATATTGTAGAACTCGATGTCCCTCAATTGAAAAAGGTTTATGAATTCAAGAATTTTTGCGAGGCTTTAGCTTTTACTAATCGAGTGGGGGAACTGGCTGAGGCCGCCAATCATCACCCTGCTTTATTAACAGAGTGGGGGCGAGTCACCGTCCGCTGGTGGAGTCATGATGCCGGCGGCTTATGTGAAAATGATTTTACGATGGCGTCTAAAACGGATGGGTTGCTAGCCTAACCTCAGTGTGGGTGCTGGCACTGCCAGCAAATCTCAAAAGCGCCGCCATTAATCTCATCGCAGTTAGTGCATACCCACTCAGTGCCTTTGGCGTTGAGTGCGGTATCCAGAATGTCGAGTGCGCTCTCATAATCTTCCTCTTCTACCCATACTTCTAGCCAGGTCTCCATTGGTGCTAACTCGCCAGAAGCACCGCCAGCAAATTCATTTTTGAGGTAGGTTTGGATATTAGCTTGTTGAAGTAAATTGTTAGAGATCGGAAGAGCGTCGTGTA
>CAXQRU010000152.1:0-6273 GCA_964226685.1 Polaribacter sp. | reverse complement strand
AACCGCTTGCAGGCATGTCTTTAAAGGGCTATTTAATTTTGTCATCTCAAAAGTAATCAAATTATTATTTCGAATCAAATCAAAAAAGTAATCGTATTTATGCTTAAGGCCAGTTTCATTGGAGTGTTGTTATTAGGAAGCCAAACCGCCCTTGCTGAGGCGATGGAAGACTTCCCGCTATCGGATAGTCCCTTGTTTGTGACTCCGTCTAATCTGGGCGGCTCCTTTGAAACGGCCCCTAATGCGATAACCAGAATAGAAATTGATGATCTAAAAAATTTAGGCATCAACAGCATTGTTGATGCCTTACGCTTTGTTACGGGAATGCAAGTTTCCGATATTCATGGAGCAAATTCTGTGGTGGGTTATCACGGTGCCAATGTTAATGCGCCAAGAAGGATGGAGGTCTTATACAATGGTACCTCTATTTATCGTGCGGGTTTTGCGAGTGTCAATTGGCATAGTCTGCCTTTTGTGCTCGATGACCTGTCCGCCATTGAAGTTGTCAGAGGCAGTAGTGTGGTTGACTATGGGGCCAATGCCTTCGTCTCGGCGATCAACCTAATTCCAAAATCGAAAGCGTTGGAGCCTGGCTTTAGCGTTGAATTGATGACGGGCACCAATGGTATCAAGCAACTTATCCTATCGAATCATTTTGAGATAGGGCGGGGGCATTATAACTTCAGATACTTTCATACTGGTACGAAGGGTTTTGATACCGATAAGCTGGGCCAGGATATTGATGATGCCACCAGCGGTAATGGCATTGTCTTAAGTGGTGAGAGCTTAATTGCCAAAAACACACTATTTGATTTTAATCTCAATATCAGTGAATTTCAGTATAACCCTGGAAACTATTCCTCAGTCACGGCCGATAATGAGACAGTTCAAATTGCCAATAGTTTATTTACCCAACTAGGAGAAACCAAAGAGCTATCCTCTTCTTTTACCGCCAAGCTCACTAACACCCGAGAAGTCAATGATCGAGTAATCAATATCTCAGGTGGCGTCAATGCCATGGTCTTTGAGCGTAAGCAGGATATTGTTTTGTGCGCGCCTGTTTTTGCGTTTGACCCATTGATTGCTCAATTAGACGCAAGCCCCAATGTGGATCTCGTGTTCAGTGATGTTCCCTTCGCATTGCAGACTGCTTTTGTTACTGGTTTTCCGGTGCTGAATGAATCCATCGTGGCGCCACTGTCGGTAGAAGATATCGTCATTCTCAATCAAATCGGTGATAGAGTTCAGACAGTTGGCCCGGCAGCGTATTCAAGAGATATCTGTGGGGATACCACTCAAAATGTGGATGAAAGAAGGGTTGGCTTTGATCTTAAAGTCGCATCTAATGATAAAGACCAGGCTCTTAATTTTGCCTCGGTCTTGAGAGCGAACCGATCATTTGTCTCAAGCCAGACCTACCTCGATGGCTCCATCTCCGTTAACTCCTACAGCTTTTCTAATAACTTACGCTACCAATTTACCGAGAATTTAGTCGGCAATGCGGGCGCCATGATCGAGTACAACGATCAATTATCTGACCGATACTACTCCCATCGGCTCGCACTCAACTATACCATCAAAGATCATCACGTCATTAGAGCGTTGTATTCAGAGTCAGAACGATCGCCGGATATTTACGAGCTTAACCGTTTTTGGAGTTATCGGGTTCGCTACAATAATGACGTCGATATATTGGGTAACTCAGAAGGCACCTTATTTCGCAGCGAAACCTCACCATCATTCTTAAAGCCTGAGAACATCGTTACTCACGAAGTGGGCTATACCTACTTTTCGGCCAACACCGTATTGGACATTAAATTATTCAACGAAAAGTACACCGATTTAATCTCTGGTCGGTTTTTGTATTTTGATTATTTCTTAGATAACAGCGGCGAGCTAGAGCAAAGCGGGTTTGAATTACAATTCGAGCGTAATTCACCGCTTATCCCTGGCTGGAAATATGGTGCGTCCTACCTGCACATGAATTCGAATACCGAGACTGGCTTCGAGAATACCTTGCGAGTGGATAATGTCTCCACACTCTGGACGATAGTGCCCTTGCATGACGATCTATTTCTGGGTGTAACGGGCTTTTACTCCGAGGACGTTGCCGGAGAAGACTACAAGCGTTTGGACGTAGCGCTATCGTATTACAATCATGTGGGAGACTACGATTATTTCCTGCGGTTCAATTACCGAAGATACCCCGAAAACATCAACTCCTATACCGAGTTTTCAGTTTCAGACCCGCTATCATCGTCCTATTCAAGCCGGGATCATTTTCTGTTGTCGTTTGGGGTGAGTTATTAGTGTTTTTGAACGAGTCTTGTTAATTAGGTTTGCTTCATAAGAATGTAGGCCAATCGCGACTGGAGGGCTTCATGGTCACGTGCCCACTGGCCCCACCTGCATCACACCTAATATCCGGTTCTTGTCCATCCCTTATTAGGCATTTTCAGTATTGATAGCCTGCTGTCGATACATCATCAGGCTACCGCTACCCCATGGAATTGTTGTTGTCTGCATTTCCATCCTCCATTTTTTATTATTATTTACCAAAATCTCAAGCCACTCAGCGCTTTCACTATGAATTACAATATTTTCAGCAGACTTAACAACAAGCTCATTTAATATGTGGACAAACTCTTCTTTTACTTCATCGAAACGATCGTTTTCATGGTTAAAAGACTCCAGTTCCTCTTGTGTCGGTATTTCTGATGTTAAAGAAGGCGAAATTAGCACTCCTAGGCGTGGGGACAATGGAACATAAGTTTTAGCAATTTGACTATTCTCATTTGGGTAATACAGTGTGGCTGGGTTATCACTAGTGATAAAAGGAGTATCTGTATTATTAATCAAAACAAACCAATCTGAGCAATAAAGTTTATGTGTTATACGAACCAGTGTAGAAATGGCTTTTGCATGAGCATATCCTGGATCTACTTCAACTTTAATGATCTTCTCTTCTTTATGCTTTTCATACAACTGTTTAACTTCATCAGCTAAATCAGGGTCGTTTACGCTCTCGGCCATAATTTTGTCAGCAACTGGTTGCAGCGTATCTGTAAGTAGGCTTTGTCCCATTCTCTTTGCTGTTGGGTTGCATGTTCTGAGAAATGATATATAGCCAGCAATGCCATATTTAGTATTCGGGTCGGCTTTTAGTTCAGAAATGTCTGACACATGTTTAGCCCAATCATTTTCAAACAACCTTAAATATTCATCGACGATTCTTGGGTCGTCGAAGTAAGAATTCGCATCACCGTCTTTTTCGTGACATACAGACTTCGTGTTCTTTGGTTTTCCAACTATTACATACCCATTTTTGTAATAGGGAACAAGCAACCCTTCCTCATTGGTAAAGGCTCTTAAATATGTTTGTGATACGTAGTGATCATCCTGTGCCATATGTAATGCCTAACGCCCGGTATAAGGCGCAGTAGCTGCAGCGAGAATCGTTGCGGTACTGCGTGCCGATATGAGACGATTATTATGCGATATATTATATTGGGCCGTCAGCATATTACACACCGTCTTCTAAATTTCCGATAAACTCAATTCCATGACCGTAGTAGAGATCCCCGTCATGATAACTAAATGAAAACCCACCATCTTCTATGTTAAGAAGACAAGTGTTGGGCGTATAAAGCTCCTACACCCGCCTATCACTTTTTGTGATGACTCTATTCTGAGTCTAGTAAATTTAGCCAACCACATACCTTAAGCATTGTCTTAATATTGTGTGTATGAAGATTAGCAATATTGTAACTCATAAAATTATTATCTTTTAGCGTTTTTAATGCATCTCTACGCTCTTCCTCTGAACCCAAATAAGCTCTCAACAAACAATTGAGTTCATGAGGTTTCTCTTCGTCGCCATCACCATTCAACTGACGTAATGATGCTTTTTCAGCTAGATCATCATAAGTGATTGTATTGGTTGAAATCTGACTAAAAACATCTGGCTTGATAACTCTCAATGTCGATAAAAAAATGGCCATTAATAAGTATTCATTGTTGAAGCCTGCCCAATTAGGGTCTCTTTTTGACAAAATATTCTGAATGATTGCGAAGTTGGTTAAACTTCTTTCTATACCTCGCAACGATAAATCGTAAAGATTTGCAAAATCATTAAAATACTCAATGGTTCTACTTTCACCTTCTTGGTTAGATGTATAGTGCATGTGGTTAAGGCAGTGGCTAATGTATTCTCTCTGCACAGTGACATTTTTTTGCACTATTTTCGGCAGGGATAACCAAATGGTAATGAATTTTTGAAGATACTTGCTTGCATCAACCTTTTTGCCATACTCATAGCGGATAGACTCTTCCATCTGCTCTCGATTCATGACCAATAAAAATGTAATGTTGGGCACTGAAAAGAAATGTTTAATACATTCGATGATGGCAAGAGAAAATTTTGGTTTGCACCGGTCCAGCTCATCAATAATAAAAACGATTTGCCCCTTTTGCTCAGCTAGCTCTTTCAAGCAAGCTTTAAAATTTTCTATGTTACTTTTGTCTTCATTTGAATGAGTTAATCGATCGGCTAAATCAGCGGCTTCCTCAGAGGCTTTTCCCGCCTGCTCAAAGGCTGAGTCACCCAGAAAGCCTGATGTTAATACTCTAGCACCAATCCTCAAGGATGCTCGACCTATGGTTTTAACGGCTGAGGTAATGGCTTTTTCAAACTTAACATTTTTATTGGTGACAGAGTATAGTTGACTGGCTATGGCCAAAAAGGGGTCAGCTTGGTAGTCGTTCTCAAACGCATCAAAGTAGATGCTTTCGACCTGATTCTGCTCGTTAATCCATCCTTGCCACATTCTCACAAAAGTACTTTTTCCCTCTCCCCATGAACCATCGAGGGCCAAAACGAGTTCATCCTCTGTAGAGGTAATTAAATCAAAAAGAGCTTCACCATATTGTTTGCGCTTGAAAATATCAATATCATCATCAAAGCCATTCTGAACATCGATGGGTGGAATAGTTAGCCTCATAATCGTTTCCTCTTGTGCTTGGGGGGATGATATAGGTTCTGTTGTCGGCTGCGGTTTAGATCGGCTTTCCCGCACGGTCATAATTACTTTCAACTAGTTAACAATAACAAAATTGATAAATATAAATGCGATCGTTTCCAAAGGGACACCATGTTTTTTTGAGGCCTCATGGCCAGCATTAAGTGCAAAGCTGATCTCCCAATCTTTTTGAGATTTTCCTTTGGCCGACTTGCCGCCTATAGTAATCAATTCTTTTTGGTTGTTGATGGTGTAACTAAGGGTGGCTTTAGCTTCTTGGATGAGCTTAGACATCTTTATATTCCTAAGAGTGGCCTGGGGTTTGAGTCACGTCGACCAACGCGCGACATTCATTGATAGGCAGCCATAGGGTTTTCGTTGAGGGTTTTATAGCGCCATCGCCATCCAAAATATCATCAATACCGACCATTAGGCTTCTTGGTGCGGCATCCACATTGAGAAACCCATAGCGAGCATAAAAGGGAATGATGCGGTCGTATTTGGGGTCGACGGTCAGGCCAATGGTGGGCACGTGTTGATCGGCGGCCACGGTTTCGACGATGGCATGAATCAAGAGCCTCGCACCCAATCCTAACCCTTGGTGAGAGGTGGAGACGGCGAGACGCGCCAACTTGGTGGCATGGAGTGGGTGCGGGTAATTGCGGTAGAGCGGATGAACGGGTGGCGTGATCAGAGTGCATGACGCGAGTGTCATATACCCTAAGAGGGTATCGGGTTCACTCTCTCGGTACAACACATAGGTTTTGCTGATGTGTCGCTCTTGGGCTTTTCTGGCGCTGTTGGACAGAAAGCGGTTAAGCGCTTCTTCTCCACAATCAAAGCCTTTTCGGTTGTGACTTTTTTGTAATGGTTCAACGACGATTGACATTCACACTGTCTCGATAGAGGCGAGCGGCTTTAAGCGCGGCTTCGGTGGGTGGTGACGGGTTGTTGAGCGCATTCATGATGGCATCGGCACCGGCCAGGGTTAAATGCAAGGTTTCATAGTCTTCGATGACGGTCTTGGCTTTTTCAAGGCAGGCGTCCACTACGAACTGGGACATGCTCATTCCGGTGTGCTCAATCGCGCGACTGATGACCTCATAGTTGTGGTCAGTACAGCGAGCCATGAGGCGTTGTTTTTCGCTCCGAGCCAATGAAGTATAGGTGACTGTTTTACCGTTTGATGAGGCGGTAAATGTTTTAGTTGTCTTTTTGGTAGATCGGAAGAGCACACGTCTGAACTCCAGTCACG
>CAXQRU010000151.1:0-13175 GCA_964226685.1 Polaribacter sp. | reverse complement strand
CTACACGACGCTCTTCCGATCTCTTAAATAAGACATAAAAAAGCCCGCACTAGGCGGGCTTTTCAAACAATTAGCAAACGCTAATTATTTTTTTCTGCGAATTGCACCTAGAGCCAACAAGCCTAAGCCAAGTAGCAAAGCACCGGCTGGAGCTGGAACTGATACGTTTTCATTGATAGTGATGTTGTCGATCGCCCAATGTTGACCACGGCCATTTAGGCTGGCGCCTTGAACAAAATCGTCGCCTGTGGTTACACGGAAAGCATCAATGCCATCCCAGTTTGCACTGAATACTTCAGCAACAGTGTTAGTTACCGCCAACTCAGAGCTGAAGGTCACGATACCATCTAACAAACCTTCGATAGTCAAGGTTTGGCTGCCCCAAGCGCCAGCAACAACAAATGACGTTAGGTCAAATGTGCCTGCACCCGCCCAAGAGAAAGTCGAAGGAGTCACTTCCCAAGGGTTGAACGCTAAGAAATCAGAGCCTGTGAAGCTGGCAACAGTTGAGTAACCTGAGCCTGGTGAAGCGTTAGAAAAGTTAGACACGCTAACACCTTCATAATTAAAAATCGGGTCGAAACCTGATTCAAAATCAACGACCAATGCATTTGCACTGAAAGAGACTGCCGCAAGGCAAGAAAGTAGCACTTTTTTCATGTTGTATCCCAATTGTAAGTGGTGAGTTAATAATGCCTGCTTTTTAAGCACGCTTTGTGCCAAAAAAGCAAGTCATTGATTAAAAAGAAAAAAATGAAAAACTCTTTGGATCCACCCTAAAAACTGTAAAAAATTACGACACCTGAAACGCAACATTCTTCACGAGTGATTTCTTGGTTAACCGCCTAAATTGCCTCAACCGCACTGGCAAGATCCTTCACGGCAATCACTTCCATGCCCTCTATGGGCTGCCTAGGCACATTGCCCTTGGGCACAATCGCCTTCTTAAAGCCATGCTTGGCGGCCTCTCGCAGCCGTTCTTGGCCACTGGGTACTGGGCGAATCTCTCCAGATAGCCCCACCTCACCAAACACCATTAACTGCGGCGATAAGGGCTGATTTCTAAAACTGGAGACAATTGCCAACAGCACCGCCAAATCGGCACTGGTTTCCGACACTTTAATACCGCCGACCACATTCACAAACACATCCTGATCGCCAACCATAATACCGCCATGACGATGCAAGACAGCCAACAGCATATTCAGTCGATTTTGGTCGAGACCGACGGCCACTCGCCTTGGATTACCATAGCTGTCGTCCACCAAAGCCTGAATTTCAACCAATAGCGGCCGAGTCCCCTCCCAGATGACCATCACGACAGAGCCGCTGGCCACATCTTCTGCCCGCTGCAAGAAAATAGCGGAGGGGTTGGTGACCTCTTTCAAGCCCTGCTCGGTCATGGCAAACACGCCCAGCTCATTCACGGCGCCAAAGCGATTCTTTTGCCCCCTAAGCGTTCGGTAGCGGGAGTCATTATCGCCTTCAATCATGATGGAACAATCGATCATATGCTCAAGCACTTTGGGACCAGCAAGACTGCCGTCTTTGGTCACATGCCCAACCAATAGCAAGATGGTACCCGTGGTTTTTGCAAAACGGGTCAGAAACGCCGCACTCTCTCGCACTTGCGCTACACTGCCTGGGGCCGATTGCAGCTCACTCATGTGCATAACCTGGATGGAGTCAACCACCATCACCTTAGGCTGGTGCTTTTCTGCTTGATGAGTCAGTTGCGCCACATCCGTTTCCGATAACACATTGAGCAAATCGGTGGGCAAACCCAAACGCTTTGCCCTCATGGCGACTTGCTGCAGCGACTCTTCCCCCGTCACATACAACACGCGCTGAGTCATGGATAATTTACAAAGAGTTTGCAATAACAAGGTAGACTTACCCGCTCCTGGATGACCACCAATTAAAATCACAGAACCCGCCACTAAGCCGCCACCCAGAACTCGATCAAACTCAGCCATACCTGTAGGAAGCCTGGGCATATCTTCGAGGTTAATATCAGATAGCTTTTGTACTTGGCGACTCATATCACCGGCATAACCCACGCGAGTCTGGGTGGATTTTATTTCAGCAAAGCGCACTTCTGAGAGGGTATTCCAAGCATTGCAGCTACCACATTGCCCCTGCCATTTACTAAAATCATCGCCGCATTCACTGCAAACGAAGGTTGTTTTTTGTTTAGTCGCCATTTTTATCCTGAGGGGTAAACGGTACTTCGGGTTGATTTTCTAATTTATCTAAGTTTTCCAAAAATCTCTCAGCTCGCTGAATACTTTGACGGACTTCAATATTGCCTGGATCCAATGTCACCAGAGGCTGCCACAAAAAGAGCGCTTGCTGAATCAAGCCTTGACTGTAGAGCGCTTGACCACGTTTTAAATCATGGGTCACTTTACTGTTGATGATCAAACTAAGGTCTTTCTCAGCCGACATGACGCCTTTATCATTTGGGGCGACTTCCCGCATACGCTGCATCACATCCAAGGCGTCCGCCAATCGATCGGCTTTCAAATGTTGTCTATAAAGCGCCGTCAGTTCCGATAGCTCTTGAAGCTGCTCTTGCTTTTCCTGCTGCTCTTTAATGGACTGCTCCCTCACTAAGGCTTTTTGTTGTCGCACAATTGCCACTTGTTGCTGGCGCCGCTGTTGAGCCAAGGCCTCGTCAATATTTGGATTTTGATAGGTTTCATCCAGTGCAATTGCCGCATCCATGCATCGTTTGGCAAGAGCAAGCTGCTCATCTTTAAACGCTTGCTCTGCGCAGTTAATCATACTTTCAGTTAAGCGCACGCGTTCTCGATTCAACTGATAACTCTCCCACCAAAGGCTAATTCCTGGGTTTGAGAGTGACTGAATTTCATACTCCAAAGGCTCCTTGGCGGCCCAATGCTCGGCGTTGACAATATCAAGATCGCGCTTAGCTAGGGCAAGGCGTCGGTCACGCTCAGCTTGGATACGGGCTTTGTCACCAGTCAAGGGAGTTGCTGGATCAGGCAGGGCGCTCATACATTCATCAATCTTTGCCAACGAGGCTTGCCACTGATCATTGGCAATCAAGGCATCGGCTTGACGACGACAATTGGCCTCGTACTCTCGCTTCACCTGGCCATAGCGCTGCTCATAATCTGAAAATGAGGTGGGTTCAATGGAGCTGGACATTCGATTCAGTAGTTGTTTTGCCGTGATAAAATCCCGCTTCTCTAAACTGTTCAAAAATGCTTCAGGCAAATCTTCTTCTTTTATAATGGATGCGCAGGCCGTAAATAACAAACAAAGCCCGACAAGGCCAACTTTCACTAAATCGCGTTTTTGCTTCGCCATGTTTTAATTTTCAATTGAATGGATTTTTCAAGCTTATCATTTAATCGGCTGACAACATAGGTCATGACTGGCTTGGAGCGACCTTTTACCATCGTCATTTTATACGGCTCCACGAATACTTGTCGTTGCAGGGAAACAGGTTGATAAACATCCTCGCCAATCACCACGGAATTGGTGGGCGCGATGCTCTCTAAGCGAGCCGCCAGATTCACGACATCCCCAATCACCGTATATTCCAAACGCTGCTCAGTACCAAAGATACCCGCCATCATTTGTCCGCTGTTGATGCCTACCCGAACATTGATAGGCACCTTACCGGCCGCCTCACGGGCTTGATTGATTTCTTTTAGCAACCGCACAATCATAATCCCGCAGGCAATCGCTTGATAACGATGATTCTCAGCGTGATTAGGGGCGCCAAAAACAATCATCATACAATCGCCGATATACTTATCAACCACACCACTGCAAGCATTGGCACAGTCATTGAAACAAGTAAAGCACTCGTTGACAAACTGCACCACATCTTCAGGCTGAGACTGCTCAGTAAAGGCCGTAAAACCGACAATGTCGACAAAAAGGACACTGGCTTCGACACGCTCACTACCGATGCGCACATCGTGAATATCTTCTAAAAACTTAGCTGCGACATCATTGGATAAGATCTTAGAAAACACCCCCTCCATTTGGCGTTTATCGTGCAAGCTTTTGATCATTTTATTGAACGCCGAAGCCAGATAACCCAGCTCATCATTGCGCTTTTCAGGCAGGACAATATCAAAATTATTTTCTGATAAGCGCTCGGTTGCTTCCACCAATTGATTGATCGGATTCATCATTCGCCGGCTAATCCACAAAGCGGCTAGCGCAGCACACAGCACTGTCGCAATAATGGAAATCACCAGCACAGCAATCATGAAGAAAAAGCTTCGACGAATTTTATCCGTGGACACAGTGATTAAACCAAAGCCCCCGGTCACCTGCCCTTTGACGAGATCGTCGTGCACGATCGGCTTGAGATAGGACAACAACGGCACCGTGCGGCCATTCATGTCTTGCTGCCAAGACCAGACTTTATGATGGTCACTCAGTGCCGTGCTGTTTTGCACTAAGTAACCAATGGTTTCAACTGGCACCAAGCCTTCTTTCACAAAACTCTCCCCGTTGGTTTTATACACAGCCACACCTTCAATCCCAGTATTGGAGGCAAAATTAGCGGTCAGTATATCGAGGGAAAATTTGGAGTCCGTAAACAAGGGTTCTTTGGCACTACCACTGTATAAATCGACCACACCTTGACCAAAATGATCGATTTGTTGGCGCATGAGATCTAATTGATAGCTAACAATTAAAACCCCAAGGCAACCGACCGTTAATACCACGATAGTAATAAATACGGCCGCTAACTTATAGGCAATTGGAAACTTGATAGAGGTATTTTTACTCAATATTTACGCACTCTCAAGAGCTTGCGACGGCCAGAGATTTAATCATATTAAGCATGATTTCTCCACTGATTTGGCGGATAAACTAGGTTTTATCGATGCCGCTCTAGAACCTGCACACGTTCGGCGCGCAAAGCCGCAGCAATAGCCCGCCCTTTAAGGCCTTGCTCCAGTATTGGCTCAATCTCAACGGCCTGTGTGAGATCACGATATTGGGTCAAGTTGGACGCCACTAAGGGCTGATCAAACAGCAGCGAACAGGCAACCGCAAACTGCCTCAAACGGTCGGGCTTACGGTAGGCATCAAGGCTCTCTAAAAGAGAAACCACGGCATCACTATCGAGCTGCTCAAGCTGAGCACAAGATTGATGATGATTCGCGACCAATAGGGCCAACTGAAGATAGCTATTGGGCATTTTTAAACGCTCTGACAGGCGCCTAATTTGATCGGTCGGCAAACGATGCACTAATAAGGCATAGCTGATCTCTGGATCATCGGCCCGACGAGACTTATCCAGTAATGCCAGTAATTGAGCATCCTCACAAAGAGCGCTCAACTCGGGCAATACCACCTCCATTGCCCCAACGCTCGCCAATACGCGCAAAAACTCGCTTGGGGTAGGCTCTATTAAAGCACGAGAAAACTCCTTCCAAACTCTTTCGACCGTTAATTGAGCCAGCTCCCCCGATGCCACCAAAGCTTTCATTAAAACGCTTGTTTCAGGGGCAATGGTAAAGCCATCTTGAGCCAAACGCGCCGCAAAACGAGCCACTCTTAGCACTCTCAACGGGTCTTCAGCAAACGCCGGCGACACATGCCTGAGAATCCGAGCTTCAATATCATTCAAGCCGCCATAAGGATCGATATATTGGCCATCAATATCCTTGGCAATGGCATTAATGGTGAGATCTCGCCTCGAAAGGTCTTCTTCCAGACTAATCTCTGGGCTAAAGTCGCACACAAAGCCCGTGTGCCCTGAGCCCGTTTTTTTCTCAGTTCGAGCAAGGGCGTACTCGTCCTGGGTTTTAGGGTGAAGAAAACAGGGAAATTGATTACCGATTTGTCGATAACCCTTTGCCAATAACTCGTCAGGAGTGGCCCCCACAACGACCCAATCTCGATCCATCACTGGCCGCCCTAGGAGTTCATCCCGAACGGCCCCTCCCACTAAATATCGCTTCATAACTATAATGACTCGCTGATTACCGCAAAGCAATGGCACACCTTGCAACATAAAAAAGAAAAGGTTACCCTAACTGGCGCTGGAAGTCTGCACTTGGATGGGCCGCAGTTGTTAAGGAACTCCTAGCACAGTTTGAAATAGGTGGCCCTCTACAAGGTAACAAATTCGCAGATGAAAAGCTTATATCTTTTGGCCTTATGGCTCTTTATGTCGTGCTGCAACGCAGCAGAGCCAGCACGCTTCCCCATTAACGTAAAGCATTACCAAACCTCTATACCTATCCAAAACAGCAATCAATTGGCGCTTGCCAACAAAAAGCTCGGCATTTTGATAGAACCCGAGAATCAACAAGTGATTCCTTTTAACTGTGAAAGCGAACTAGCACCGCCTCAAATATGCACCTCTAAAGCCTTTACCATCGGCGATACACTGATCCAAGCTTTACCCAAGCAGCAATATAAAGTCTCATTTGACGATCAGGAAATCTTCATTACCGGAAAATTGGTTTTGCATAACGAGGAACGCGCGCTATTTTTTGGTGGTGGCGATACACTCACTATCGTAAAAGATAAAGAGGTCATAGTGCCACGCCCTGGCAAACGGGGCACAGAGATCTGGCTTGCCTGCGATGGCAAGTGCCTAATTGCTCAAGCAAAATGGATTGATGGAACCTATTTCTTCAAAGATCTCACCGAGGACATACCCAAGGCTCAGTTGATTCCAGACGTCCAATTTCTTCATGGCAATTATCCGACTCACTGCCTGAATCGACTCTTCGCTTTCAGTGATGATCGAGTGGTATCGCTTTTCACCTATGGTGAAAACGGCTTAAAAGAGATGGCTAAATTAAACTTTAGCCAAAGACAAGAATGGCCTATTAAGCCAGAACAGGGACACATTGCTTGCACAGAGAGACATCTTTTCTTACAGGAAAATCAAAGCCTATCGGCTTTTGATACATCAACCCTACAAAGTGTGGATACTCAGGATTGGTCTAGGTTTCAAGAAGGTGCCCGCATCAGTCAATCAGGCACGTACGCCTCTCTCGTTGGCAAGCAAAAAGGCACGTTTTTACTCACCAATCTCTTGGAGCAAGAGACCAAAATGCTACCGGCTCTTGCCGTGATCGACCCGAGCGAGCGCTTTTACTTAGTCAAAGCGGCCAGTCAAACCACGGTTCACAACCTTAAAGACCACAGTATTGTGGCAACGGTGAGCGGCAAATTGGTGGGCTTTTCAGCTGATGGCAACTATCTCTATATGAAAAAGAATAATGAGCTATTGGCTTATCCGCTAAACGGAATCGAAAATTCCCGTTGACGCCAGCAACAAAAGTAACACCAGAGGAACAAGAGGTAACAATAATACCCAAACACCAATGTTATACCAAAAAGTATATCGGCGCTTAAACACCAAGGATTTGACTTTTTTACTCTCGGCTGGAGTAAAGTCTAACTTGGTCATCTGACGTTGGCATTTGGTGCACTCTAGGCCAAAGAGTTTCCAGATCGTGAATATTGGAATCCAGTACACGTGGAAGTACCGAATCAGACCATAGGGCACGAATTGATTGTTGTGGCAAAAATTACAATGATGCTCTATGGCAGGGCGAGTAATGTTCTTCTTTCTCATTCCAGCAATCATAAAGGCCTCATCTTTTTGGGACGATTATAGATCAGGCTAAGAGCAATTGCTATTCTGACCATAACTATGCACACTATTGCCTTTTTTGAGTAAGTAGCGAATCGCATGAATCTACCTCTTATTATAGAACCTGAAAATTTGCTTGCACACTTGAACCAAGACAATTTATTAATTGTTGATCTCAGTAGCGAGGCTAATTATCGGCAAGCTCACGTACCCGGCGCCATATTCTTGCCCTACCAAGCTCTAATGGCAGGCACAGCTCCCGCACCTGGCAAACTGCCCTCACCCGATCAGCTATCCTATGTATTCACTCAGCTTGGTCTAACAAAAAATACCCATGTCATTGCCTATGATGACGAAGGTGGCGGCTGGGCCGGGCGCCTCATTTGGACTCTGGATATCATAGGACACCAACACTATTCCTATCTTAACGGTGGCCGTCATAGCTGGCTCGAAGCGGGCCTGGCAACATCCAGTGAGATCCATCGTGCCCAACCATTAGCCAAGCCCTACCCGATCACAATTGACCCTAGCGCCTTGGCGGAACTCGATGACGTGCAAGCCAGCCTCAATGACGATAGCATTCAAATCTGGGATGCTCGCAGCATAGAAGAATATGATGGCAATCGAGTCCTCGCACAGAAAGGGGGTCACATTCCAGGCGCTATTCATTGCGAATGGACGGAGTTGATGGACAAGCAAAACGGCTGGAGGATTCGCTCAGACGCAAAGCAATACTTAGCCGAAAAAAACATCCTTGGCGATAAAACCATCATCACCCATTGCCAATCCCATCACCGCTCGGCCTTTGCTTATTTGGTCGGCAAATCCCTGGGCTACCCGATCAAAGGTTATGCCGGCTCTTGGTCAGAGTGGGGCAATCATCCAGACACACCTGTGGAGTTATCATGAGTCAATCGTTTAAAACCCAATGCCAACATTGGGTACCGCAACAATTACTATCTCGTTTCGTTGGAAAAATCGCCGCCAGCACCATACCCTGGATAAAACAGCCCTTCATTAATTGGTTCATAAAACGTTATCAGGTTGACCTGAGCGAGGCAAAAGTCACAGACCCCAAGGCATTCCCAAGCTTTAATGCTTTTTTTACTCGCCACCTAGCGCCAGGGGTTAGACCGATCGACCAGGCGTCAAGCAGCATTACCTGCCCAGCCGATGGCAAAATCAGCCAGATAGGCCCCATTAACGACGAATCAATCATGCAAGCGAAGGGGCATGACTATTCGATCACAGAATTATTAGGTGGCGATCGCACGGACAGCCAGGCCTTTATTGGCGGCCAATTTGCAACCGTTTATTTATCACCCAAAGATTATCACAGGGTGCATATGCCCTGTGATGGGCGCCTCGTAAAAATGATTCATGTTCCCGGAAAACTATTTTCCGTCAACACTCGAACCGCCGACGAGCTACCGGGTTTATTTGCTCGCAATGAAAGGGTCGTCTGTTTATTTGACACCCCGCTTGGGCCAATGGCCCTAGTCCTGGTGGGCGCCATGATTGTCGCCAGCATCGAAACCAGTTGGGCTGGAACAGTGGCCCCTAAAAGCCAACAAACCTCTATCGTCAACTACGGTTCTAACGAGAGCATCCATCTAAAAAAAGGCGATGAAATGGGCTTATTCAAACTAGGCTCAACGGCTATCGTACTGTTTGGGCCAAATGTCATGAAATGGCATGATTCACTTGAGGCCAATAGCCCAGTGAAAATGGGAGAAGCAATAGGAAGCGTTTTATAAAAAGGCTCCCGTGAGGGAGCCAAAACTAACCGACGCGATTAAGCACATATCGCACTGGGCTGGAGCGGCCCTGCCGGATAGACTTAGTGCTCGCAACTAACCACTAAGTGGGTGCATTATAACCACGCCGCTCAAAAAGTGAGTGAAGTACTAGTGAAGATTGTGTGAAGAAACGCCAATAGCCTTGGCTATCTCTTGAGCAACATGCTTGGGACTGGAAGTCCCTGTTGTAATAATATGATTAGACACTTCTCGGTAATAAGGATCGCGTTGCTCAAAGAGTGATTTCATTACTGCGAGAGGATTATCAACTTGCAGAAGCGGTCTTCTTTTGTCTTTTTGAATGCGCGAGTAAAGCAATTCAGGACTAGCCGAAAGATAGACAACCTCAGCCCCCCCCTTTAAAAGCTCACGATTCTCTTCTTGGGTGACGATACCACCACCGGTTGCAAGCACCATCGGCTCACCCGACAGCAGATCCGCCAAGACGGCCGCTTCCCGCTGACGAAAACCATGCTCCTGCTCTTGATCAAAAATCCAAGAAATATCAGCACCGGCACGATGCTCTATTTCTTGGTCGGTATCTTTAAAAGGTAACTTTAATATCTTGGCCAACAGGCGGCCGATGGTAGATTTTCCGGCTCCCATCAGGCCGACCAGTACAACCGTTTTTGGCATAAATTATTCGACTAAAGTATCCGATAGAATTTTAGGTGTAATGAAAATCAACAGCTCTTGTTTATCTTCACGCTTAATATCATTCCGGAACAAGCGGCCCACCCCTGGAATATCACCTAAGAGCGGCACTTTAGTTTGACCGGTAACACTAGATACCTGGAATATACCACCTAAAACCACCGTTTGACCATCGCCAACCAATACTTGAGTATTCAACTCTGTGACATCGATGGTGGGAATACCGGTAGTAGTCTCTACCTCACCAATCGAGTCCTGGTTAATTTTGAGCGTCATAATCACCCGGTTATCTGGCGTGATTTGCGGGGTTACATCCAATTTCAACTTAGCTTCTTTGAACTGAACGTTAGCGCCATCTTGAGACACAACAGTGAACGCAATCTCCTGACCGGATTCGATACTGGCTTGTTGCTTATCGCCAGTAATCACTTTTGGTTGCGACACAATTTCCGCATAACCAGAACTCTCCAGGGCTGACAGCTCTAAGCCCAATAGAATATTGTCAGTCAAAATGTTTAAGGCTAACGAACCAGCTGCACCAGCAACGCCCAAATCCACTAGGTTGGAGCTGACCAGATCACGCTCATCATCACTAATACCATCGCCATCAGAATCGATAAAAACGCCCTCTGGACCCTGGCCATCATTGTTCACTAGCCCCTCTAGGCGACCGGTTGCCTCGAATTTATGACCATTGCGAGAATGCGATCCATCACCCGCGATACGAATACCCAATTCCTTACGAAAATCGGTGTTGGCAATCACGATACGCGACTCAATCATCACCTGACGCACAGGCACATCGATTTGATCTAAGATATCTCGAAACTCTTCAATCTTCTCTTCAATATCCGTCATGATGATAGTGTTGGTGCGCTCATCAACAATCGCCTGCCCTCGAGGAGACAAAAAGCTTCTTTTATCGTCATCATCTTCATTATTGCCTGAGCCGGACGCCGTTTCATTGTCTTTAAATAGACCGGTGTAAATAGACATGGCATTGGCATACTTCACGCGGAAGTTTTCAGTGCGCAAGGGGGCCAACTGTTGACGCTTAAGCTCGTTTTCAAGCTCTTGCTGTTCACGCTCAGCGATCTCTACCGCAGGGGCGACATAAATCACACTACCCGTCTGGCGCTTGTCCAAGCCCTTGGTTTTCAACACCAAGTCCAAAGCCTGATCCCAAGGTACATCATCTAATTTTAGAGTAATGCTGCCACTAACAGTATCACTGACTACCATATTTAAATTGGTGAATTCAGCAATGATTTTCAATACGGCTCGAACTTCAATGTCCTGAAAGTTAAGAGAAATTCGCTGTCCTTTAAAGGCAAACTTTTTACGCTTATCTTCAATTTCTTTGGCTGTTAGGGGTTTAACGCTAAGAATGTATTGATTGTCCGACTGATAAGCCAAGTAGTCGTATGTACCCGATGCCTTGATAACAATCTTGGTGTTACGGCCATCTTTGAACGACTCAATAGAATTGACTGGGGTACCAAAATCGTTGACATCCAAACGCCGACGAAGTGCATCGGGAATTTCTGTATTTAAAAAGCTGATTTCAACACCCTTAGAATTTTGTCTCACAGTGGCATTGGCATTACTGGAAAGGCTCACGATCACCTTACCGGCACCGGTAGGATCTCTTCTGAAGTCTACATCTTGGAGACTATTCACACGCGCTCCAAAATTTCTCACCGTAGTCGTACCTGTGCTGTTGGTTGATGTAGCCGCTGGGCTAGCACCGGGCGTACTATTACCAATTACGGTAACCACCGCGTTACCCTCAACTCTAGTTTCATAGGGAGCCGAATTCGTTAGGTTGACAATCACTCGAGTACGATTATCACTGCTCAAAACCAAAGCGCTTTGGGCGACACCAAATCCCAACTGGAATTTTTTCTGATCGATCTGGCTGTCCACACTTGAAAAATCGATCACAATCCGTGCAGGACTATCAATTGCGTAGGACTCGGGTTGCTCTGGTGGCTGGGAGAATGTTGCCCGCATTTCAAGCTTGCCGCCAGGCAGCTCAGCAAATGACAAGTCTTGAAGCGTATTTGCCGAAGCCACATTGGCCAGGAACAAAAACAGAACAAATGAGATGGGACGTATAAATGCCATAGCGATAGCCCTTTTTAATATTCTTAACATAGCCCTAATCCTTAACCTTTAGCAACTTTACTCGAGATCGTTTCAACCATTTACCATCATTTTTAGTAAACTCTGATAAATCAATCCTATTTGGAGTAATCGATACAATCTTGCCATATTCTTTACCCATGTAATAACCCGTGCGGACACGGTGTATTTGACCAGAAGGATCTTCAATTAAAGCCCATAAACTGCCGGATTGTGAATACGTACCTACCATCGACAAATCTAAGAAGTCAAACTTCTCAAGCTGCTGTTTTGAGCGTTTCAAATCTGGACAGAGTTCGCGTGCAACCTGATCCGCCGTACAATCCTCATCGGTAATTTTGGTCACCTTTTCTATCTCGGGCGGCGTGAAAGGCGCTTTACCTTCCGTGGGGCTAAACGCAATCTTCTTGACGGTCTCCACAAATTTAACCTGCGGAATCGGCTTAGGTTTAGTATCGGCCTTGCTTGCTATATATTTGTCAATATCATCATTCGAGCCCATCAAACAGCCCGTAAGACCCAACGACATAAAGAGCAAGCCTGATAATTTCGCTAACTTCATGGCTTACCTCCCTTAGGAACCATCAATGCCTCGTCCTCTTGGATACGATACGTTTTCGCTAGAATGCTGATTTCTAATAAGTCATCTGAACCCTTTTCAGGAGTTTTAATCGTGAAATTATGGAAAGTGACAATCCGCTGCATGTCGGCAACCTCACTGATAAACTCACCCACATCGTTGTATGTGCCTCTGGCGACGATATCGACGGGCAGCTCAACATAGAGCTCACTATTTTTCTCCTCGATCAGCTTGATGCTGTCGATATTCAAACCCGTGAACGTTCCCTTATCATCGATGTCGTCCAATAAGCCAGGCACTTCTTTTTTATCGGGCAAGCGCTGACGGAATTCATCCAATCTTTTATTAATTTCCGCCATTTGTGAGATCGGAAGAGCACACG
>CAXQRU010000150.1:0-11395 GCA_964226685.1 Polaribacter sp. | reverse complement strand
GACGTGTGCTCTTCCGATCTCTTTGAAATAATATATCGATACACCCGCAGTAATAGCGGGGTTTACACCGACTATTATCTTGCTATATCCACTCCAGAGGGTAACTTATGTACTTATAAAGAGTATGATCTACAAGAATTGTATTTGATCAAAGATTTTTTAGCTAACTTTATGAAAATAGATGAGCCCCTTCCCGACCTGCCATTTCTTGAGCATTTGCGCGAAAAAGACTCATCGACCCAAAAATTTGACGAAAAACATCAGCGCCCCAAAAGACTATGGCGCGATATGAGCACCGGAACAATGTCGTGGTTACAGCAACTATGCGAAGAAAGCATCGATGCCTTCGACTTTGACAAAACCAGAGAAGAAAATTTAAATAACGGTTGGAAGCCGACTTTGAGTCTATTAAAATATGGTCAATACGCAGCTTTTCTTTCTCGAATCAAAGACCAAAGGTTGAAAGCTCTTTACCCTAATTACGAGCGCTAACCCAAAAATATAGATCAAAAACATCCTCCACGAGGTTCCTTAATACAAATTAACGAATTTTCCCTCTAGTCCTAATTGGTGGCCACTTTATGCTGTTAATTGTTTGCGGGAGGAGTGATGATTTTCACTCGCACCCGGTGTCATCTCAAGTATCAACAGTAACGTCGCTGAAGGGCTTCCAATAACGTGACTCACGCTTTTTCATCCAATAAATACGCGAACATCATTACTCTTATAATGTGACTACCTTGGCCAGTCTAACAACCTGCTAAATAGTACTCATATAATAAGCCACATCCAGCATGCGATTCGAAAAGCCCCATTCATTGTCGTACCAGCTCATCAGTTTTAACTGGTTGCCAAGTAGGGCTGTATGATTAAAATCTACAATGGAAGAGGCCATGTGGCCTTGAAAGTCGATGGACACCAGCGGCTTTTCGTTAATCGCAAGTATTCCCTTCATTGAGCCTTCGCTGGCTTTTACTAGAGCATTGTGAATATCATCGACAGTAAAGGTTTTGCTACCGACGACGGTGAGATCTACCAATGAGACATTGGGTGTGGGTACCCGCACCGCCAAGCCATGGAGTTTGCCGGCAAGGTCGGGTAGCACCAGGCCAACGGCTTTGGCCGCGCCGGTGCGCGTTGGGATCATGGAAGCCGTGGCTGATCGAGATCTAAACTCATCATTTGACGGTTGGTCTAACAAATTTTGATCATTGGTGTAGGCGTGGATGGTAGTCATTAAGCCGCTTTGAATATCGACAATGGGGTTTATGGCAGCCACTAAAGGCGCCAGGCAATTGGTGGTACAAGATGCGTTGGAAATGATGGTGTGCTCTGGCTGAATGTCACAATGATTGACGCCAAACACAACCGTTGCGTCCGCATCAGTACAAGGTTGGCTGACCAGTACTTTTTTGGCGCCAGCCTGCAGATGAAGACTGGCTTTATCTTTACTGGCAAATCGGCCAGTGCATTCGAAGCAAATATCAATATTGAGCGCTTTCCACGGAAGGTTTTTAGGGTCAGACTCGCTGGTTAATGTAATTGAGCGCGAACCAATTACAAGTTGATCGTTATTTAGGCTGACAGGTTCAGGGCAGCGCCCTAGAGTTGAGTCAAACTCTGTCAGGTGTGCCAGTAATGAAGCGGGCGCCAAGTCGTTGATGGCCACAACCTCGATGGCTTGGTTGTGAGGGTTGCTTAATAAGGCTCTAACGATATTTCTTCCCACTCTACCAAAACCATTAATAGCTATACGTAACATAATCGCCTCGCTGCCAGATGAATAATCAAAGTCTCCTAAAAGCGCTTTGCTTTTTAATGAGTTTAGCACAATGGACTCTGTTAATAATTCATTTCAGCCCATACCATTCTTTTCTGTTATATTATGTTCTATAGGAAACTCTGATTAACCCTGATCCGTGCAGAGAGGGCTGGGTTAAATCAGAGCTTCTCATACACAGACTGTTCATCACTCAGGATTTTTTATGGTGCTCTTGCCCGTATTGTTGCTTCCGCTGATAAGCCTGTTCACTGCTGTGATGGCTAAATCGCTCCCGCGTAATGCCTTTACTTTTATTATGGCTTTGCCTCCATTATTGGCGCTGACATTAACTGGTATCCACGCTCCTTTAGTGCTTGATGGTGAGGTGATTACTTACCATCTATCTTGGGTTTCGCAAGTGGGGTTGGATGTTTCACTTAAGCTTGATGGTTTGTCGTTATTATTTGTGTTACTGATTTTAGGAATTGGTATTTTGGTGATTTTGTATGCCAGATACTATCTCCCTAAAAGTTATTCGATGGTTCGTTTTTTTGGTTTTTTTAATTTATTTATGGTGGCAATGCTTGGCATTGTCTTATCTAATAATGCCCTTCAGCTATGGTTTTTTTGGGAGTTGACCAGTGTTAGTTCATTTTTGCTGATTGGTTTTTCCTTCCAGAAACAGGATTCTCAGCGCAGTGCATTAATGGCATTAGTGGTCACTGCCTCTGGGGGCTTGGCTCTATTGGCGGGTATTTTACTGCTTGGCCAAGTGGTGGGCAGTTTTGATATGGGCGTGATTGTGGCCAATGGCCATATGGTGCGTGAGTCGGAGTTGTACCCCGTTATTTTGGTCTTGTGTTTATTGGGAGCGTTTACAAAATCAGCGCAATTTCCCTTTCACTTTTGGTTGCCTCAAGCAATGGCGGCGCCCACGCCTGTCAGCGCCTATTTGCACTCTGCCACGATGGTCAAAGCGGGTATCTTTTTTATGGCGCGCTTTTATCCGGTATTGGCAGGAACCGATGAATGGTTTTTGATCGTCTCCCTTACTGGGCTGTCGACTTTCTTACTGGGTTCTTACTTTGCTATTTTTAAACACGACATCAAAGGCCTGTTGGCGTATTCCACGATTAGTCACCTCGGCTTAATTGTTTTATTGTTTGGTTTGGATACGCAACTGGCGATGATTGCGGGCATATTCCACATTATTAATCATGCTATTTTTAAAGCCTCGCTCTTTATGGCGGCAGGAATTATCGATCAGGAAGCGGGTACCCGCGATATGAGGACGCTTAAAGGCCTCTGGCGTGTGATGCCTAAAACGGCACTGCTTGCCATTATTGCGGCGGCGTCTATGGCGGGGGTGCCTTTGTTAAACGGATTTCTTTCAAAAGAAATGTTTTTTGCAGAGACCATTTATCAGTCTACTCTCGGGTCTTTATCCTGGATGGTGCCAGTGCTAGCTACCTTGGGTGGAGTATTCTCTGTGGGTTATTCTCTGCGTTTTGTGCACGATGTGTTTTTCAATGGCGATGCCAATGAGTTGGAAATCAAGCCGAAGGAACCTCCGCGCTATATGCGTCTGCCTGTCGAAATTTTGGTCGTGCTTTGTTTGTTAGTTGGTATCTTTCCTGTCTACCTGGTCGGAGATATTTTAGCGTCGGCAGCTGGAGCCGTTCTGGGCGATTTGCCAGAATACAGCCTAGCTCTTTGGCATGGGTTTAATATCCCACTATTGATGAGTTTGGTCGCCATGGGTGGTGGGGTTATTCTTTATTTAAATCTCAAGCGTTTGCATGAATTCAATTCACGCTTCAGAGAGCTGGACGTCAAGGCGACCTTTGAGCAATGGTTAAATCATGGTGTGGCTCAGGCGAAGCGCTTGTCTGAGTTGGTGGACAATCAGTCGTTTCAGCGTTATGTATTATTGATGCTTTTGATGATTCCATTATTGGCTGGTTTGCCTTTGTTAGAGCTATCCCATGCTGAAGGGTCGCTTGAAGGTTTGCCTCACCATTTGGGCTTTACTGTTTGTGTGATTATTTTGTGCATTGCGGCGGTGGTCAACTGTATTTGGAATCGCCGCCGCTTTATTGCCTTGCTGGCACTGTCGGTAGTCGGCTTAATGGTTTCTGTCATTTTTGTGGTGTTCTCAGCTCCAGATCTTGCATTGACGCAACTATTGGTAGAGGTGGTCAGCGTAATTTTGTTGATGTTGGCGCTGTTCTTTTTGCCCCAGTCAACGCCAAAGGAATGCGGCCCGAGTCGAACAGCACGAGACATTGCGATCGCCTGTATGATTGGCGCGATCATAGGCACCATTAATTACGCCTTTTTAACTCGACCCTATGAAGCTATCTCAGAATATTTTATTGAGAATAGTAAAACTTTAGGTGGTGGTACCAATGTGGTGAATGTGATTTTGGTTGATTTTAGAGGATTTGATACCCTTGGTGAGATTATTGTTCTTGCTATAGCCGCATTGGGAATTTATAAATTAATTGCAGGTATTCGGGTGTACATGCCTGCCGCAGATGATGAAGGCCGCCATTGGGCTCTAGATAAACATCCTATGCTATTGCGTGTTATTTCTCAGCATTTATTACCACTAGCGATGTTGGTGTCCATTTACATCTTCTGGCGTGGCCATAATTTGCCAGGTGGGGGTTTTATTGCGGGTTTAATTACAGCGGTTGCGATAATTCTCCAATATATGGCTCAAGGGGTTGTTTGGTTTAAAGGGCGGATGAATGTGGATTATGCCAGAGTCATCGCGATCGGTTTGCTCATTTCTTTAATCACGGGTTTTGCTAGTTGGATTTTTGGTCGTCCGTTCTTAAAATCTTGGTTTGATTATTTTTCGCTGCCGTTATTGGGTAAGTTTGAGCTGGCCAGCGCCATTGCTTTTGATTTAGGCGTTTATTTAACAGTTGTGGGTGTGACCTTGTTGATTCTTGCCAATTTGGGTAAGTTGACAACAGTTGACCGGTTAAGGGGGTAAGTGTGGAATTGATGTTTTCTGTCGCTACGGGTGTTGTGACTGCTTGCGGTGTGTATTTATTGTTAAGGGGTCGCACGTTTCCTGTGGTGATGGGAGTGATTACTTTATCCTATGCTGTGAATTTATTTTTATTTTCCTCGGGGCGTCTATCTGTGAACGAGGCGGCGATTTTGGCCAAGGGCGCGCAATACGCTGATCCGCTACCACAAGCCTTGGTGTTGACGGCTATTGTGATTGGTTTTGCGATGACGGCTTATGTGGTCATCTTAGCCATTCGTGGGCGAGCAGACTTAGGCAACGATCACGTCAATGGCAAGTTGCCAGATGCCAATGATAAGGACTAGCTCGTGTTGATGCATTTACCTATCATCCCCATCCTTTTACCGGCGCTGGTAGCCGTTCTTTTGTTGTTGCCAAAGTTAGACAATATTGTCAGTCAACGAGTTTGTGCTTTTTTCACCTGTTTGTTGTTGTGTGGCTTTTCTATCTTGTTGGTGATTCAGGCTGATGTAGGAACCACTCGTTACTTGTTGGGCGATTGGCCGGCTCCCTATGGCATTGAGTTAGTGGCCGATCGGGTTTCAGCACTTTTTGTGTTATTGACCTCTTTGCTGGGGGTGGCTGTTGTGATTTATGCGATGGCGGGTGATGATCGAGGGGGGAATTATTTTTATCCGCTATTACTATTACAGATTATGGGTATTAATGGAGCGTTTTTGACTGGCGATCTGTTTAATTTATTTGTTTTTTTTGAAGTGCTGCTGATGGCTTCTTACGCATTGGTGGTGCACGGTGGTGGTAAAGAAAAAACTCACGCGGCCATCCAGTACGTTATTTTAAACTTGATTGGCTCGGCTCTTTTTCTGCTTGCACTTGGGATTATTTATGCAACAGTTGGTACACTCAACATGACAGATCTTGCCATCAAGCTTAATGCCTTAGAGGCTGAGCAGGCAACTATTGCCAAAACCGCCGCGGGTTTATTATTGATTGTTTTTGGTTTGAAGTCAGCCATTTTACCCTTGCATTTTTGGCTCAGTAAAACGTACACCGTCGTAGCTGCGCCCATTGCCGCCTTATTTGCGGTGTTGACGAAAGTTGGGTTTTATAGCTTGCTTAAAGCCAGCGTATTTATCTTTGGTGATTATGCTGGCCTTTTAGCGAATGTATTACAGCCTTGGTTGTTGCCAATGGCATTGCTGACGGTGTCCGTGGCGGGTATGGCCGTATTATCAAGCCCGAGTTTGCGTCAATGTATTGCGTATCTGGTGGTTCTGTCTTCTGGAACACTATTATTTTCAATAGCTTTGGGTTCAGTAAAAGCTACTGGGGCAGGCTTATATTATGCGGTGCATTCAACACTGATTGCAGCGGCTTTATTTCTATTGGTGGATATTATCAGTGACCAAAGGGGGCAGGCGGGTGATCGTCTTGTCAAGGCGAGGACGGTGGCTCAGCCAGTATTGCTCGGCTTATTGTTTGTGGTATTGTCCATCGGTGCTGTGGGTATGCCGCCCTTCTCCGGTTTTGTGGGTAAGCTACTATTATTGCAATCAGCGGCAAATACGGATCAACAAATCTGGATTTGGTCGGCTATTTTCTTGTCCAGTTTACTTGTATTAATGAGTTTGGTGAGGGCTGGTATTGTGGTTTTTTGGGCCGCTGGAGGGCATGGAAGCGATGGGCAAAGAGCTAAATTTTCTCAATATATGGCGATTGGTTTTTTGTTTTTGATGTCGTTAGTGTTAATTGTGTACGCAGGACCGATCACTGAATATTTGAGCCGTGCAGCCATGCACCTTCATGATCTACCTGGGGAGCTAAGATGAGTCAAGTGGTTCGTAAAGTTTTGCCTTTACCTTTGCATAGCTTGGTGTTGTTTACAGTATGGTTATTGCTAAATAGTTCTGCCGATGTTAGTACGATTACGGTAGCGGTCTTTTTAGCGTTATTTATTCCTATTCTCTTGTCACCTTTTTGTGTTCCACTGACACCCATTAAAAAGCCTATGGCGGCTGTGGTGTACCTTTTCAAATTATTATTAGATATTATTGTCTCTTGCATTCAGGTTTCGATTCAAGTGATGTCGCCCGTTTCAAAATTGAATCCCGGTTTTATTAAAATTCCATTAGATATGAGCGATGAGTTTCCAATTACTGTGCTTTCTAGCTCTATTTCATTAACACCTGGTACGGTGTCGGTGGATGTCAGCATGGATAAGCAATTTTTATATGTTCATGTGCTTCATATGGATGATGAGGCGGCTTTGGTAGCACATATCAAGCGTCGATATGAAACGCCATTAAAGGAGATATTTCAATGTTAACTACAGCAATTTTGGTCGCTACCGCGTGTTTGATTCTAGCTCTGGTGATGAATTTGTTCCATTTGATTCGAGCCAATACTAAGCCAGATAAAATCTTGGCAGTAGATACCATGTATGTCAACGGTTTGGGGTTAATTGTTTTGTTTGGTATTTACTATGGTACTCATTTTTATTTTGAAGCAGCAATTTTAATCGCGATGCTGGGCTTTATTAGTACAGTAGCGCTGTGTAAATATTTATTGCGAGGCGATATTATCGAATAGCCTATGTTTTTAGAGCTTGTTATTTCAATATTGTTAATCATTGGCGGTTTTTTTGCGCTGGTTGGGTCGGTTGGTATGTTGCGTATGCCGGATTTTTTATCTAGGCTTCATGCGCCAGCAAAGATCACGACGATAGCAATCGGTAGTCTATTGCTTGCCTCTATGGGAGCTGCTTACCATTTGCGAGGTGAGATCAGTACGCAGGAGTTAATTATCACTCTATTTATTTTTATGACGGCGCCGATTACTGCACATTTGCTGTCTAAAGCGGCAGTTCATCTGGAATTGCCTTTGTCTGATAAAACAAAGAATGCCTCCATGAATGATGAAATTAAAAAGTGGGTCGATTAGAACAGCATAATGGAGCTGAAATTTTGTTTGGCCGTAAGATAATCTTTTTCAGATAGTGCAATCAGAATTTTTTCTGTCAATGGGTCAAGCTGGCCACCACTGATAAGCACATCAATATCAGCTTTGTAAGACACTAAGTTGGCAATACTGGGTTGGGATTTGAAATAGGGTTCAGTATTCTCATAAAGCTCGCAAACGTAGACTGAAATTTCTTCATCATCCGTGTGCAAAGCAGTAATGAGTTTTGGGTAAATATCGTAGGAATCAAGAGATTTTGTACCCGTGCAGTACCGGTCGGTATTTTCATAATAGGCATCAATAAATTGGTCCTTTAATTCATCTTCAGTAAAAATCGTTGGATCCACATTGACAATAATAGCTTTAAGAGTACTGTTGTTTTGATCGCTAATGAGAACGGGAGTTTTTATTTCTCCTCCGTTTTGTCTATCGTAATAACAAAAAACCGGAATAAATGCACAACTTGTCGATGTGATGCCATCTCCCATAATCTTCACCAATTATTTTTTGTGTCACTTTTATTTTACATGTTGAGATGAAATTTCGATAGCCATGTGGGGTCGTTATTGGTGTCAATATGATGATTCCAGTGGCTGTAAACGATATTTTTTACCATGTGGTCGTGACGCCTACTCTTAAGTGTTCATTTTTCTGACATAAAATTGACATTAACTTTGATTACTCTTTGATGAGATGACCATTTTCAATTGGAGAGAATCATGAGTGTTGATAATGAAATTTGTAATCCGACAGACAATCGCCCCTTTGAACAATTGTTAGAAAATCCAGTATCTAGGCGCCATGTGTTAAGAGGTGGGTTGGCTTTAGCTGCGACCAGTTTTTTTAGTGCCAATGCCCTCAGTAATGGCTTTTTAAAAGCAACTCCCTACGGTTCGACTAGACCGCTAATCAATTTTGCACCGGTTCCTCTCGCGTTAGGAAATGGAGCGGTTCCAACCATTTCTGATGACTATCAGTTTGACGTGCTCATTCCTTGGGGGGATCCCATTGAGCCAGGTGGCCCAGAATTTTCTTGGCCACCAACCGCGCAAGATCAGGCACGTCAGATTGGTATTGGTCACGATGGTATGTGGTATTTCCCATTGCAACCTAAAAAAAATAAATCAGCGTGGGACGCAGGCGATAATAAATTTAAACGCGGCAATACCCACGGCATGTTAGTGATTAATCATGAATTTGGTCAAAACACTCATGTTCTTGGCAAAGAAATGCCAGAGAGTTTGGAAGAAGTAAGAGTATCTCAGCATGCTCACGGGGTATCGGTTGTGGAAATTAAACGTAAAAAGGAAGGCTGGCAAACCGTTAAAAGTGAGCACGCCAGACGCATTCATGTGAATACTCCAATGGCGTTCAGCGGCCCTGCAGCGGGTCATGAATTGTTGCAAACGCCCAATGGCAATATTCCTTTGGGAACCGTCAATAACTGCTCCAGTGGCCATACGCCGTGGGGAACTTACTTGACCTGTGAAGAAAATTTTAATGGCTACTTTGGTGCGAGCAATCGCGAGCAAACTTGGTTGCCAACTGAAGAGCAGGAGCGTTATGGGTTTAGTGAAAATGGATTTGATTATGGCTGGCACCTCTTTGATCGACGCTTTGACCTTTCTGATCCTGATTATAAAAATGAAGATAATCGCTTTGGCTGGGTGGTGGAGATTGATCCATTAGATGGCACTCAAACACCAGTTAAGCGAACAGCTTTGGGCCGCTTTAAACACGAAGGAGTAGCGATCACCGTTGGCAAGGGAGGGCGCGTGGTGGCTTATATGGGCGATGATCAGCGTTTTGATTATATCTATAAATTTGTCTCTAAAGACAACTGGCGCGACATGCGTTGGCGCGGCGAAAGCCCATTGGATGAGGGCACTTTATATGTGGCTCGTTTCAATGAAGATGGCACCGGTGACTGGCTACCATTGACGATAGATAATCCTTTATTGGCAGCACGCTTTAATGATCAGGCCGAAATATTGATTTATGCGCGCCTTGCCGCCGATATAGTTGGTGCAACACCAATGGATCGCCCTGAATGGACGACCGTAGCGCCCAATGGTGAGGTTTATTGTACGTTGACTAATAATAGTCGCCGACAAGAGCCAAACGCCGCTAACCCGCTCGCTCCAAATTTTGATGGCCATATCATTAAGTGGAAGGATACTCATATGCATACGGGTGAACAATTTGAATGGTCGATTTTCCTGATAGCGGAACAAACTCATGGTACTGAAGAGTCCTTCAGTTCACCTGATGGCTTGTGGGCAGACCCAGAAGGCCGTTTGTTTATCCAAACCGATGGTGGCCAAAAAGATGGTTTGAATAATCAGATGTTGGTAGCGGATACGGCAACGGGCGAACTTAAGCGGCTCTTCACCGGTGTGGCGGGCGATGAGGTGACTGGTATTACCGTGACCCCTGATCGTAAAACCATGTTTGTGAATTTGCAGCACCCTGGCGATGGAGACCCATCATTAACCAATTTCCCAGTGCTCAATGAAGTGCCTGATGGCGTTACCATTCCACGCGATGCCACCATTGTGATTACACGTAAAGATGGTGGAGTTATTGGTTCATAAGTTATATGTTCAGTCTCCCCGAGTCACTTTGGTGGGTGCTCGGGGCTGTTTTACTTTAAACATTTTGTAGGGTTGGTGTTATGCCCCTCAAAAACATTTATACAAATAGCTTATTGCTTGCTTCTCATCTCTTGCAATGCTTCATTCATTTTGAATAAAACGATTAAAAGCTCGCACCATATTCTTGCGCCAACAGCACCGAATATAATAACAAAAATACCCATAAATTCCCCAGAAAAAATTGCTGCAAGGCCTGAAATAAGTACCCCAGCTAGCATAAGCCAGTAGACGAAAGTAATTATTTTGGGGGTTACCATGTTGTTAAGAAACAAGACATCTTTCATTATAATCTCCATTTTTGCTACGTTTTAAAAGTGAGCGGTTGGTTCGAGTGGCAGCTTTGATTATTAAAGGCACACTTGAACGAGACCTGTTTGCATTATATTTTGCGTGAGCGCAGCTATCTAATTACTATCTTGAATGATGCTGGTTTAGACAGTGTAAGGGCTTTATTTGACAAGCGTTCAAGCGCCGGTAGTCTATAACAATTGCCACTATCATGTCACTATGCCTCTAGCAGGTTGTTGTAAAAAGGCTTCCTACCTTTTTCAAAACACAAAAAGCAAAAAATGCGATGGCTGTTCTCCGCTTTTTTACGCTGAAGGAGATGCCAAGGCTCACGTAATCTGTTGAAATATAAAGTCTTCAACCACTCTATAATCAACGAATACTATGAGCCTCAACCTCTCCAGCAAAATATTGAGCCTTCCGGGGCAAATTGTCAAACAAGTACAGCATGATTTATCACAACATCGACTGACATTGGTCTGCGAGCGAGATAAACGTTTTCGGATAATAGACCCGGTGAGTGGCAATCCAGGCAAAGTCACTCGCTATGTCCGTCGGCTTGTTCAAGATTTACCTTTAAGTGGGTATGCGTGCTACTTGGACATTATGCTTGCCCAGGTAAAAACCCAACAGGGCCAGCAGTTAATCGAGTCCTGTGATTTTGTGGATAAAGGTAGTCGTTACACGCTGAGGTTTTGCCGTTTGGTCAGTGGATTGTGTCGTTATATG
>CAXQRU010000149.1:0-37886 GCA_964226685.1 Polaribacter sp. | reverse complement strand
TATACACTCTTTCCCTACACGACGCTCTTCCGATCTTTTATTTCGTGACAAAAATTATGGATTAGCGTTAATGGTATCTCTAATTAAGGCAAATAGCTTTCGTGTTTCCTTGGGGGCAATAGCTTTTTTGGATTGTTGCTTTGCCTCTTCAATACGCTGTTGTTCCCGAGCGGCGGCTCTAAGTAGCTGGTTAAATGCTTGGCGATCGCAGTTAGGGTGGGAGTCAATAAATTCACTGCCACAGCTTGGGTCTTGGATTAACTTATCACGCCAGTTTTCGGCCTGATGATGCAGGTGCGTATGGTGTAAGTCTTTTTGCTTCATGGCCTCTAAAGCGTCGGTGATAGGCGTCAAATCCTGTTTTCTCATGAGCTTACCAATAAACTGTATTTGGCGTTTTTTTGCGCTGTTGGCTTTCATGCCCCTGGCCTGTTCAATGGCTTGTGCAAGGTTTTCGGTCAATGGGATTTGAGCCAGTTTCTTAATGGGCAAATTAACCAGTTCCTCACCCAGAGCAGTGATGTCTAGCATAGCTTTCTTGATTGAGGTTTTGCTCGGCGGCAGCTCATCGTCTAAATCGTAATCATCTTCAATCATTTGTTATCCTAAAAACCAAGTTGCTAAACCTAAAAAGGCCATAAAGCCCACGACGTCAGTCACAGTGGTTAACGCCACGCCTCCCGCCAGCGCGGGGTCGATTCCAAACTTTTTGAGTAGTACAGGAATCACGCAGCCACCAATTGCAGCTGTCAACAAATTCACAATGGTGGCGGCCGCAATGATCAAGCCTATGACAATGCCTTTTTCGCCATCATCGATACCCAGCCAGAATGCTGTAAAAATGGCTAGAACAACGGCCCACAACAAACCATTGAGTAGGCCGGATAATATTTCTCTAGTTAGTAGCCAATGCCGGTTACTGGCGCCAATTTTTCCAACAGCCATGCCCCTTATCACCACCGTCAAGGTCTGACTGCCGGCGACTCCTCCCATACTGGCAACAATGGGCATTAACACCGCCAGAGCGACCACTTTATCCAGCGTTTCTTGAAACAAGCTGATGACAAAAGAGGCAAGTACGGCGGTGAGTAAGTTAATCCCTAGCCAAATAGCGCGCTTGGGAGCAGTACGTAAAAGCGGGGCGAAGGTGTCTTCACCCTCTTCAATACCAGCCCGCCCCATGATCGAGTGGTCGGCTTCTTCTAGGATAACATCGACCACGTCATCAATGGTGATACGTCCAACTATTCGATTATTGTCATCAACCACTGGTGCAGAGACCCAGTCATTGCGCTCAAAGAGGTTGGCTACTTCGCTATCGGGCATGGCAGCATTGATGGCCACGGTATTTGTGCGCATTAGCTCCCTAACCGTCGAATTGGGATCGCTGACCAGGAGTTTACTCAAAGACAGTGAGCCCAAAAAAATATTATCGCTATTGACTACGAAAATTTGATCCGTTGAGTCGGGAATTTCGTCGTGTCTTCTCAAATACCTCAGTACAACATCCAGTGTGAACTTGGGTCTTACGGTAATGATGTCTGTGTTCATCAAACCGCCAGCGGTATCCTCTTCAAAAGATAAAACGGTTTGAATACGAGCACGATTTTGCTCGCTCATGGAATTTAGAACTTCCTGGATTCCTTGATCGGGAAGTTGCTGAAGAATGTCGGCAACATCGTCAGCGTCGAGTGACTCTGTCAGTTCGGCAACCGTCATGCTATCCATTGCTTGCACGAATTGTCTAGTGACGTCGTCAGACAGCTCCTGCAAGATCACCCCTCGATTTTCTTCGTCGATGAGGCTCCAAATAATGTTACGGTAAGTGGGCGGCGAGGATTCCAGAAGTCTGGCAATCTCAATATCTCGAAGCCCGTTTAGTATGCGTTTAACTGCAAAAAGCTGTTCATTTTGCAGTAACTGGGTGACTTCAGATAAGTGGCTCTGTGTGGCTGGGGTATCAGTCATCAGTCTATGTGCTACTCATCTTCATCAAATCGATTGTTGATGAGTGCAACAATGGCTTCATGGGCTTCTCTAGCATCATCTCCACTAATTTCAAGCTGTAGAGAGGTACCCTTAGCGGCTGCCAATAACATTAACGCCATGACACTTTTGCCATCGACCAATTTGCCCTTGGTGCCCGCTTTGATGTCGGCTCCAAAACGTTTAGCGGTACTGGCAAACTTAGCGGCAGCTCTTGCATGTAAGCCAAGTTTGTTGATGATGGTAATATTAGATGTGATCATGTTCTGTTGCTGCATTGAGTTCTCTATGTCTGACTTGGACGTTAGCATACTTCTGTTTAAACTGTTGTGCCAGTAATTCGCTTAAATATACGGATCTATGTTGACCGCCTGTGCAACCAATAGCAATCGTTAGGTAGCTTCTATTGTTGGCTTCGTAATAGGGTAGCCATTTCTCTAAAAAATCGGCAATGTCTTTGCGCATTTCTCCAACTTCATCGTGCTGCTCCAAAAAATTGGCGACGGCCTCATCTCGACCGTCATAGGGTCTTAGTTCTTTGATCCAGTGAGGGTTGGGTAAACAACGAACATCAAAAACCAGATCTGCTCCCTTGGGTGATCCATGTTTAAAGCCGAAAGATTCAAACAAGATGGCAATGCCTGGAGCTACACTGCCCATGACTCTGCGCTTGACCATGTCTCTCAAATCGTGCAGGGTCATGCTGCTAGTATCAATAATGAGGTCGGCCACATTGACGATGGGGCTCAATAATTGGCTTTCTTTTTTGAGGGCACCTTGTAAATCGATGCTCGCTGAACTCAAAGGGTGCTTGCGACGAGTTTCGCTAAACCGCTGAAGCAGCGTGGTTTCGCTAGCATCTAAAAATATAATTTTGTGCGAAACACTTTTGAGTACATCACTGCTTAGAACACTGGGTAAGTTTTCCAGATCTTTTAGGGTGTTGCGCGCATCTATGCTAACGGCAAAACGCTGAGCAGTTTGGTTATTGATGTATTCAATGAGCTGCGGGAGCATGGGTGCTGGCAGGTTGTCAATGCAGGTGAACCCGACATCCTCCAAAATATGTAGGGCGGTACTTTTACCAGAGCCTGATCGGCCGCTAATGATGACCAGTCGCATGCTTCCACCTATTTTTACGTCGGGTGAAGAGGTCTTTTATAAGTCCTCTGTAGTAGCAGCAGTATACAGTGATTGAGCATCTTTAGCATCACGGAGTGCGTCAGTGAAGGCTGTGTTGCTGAAGCGTTCGGCTAAGGCGGCTAAAGTATTTAAGTGCTCTTCGTGAGCTTCGTGAGGAACAACCAATGCAAAAATAACATCGACTGGGTCTCCGTCAATTGATTCAAAATCAATCGGCGAGGAAAGTGTGATCAGCACTCCAATGGTTTCTGTAGCTTCCTCGATGCGACAATGGGGAATCGCGATCCGCTTGCCAAGACCAGTGGAACCCAGCTTTTCACGGCTGATGAGCGCCTTGAACAGATTGTCCTCATCCAATTGAGGATGATTCTCGGCAACGATGTTTGCCACTTGTTCTAGGGCGCGTTTCTTACTGGTACATTCAACCAGAGACTTGGTGCAATCGGGAGTTAAAATTGATGCTATTGATATCGGCATGGCTCGTACTGAGGGTCAATGATACAAGGGGGCGTATTCTACACGCCCTTTAGCGACAAGAACAGGGGCTGCTTGTAACCATTTGCTATAACGTGACGCTAAAGGCGTCACTTTGGTGACTTCGCAGACGTCAAACTAGTTGTTTGCGTTCGTTTGAAGGTGGTATAGACATAGACTCGCGATATTTTGCAATGGTTCTTCGGGCGACCTTTATGCCTTGATCAGCCAATAATGAGGCTATTTTGCTATCACTGAGCGGTTTTCGGGGGTTCTCGGCTGAAACCAGTTTTTTGATGATGGCTCGTATAGCCGTTGACGAGCACTCTCCGCCACTATCAGTACTAACATGGCTGGAAAAAAAGTATTTAAGTTCAAAAATTCCTTTGGGTGTATGCATGTATTTTTGGGTGGTCACCCTCGATATCGTTGATTCATGCATTTCAACTGCTTCGGCCACATCAAAAAGCACCATCGGCTTCATGGCCTCTTCGCCGTACTCTAAAAACCCCTGTTGTTTTTCAACGATGCAGGTTGCGACCTTAAGCAGGGTTTCGTTACGACTTTGAAGGCTTTTTAAAAACCATTTGGCCTCTTGTAGATTGTCCTTTAAATAGGTGTTATCTGGCCCAGAATCTGCTCGTTTAACTAATGAGGCGTAATTGTTGTTAATTCGTAATTTGGGCGCGATATCAGGGTTTAGCTCAACGGACCAGCGATTGTTTTTCTTGGTGACGAACACATCTGGGACAATATATTCGGTATCGCCGCTACCGATATCTTCCCCGGGCCTAGGATTAAGCGTTTGAATCAGCGCAATGGCATACTTCAGTTCAGTCTCTTTGATGTTCAGTTTTCGCATGAGCGTTTTATAGTCTTTGCTGCCCAGCAACGGTAAGTGATTTTTGATGATGGCCTTGGTGGTATCTAAAAAGGGTGTGTCGAGCGGTAATTGTTGTAATTGTACCAACAGGCATTCGCTGAGATCCTGGGTAGCAACTCCTGGCGGGTCAAATTGTTGTAGCCTGTGAAGGACGACATAGACCTCATCAATACTCAGCTCTTCAATGGTGCCTGTAAGACTTTCGAATATTTCTTGTACGCTTAAGGAGAGCAGTCCCGATGGCTCAACTGCATCAATGATGTTCATGGCAATGAGATAATCGTTGTCGGAAAAAGGGGTTAGATTCAATTGCCACATCAAGTGATCGTGAAGGGTTTCGTCAGATGTTCGTCTTGAGTCGAATTGAAAGTCATCATCACTAGAAGAGCTTGATATGTTGGATGAGGAAGAGGATTGGTAGATGTCCTCCCAGCTGGTATCAACCGGTAAATCCTCTGGAATATCTTGGTTCCATTCAGTTTCGGGTGCCTCTTGAGTTGGCTTTTCATCTTCTTTTTTGGATTCTTGCTCAGGCTTTGACTCTTCTAGTTCCAGCATTGGGTTGGAATCTAAAGCCTCCTGGATCTCATTTTGAAGATCCAGCGTAGACAGTTGTAACAAGCGAATGGCTTGCTGCAACTGAGGGGTCATGGTCAGGCTTTGCCCCATTTTTAATTGCAAGGTTTGCTTCATAAATCAGATTTTTGGCTAAATGAATCCAGATTCTAGTCAGCCATCAAGGGAATAGCAATAGCCATTATGGTATAAGTCTGCAAAAACTAGGCCTAAATCATCATAAGGAATTTTGAAGTCTGTGTGAAGATTGTGTGATATTTGGTCTGTTTGTTGCTAATGCCGTTGTTTTTCCTTGGGTTAGTCGTTATCATTCGCGCCATTAGTGAATATCTCTAGGTGTTATTAGTATGCATGGACTGGAATTAGAAATAGGAGGCGGTATGTGTGGATTGGATGAGATTGTCATGGTTGAGTTAAGTGTTGAGTACATTGACGATGGTCATTATCCTTCTCTTGAATCTGAGAATGAATCATTATTTGATGTACTTGAAGAGTTGGCCTAAGACTCTGTGACCCTACAGGGCCTCTCGGCTTAATCTAGGCCTCGTGCCATTCTAGTTAAAAACAATAGGTGGTTATGCTCCCATATAGGCCTTTACGTAGTTTTTTACGTGGCTCCATCGTAGATTTTTCTCAAAAACAAAATTTGATTTTTTGGGTAAGTCAGGTGATGGTGATTTTGGCGACTATTATAGGAGTCTATTTGGCCAGCGCTTCAAGTGTTCGAAACTTAGTGGATTTCAACGAGCTGGCTCGGGTGGAGAAAAATTACAAGAGCTTGCTAGCTTTGCGAGAAGAGGTGGCATTTAATAACCAGCTCATCAAGCAGCGTCTTGAGGTTATTTTGGTGCGAAATGAAGATGGAAAAATTGTTGCCCACAATGGCAAACACTTTCCGGAGTTGACTTGGTTTATCTATGATGTCTTGAGTAAAGATATTGACTCTCTAGAGCTGCCTCCGACATTGTTGGTGGAGACTAGCCGTTACAGAATGAACTTAATCGACAATATCGATCGCGCAAAACAAGCCTACCCCTTAAATGCAATGATTGAGCTTTACGATTACACTACGGAAATTGAGTCTCAACTGCTGGTGAGTTTTGATAATCAGCTTCTACGTTACGAGCAGTTGTTGGCAGAAAAAGGCGCTTCCGTGCCGGATCAAAGTGTGAACTCATCACCCAAATAAACTTCTTTAACCCGCTGGTTACTCATAATCGCTTCAGTGTCACCTTCTGCAATAATGTGCCCCTCGCTCACGATGTAAGCCTTTTCGCAAATTGCCAAGGTTTCGCGCACATTGTGATCGGTGATGAGTACGCCAATGTTGCGCTCTTTTAAGTGGGTGATAATGGCTTTGATATCTTTTACTGAGATAGGGTCAACGCCTGCGAAAGGCTCGTCTAGTAGCATGAAATCGGGCTCAGCAGCTAAGGCACGAGCGATTTCGACTCTTCTGCGCTCTCCACCAGATAGGGACATCCCTAAGGAGTCTTTAATATGGGTAATGCTTAATTCATTGAGCAGTTGATCCAGGGTTTGCGCTCGTTGCTGCTTATTTAATTGCTTTCTCGTTTGCAATATTGCCAGAATATTTTCACTAACCGTTAATTTTCGAAAAACTGAAGCTTCTTGAGGTAGATAGCCAATTCCGGCGCGTGCGCGGCCATGCATGGGTAGCCGGCTGATGTCTCGATCGCCAATAAATACTCGGCCTTTATCTGCGGCAACCAATCCGGCAATCATGTAAAAGCAGGTGGTTTTGCCGGCGCCATTGGGACCCAGTAGGCCCACAACTTGCCCACGATTTACGGCTATCGATACATCGACAACAACGTTTCTTTTTTTGTAGCTTTTAGCTAGGTTTTTGGCGGCAAGTTGGCTCATATTAAGGTTTCGCCTTTGGCGGAATCATGACCTGTATGCGCCCATTGGAGGTGCTTTCACCGTTTGAATTTGAAAGGACTCCGCCGGATGCATTAACCACTTCTGTCGCCATATTGTAGTCAATTAAGGCGGCCTCAAAGGTGGCGCCATCTTGGTTAAGCCAGGCTTCTTTGGTTAAGGTGATGCGTTCTTGTTCAATATTGTATTCAATCGTATAAGCGCGCGCTTTGATCACCGCTTTGTGCTCAGCTGGCTTTTGTTGATAGTTGGCAGGCGCGCCATTGGCGACCACCGTTTTTACATCTCCGTCCTTTGACGTCAGTAAAGTCACCTTCTCGGCTCGAATGAGTAGAGAGCCTTGAGTAACCACCACATCGCCCTCGTAGGTGGTGATGCCGTTGAGGTCATCACGGCGAGCTTTATCGGATTCTATGTAAATGGGCTGCGACTGATCTGGGTTCGCACCCAGTGCTGGCGTGCAAAGGCAGGCAAGTAGTGTAAAAAAGGTAATTTTACGGTACATAGCGACTTTTTACCTGTTTGGGAAGTTCGTAAATACTGGTCTCAAGATTAACTTTCATGCCGATAGACTCTGTTTGACCTGATGAGTCGTCGATCATAACAGGTTTATCATTTTCCGCGTATTTCTCTTTGGGCTTGATGAACAGCTCTTCAGTGGTTAGTTGAGTGAAGGTTTCATCCAAGCGTTTTTGTTTGAGCGTGACGTTTTCTTTAAGTGTAATGAGATCCCCGCTATTTTCAATCAGGCCGTTGTTTGAGTTGGCGTGCCACGGAGCATTGCTCTGGGTAAAAAAAATCAAAGAGGGCTGAGTCATTTTGACAAGGTCGGTCTTGGTTTTTTCGCTTTGCTCATAAAAAAACAAATCTTGGCTTGTGAGCTGATAGCTGAGTACCCCATTACTATCAAACTGCTGAATTTGGGCGTTGACCATATAAGAGCTGGGGTAGGAAGCCGTTTCAGTAGCGACTGGTTCTGCTCTATCGGGTTGGCGCCAAAGCAAAGTCAGAGCAAGACCTAGCGCAATTAGCGATAGTAGGGTTCGTTTGGTAAGCTTCATTGGTATCGATTATGAATGATCTGTAATTTATTCTGTGCTAGTAAAATCAAATCGCAAGCATCTCTTACCGCACCTGCGCCACCGTTGAGAGTACTTGACCAGTGGGCCTCACCTTTAACATACCAGTGAGCATCGGCTGGAGTCATGCTCAATCTTACTTGTTTCATAATGGTCAGGTCGGGTAGATCGTCCCCCATATAAGCGGTTTCACTTTGATCGCACTGAAAAAACGTCAAAATTTCCTCAAAGGCTGCCAGCTTATCGCCTTGGCCTTGGTACACTTGCTCGATTCCAAGTTCCTTAACTCGTTTGGTAACGATGGGGCTGTTTCTGCCTGTGATGATCGCAACAGCAATATCGTGCTCCTGCAGTAACTTTATACCCAAACCATCCTTGCTATTAAAGCTTTTGATTTCCTGCTCCTGGTCTGTGTAGTAGAGTTTGCCATCGCTGAGTACGCCATCGACATCCAAAATGAGCAACTTGATGTCGTTGGCTTTATCAATAATGGTACTCGGGTAGCGGCTCATTAAACGATTCCTGATCGAAGTAGGTCGTGGAGGTGGACAACGCCAATGGGTTTTTGCTGCTCATTGGTTACTATGAGAGCCGTAATTGATTTGAGTTCCATCAATTGCAGCGCATCGATGGCCATCATGTCTTTGGTAATGGTTGAGGGAGAAACACTCATCGCTTCTTTGATGCTGAGATTGGTGAAGTGAGGTTGACGATCAACCAGCCGGCGTAAATCGCCATCGGTAAATACGCCACTCAACAGCCCGTTGTCATCAACGACGGTGGTCATGCCAAGGCTTTTTGCTGACATTTCCACTAAGGCTTCCGATAACATGGCATTCTCAGATATCACCGGAATACTGTCGCCGGTGTGCATAATGTCGGCTACTTTGAGTAAAAGCCGTTTCCCAAGTTTGCCGCCGGGATGTGAAAAAGCAAAATCATTGGCGGTAAAGCCCTTAGCTTCCAAAAGTGCAACGGCAATGGCATCGCACATAGCCAGGGTAGCTGTGGTGCTGGCTGTTGGGGCTAAATCCATAGGGCAGGCCTCTTGTTTTACACTGATGTCGAGATTGACCCACGCGGCACTCGCTAAAACGGATTCTGGGTTGCCTGTTAAACTGATCAGTGGCAGCTTTTTGTGGGAAAGCAGTGGTAACAAGGTGGTAATTTCCTGGGCGCTGCCCGAATAGGAAATGGCAATCACAATGTCATCGTTACTGATCATGCCAAAATCACCATGGCTAGCTTCGCCCGCGTGCACAAAGAAAGCGGGGGTGCCCGTGCTGGCAAGAGTTGCGGCTAGTTTGCGACCAATATGGCCAGATTTGCCCATGCCGGTCACAATGACCCTACCGGTGCAACCTAAAAGCAGTCGACAAGCCTTTAAAAATGCCTCATCAATGCGCTCAGCAAGCAGGCCAACGGCCTCTTGTTCTATCAGAATAGTTCGTTTGCCAGAGGCAAGTATACTTTGGTCGGTCTCTGTCATCGCAGCATTATGTCATAGTTGTGAGTTGCAGATAAATCTCTAGTTTCATGGATTGAAGAGAATCATAAAATAGGCTGTGTAGCTAACCAATAAAGCAATGCCGGTTGTTCGGCCTATTTTGGCGGCTGTCTGGTATCGATTGAGCGAAGCGATCATGAAGCCCGCTAGCAGCAGGGTCATGCCAAACATGGTTAGGAAGTCTTGATAAAAAACATTGGCTTCCATGCTGATAGCATTGATCACTGGCGCTATCCCCATAACGGCCAACAGGTTGAAAATATTGGAACCAACAACATTACCAATGGCAATATCGTGTCGTCCCTTTAAGGCACTGACAACAGAAGCGGCCAGTTCCGGCAGGCTGGTTCCAATGGCTACTATGGTTAATCCAATGATTCGCTCGCTAACGTGAAAGGACATAGCGACTTCTTTCGCGCCCCAAACTAGTTTTTCTGCACTTACGACCAACACCGTTAAGCCAAGAATTAACCAAAAAGCTTGTTTGGAAGTGCTTGCTGAGGAATCTGTTTCTATCTCTTCAATTGCTTGGCTATTGTTTCTGCTCATTATCCATAACACTGGAATTAACAGTAGTACGAGTATAGCTCCCTCGGCTCTCGATAATCCTCCGTCGAACAAACAAATACCACTGATAATCATAACGATCAGTAGAATGGGAATGTCTCTTCTAAAAAGCTCTTTGGCGACTGGAAGCGGGGAAATGAGCGCTGTAAGCCCAAGTACTAAGCCCATGTTGGCCAGATTTGACCCCAGAGCATTACCTACAGCTAAAGCGCCTTGATCCTTGAGGGCTGAACTAATGGATACCGCGATTTCTGGGGCTGATGTGCCAAAGGCGACGACGGTAAGACCAATGACCATTTTTGAAATACCCAAGCGGTCTGCAATGGCTGCACTAGCGCCGACAAAACGATCAGCTCCCCACACGAGTCCAACGAAGCCCGCTATAATAGCGAGCCATGCGTACGCGATTTCTGGCACAAGGTCTCCTAAAATATGTGAAGATCGTGTTAAATCGCCGTTTGAATTGATCTGGCGACTTACTTATAAAGGCGGCAAATGGTATAGTGACGCGCTTTATTTGTCAGCATTCAATGGTGAATGGAACAAAACTTATTCTGACGTGGATTTGTGAGGTATTTTATGAAAAAGGCAGTTCAATATCTATTCCTTTTGGTTATTAGTCTTTCAGCCGTTGCGGCGGAGGAGGTTCATCCAGAGGTTTTAAAGTCGGTTCCACATAAGTTGATTGTGGATGTGACTGATGAATTGCTTGAAAAGCTGCATTCGGGTTTAAACCCTGAAAAAGACCCCGATGCTTTTTATGCTGCCATTGTTGATGATCTGGAAAGACTGGTTGCATTCGATTTTATCGCTAAAGGCGTTATGGGTAACTACGCTAAAATGGCCACCCCTGAACAACAAAAAGCGTTTACGGAAAAGTTTAAGCGAGGCTTGTTATCGGCTTACGGCAAGGGCTTGGCAAATATTCAGAACTTAAATATTAAAGTGCTGCCGCCAGAGGGCGATATCACGGGGCAACAGAAAGTGGCGGTTGTGCAAGAGGTTCGCAGTAGCAACGATGTGACTTACGTTTCCTACACTATGGCTCAATCTAAGAGCGGTGAGTGGAAGTTGATTAATGTGGTCTTTAACGGTGTTAACCTCGGCAAAACATTCCGTGGGCAGTTTGCTCAAGCAGCCAAACAATATGGTGGTGATGTTGACCAAGTCATCGCCAACTGGGACGAAGCAATAAAAGACGGGCAGTAATCTATGCAGGCGCAAGAAATAAAAGAACACTTATCAAAGCAGTTTTCAGGTGATTACATTGAGGTGACTATCGATGGTAGCCATGTCAATTTGTTGATAGTCAGTGATCAATTTGAAGGCATTAGTCCTGTTAAAAAACAGCAGTTGGTCTATGCACAGTTGGCCGACTTGATTGCCGATGGCACATTGCATGCGGTTAATATGAAAACTCTAACTAAAGCTGAGTATAGCGCCTAATGGATAAACTCATTATTAGCGGTGGTGGCCCCATCGATGGTGAAATTCGTATTTCTGGTGCGAAAAACTCAGGTCTGCCCATACTAGCCGCAACCCTGCTGGCCGATGCTCCTATGACCATTGGCAATCTGCCACATTTGAATGACATAACGACCATGTTGACCTTATTAAGGAGCATGGGTACCTCGTTAACGCTCGATGAAAAAATGACGGTTGATATTGATACCAGCACATTGACTGAGCTGACAGCGCCCTACGAGCTGGTGAAAACCATGCGGGCGTCTATTCTGGTGCTAGGGCCACTTCTGACTCGATTTGGTGAGGCCAATGTTTCTTTTCCTGGTGGTTGTGCGATAGGCAGCCGGCCAGTCGATATTCATCTTCGAGGTCTTGAGGCGATGGGAGCTAAAATTGATGTCGATGAGGGATATATTCGAGCTAGGGCGCCAGGTGGCTTAAAAGGTGCCCACATTTTTATGGATACGGTGACGGTTGGTGGAACCGAAAATCTATTAATGGCTGCTACATTGGCCAAAGGTAAAACCATTCTTGAAAATGCGGCTAGAGAGCCGGAAGTTGTCGATTTGGCATTGTGCCTGCGCGAGATGGGAGCACAAATTGACGGTATAGGCACAGCCTGTATCGAAATCAACGGTGTCGATCGTTTAACGGGCTGTACTTACAATGTGATGCCCGATCGTATAGAGACGGGCACATTCCTTACGGCGGCGGCGGCCACTCGCGGTCGGGTGAAACTCAAAGACACTCAGGCCGATATCTTGGAAGCCGTTTTGTTGAAGCTGGAAGAGGCTGGTGCACATATCTCTGTTGGAGGCGACTGGATAGAGTGTGATATGAAGGGCAATAGGCCCAAAGCGGTGGATTTAAAAACCGCCCCATATCCCGCTTTCCCGACCGATATGCAGGCTCAGTTTACGGCCATGAATGCTGTTGCTGAGGGGACGGCAACCGTGATCGAAACGATTTTTGAAAACCGCTTGATCCAAGTCCACGAACTCAATCGAATGGGTGCCAAAATCAAGTTAGAGGGCAATACCGCTATCATTAAAGGGGTAGAGCGTTTGAAGGCCGCGCCTGTGATGGCAACAGACCTTCGTGCCTCGGCCAGTTTAGTAATTGCTGCGTTAGTTGCCGATGGCGACACCTTGGTTGATCGTATTTATCATATCGATAGGGGCTATGAGTGTATTGAAGAGAAGCTTCAGCAGCTTGGTGTCAAAATTCGAAGGGTGCCAGGATGAGCCAGTTAACGATCGCGCTCACTAAGGGCCGTATTTTAAAGGAAACCTTGCCGCTACTGGCCAATGCCGGCATTGAGCCGCTAGAAGATATTTATACCAGTCGAAAACTCGCTTTTGAAACCAATCAAGAGGGGGTGACCCTCTTGGTTTTGCGAGGAAGCGATGTGCCGACTTATGTTGAGTATGGTGCTGCCGATGTGGGGGTTGCTGGTAAAGACACTCTACTTGAACATGGTGTGAGCAATGTCTATGAGCCTCTGGATTTAGGCATCGCTAAATGTCGCTTGATGACGGCAGGCATCAAAGGAAAGCCGGCGCCTCAGGGGCGAATCCGAGTGGCGACGAAATACGTGAACATTGCTAGGCGTCATTATGCGAGCTGCCGGCAACAAGTTGATATCATCAAGCTTTACGGTGCTATGGAGTTGGCTCCGATTATGTCTTTAGCCGATGAAATCGTCGATATCGTCGATACCGGCAATACGTTAAGGGCCAATGGTCTTGAAGAAAGAGTCAATATTGCGGATATTAGTTCGCGTTTGATCGTGAACAAAACCTCCATGAAGGTAAAACACGCAAGAATCGATAAGCTGATTAATACGATAGCTGCTGCTGTTTAAGAGTAAATTATGTCACTGGTTACACAACTGAATACCCAAGATCCCGATTTTGACTCCACACTTGACCAGTTATTAAGCTGGGATAGCGTTGCTGATCAGGCTATTTTACAAACGGTCGCGACAATCATTCATGATGTGCGAACTCGTGGGGATCAAGCGCTCATTGAATATACGGCACAGTTGGATCGTTACTCGGTTGGGAGTTTGTCAGAGCTGACACTCTCTTCCGATGATCTGCAAAAAGCGCTCAATGCGATCGGAGAATCCGAGCGAGAGGCTTTGACGGTTTCGGCAGAGCGCGTAAGAGCTTACCATCAGCATCAGTTGAGTGAATCTTGGCAATATACCGAGGCCTCAGGCACCGTGCTTGGGCAAAAGGTGACGCCAATGTCACGCGTAGGTATTTATGTTCCAGGTGGCAAGGCTTCCTATCCCTCTTCAGTGTTGATGAATGCCATTCCTGCAAAGGTAGCTGGTGTCGACCATATTACGATGGTGGTGCCCGCACCTGATGGCCATTTGAGCCCGTTAGTATTGGCGGCAGCGGCAATTGCTGGGGTCGATCAGGTGATTACCATTGGTGGTGCTCAAGCGGTGGCGGCCTTGGCTTATGGAACTGAGTCGATTATCAAGGTCGATAAGATTGTTGGGCCAGGCAATGCCTATGTAGCCGCAGCTAAAAGAGCGGTTTTTGGTCAAGTTGCCATTGATATGATTGCCGGGCCATCTGAAATTTTGGTGGTCACTGATGGTCAGACGCCACCAGATTGGGTGGCTATGGATCTATTTTCCCAGGCCGAGCACGATGAGCAAGCACAAGCACTGTTGATTGCGACTGAGCAAAGTACTATTGATGCTATTCAAGCTAGCATCGATAAATTATTACCGACCCTTGAGCGGCAAGACATTGTTCGCGCTTCTTTGGCCAATCGTGGGGCGTTGATTCTTGCTCGGAATGAAGATGAAGTGTGTCAATTAATTAATCGAATTGCTCCTGAGCATCTCGAATTGTCAGTCGCTGATCCCGATCGTTATTTGCCAAAAATTCAGCATGCTGGTGCTATTTTTATGGGAATTTACAGTGCAGAAGCACTAGGTGATTACTGCGCTGGCCCCAATCACGTATTGCCTACTTCTGGTACAGCAAGGTTTTCTTCGCCGCTGGGTGTGTACGACTTCCAGAAACGAAGCTCGATTATCTACCCTTCTCGCGAAGGTGCTAGTGAGCTTGCGAAAGTTGCCTCAGTATTGGCTCGGGGTGAGTCTTTAGAGGCCCATGCGAGATCAGCCGAGTATCGAATAGAGGCCGAGTAATCTTTTTTATCTGCTTAAGCAGCTAAGACTCAGGTTTTGAGCCAGCTATCGCCGTGATGGTCATGGGGTAGCCGTCTCGTAAAATGTTGATGTCTACTTGCTCTCCCGGCCTTATTCTGGACATCAAGTACATACCGTTACGACCGTTGCCGATGGCTTTGTTGTTGAGGTGAGTAATGATGTCCCCAGCTTGCAGACCCGCGGCGGAGGCAGGACCACTAGGATCAACATCTTCAATAATGACGCCATTATCGCTTTCCAATTCAAAGCGATTCTGAATTTCCTTTGTTAGGGGGCCTGCCGATACACCAAGCCAACCCCTAATCACACGACCAAACTCAATAATTTCACTCATGGTTTGGATGGCCATATCAGAAGGAATGGCAAAGCCAATGCCTACGGATCGTCCTGAGTTGCTTGAGTCTAAGGTCGCGGTATTAATCCCCAATAAATGCCCTTTGGCGTTGATTAGGGCGCCTCCCGAGTTGCCTGGATTGATCGCGGCATCAGTCTGTATAAAATTTTCATAATCGCTGATACCTAAACCGTATCGGTTTGTGGCACTGATAATACCCTGAGTAACGGTTTGTCCCATCCCAAATGGGTTGCCAATGGCTAATACAATGTCCCCAACCCTGGCTTGTTGTGGGTTTCCAAGGGTGATAGGAGAAAGATTTTTTAGGTCGATTTTTAACACCGCTAAATCGGTAGCGGCATCGGAGCCCACCAGGGTTGCACGAGCTTCGCGGGTATCTTTCAGTAATACGATGATTTCTTCCGCTTTATCAATTACATGATTGTTGGTCAGAATATAGCCTTCTTCATTGACAATCACGCCTGTGCCAAGAGAAGACAGCATGCGTTGTTGTTGAGATTGATCAGCCGCATCAAAAAACCGTCGAAAAATGGGGTCATCGGCTAAAGGATGAAGCGTTTTCTCTGTGTGTCGCCTTGAAAAGATATTGACCACAGCAGGGGCAGCCTTCTCAACCGCATTGGCATAAGACAGGGGTCTAGCTGATTCGCTATAGAAAAGATCTCCGTCCAATACTTCGGTAAATGGTAGTTTATCGAGTTGTTTCAAGAAATTATGACGTAGTGAGGGGATGGCTAACACCAAGATTAATCCAAACAGCAGGCCGAATAATAAGGGCCAGCCTAAAAATCTCAGTGTTGCACGAATCATTATTTGCTATGGGTCTCAGCGTCAATGGCGTGCTCGCTGTCTCTCTGCTTGCCAGAAGCCGTGGTTGCCGCTAGATCCAGATCATCAGCTAAACGGTAGTCTTCTCGCAAGACGCCCGACTGAGGGGCCCAATCTTTTGGTTGTTCTATTTTATCTTCTATTGCTTTTTGAATGCCAAGTTCAGGAGCAATATCGATATTGGCTAGTTGATTAGCACCATTAACTAGATGCTGACTCAAGCGAATATGATTTTCGGCCATTTGTTTAACGAGCGTTGAGGTTTCATGAAAATGCTCGGCAACATTATCTTGGTAGTCTCTGAGTTGCTTTTTGGTTTCATCCAACTGCTCTTCGAGAGTTCGCTGGTGGCCACCTTGACCCAAAGCCTTCCCGATCAAAAGTCCGATGACTGCTCCAGCTGCAGCCGCTAATATGACAATGTTTAAACTGAACACCTGTATTCCTCAATTGAGCGTGAACTGTGGCAAAGTATCTCTCGTTTTAGGAAAAATTGCCACCATTTCAGGGTCTATAGCCATTAATAGTCTTTAATCGTTGGTACTGAAAAGCTGCAATTGAACAATTTGACTTCATGACTTGAGTCAGATAGCCCTGATCGTATAAAGTGCATGCTTTTTGTGGGCGAGCAGATGTCTTTAACACCCCTCGAGCGATATCAGCAGGATTTACTGTCCGATGGTTTTATCCACGATTCAGCCCAAGAGCATGCTGTTAAAAAGTTGGATAGTTTGCATCATCAGTTGGTGTTGCAACATCAATCAAAGAATAAATGGCAATTTTGGCGAAAACAATGGCCATCAATTGGTGCAACGCCCATCCGTGGTCTCTATTTTTGGGGAGGTGTTGGGCGAGGAAAAACCTATTTGATGGATAATTTCTTTGACAGCTTGCCATTCGAGCACAAACAAAGAGTTCATTTTCATCGTTTTATGCGCTTAGTGCACCAGGAGCTGAAAACCCTAGTGAACGTCAAAAACCCCCTTGAGGTGGTGGCAGAGCGTTTTGCAAAAGCAGCAAGGGTGATCTGTTTTGATGAGTTTTTTGTGTCAGATATCACAGACGCTATGATTCTAGCGGGCTTATTTGGTGCTTTATTTGATCGGGGCGTATGTCTGGTGGCAACCTCTAATATCGTCCCTGATCAACTTTACAAGGATGGTTTGCAAAGGCAAAGATTTCTACCCGCTATTGCATTACTCAATCAGCACACAGAAGTAGTCAACGTCGATGGCGGAGTGGATTATCGTCTGCGTCAATTGGAGCAGGCTGAGCTCTATCATTATCCGTTGGATGATGAGGCCGATGTGAGTCTTAAGCAAAGTTTTCATGCCTTGGTTCCCGACCAACAGCATATCGAAAGTGATGTGGTATTAACCATTGAAGGGCGACCAATACAAAGTCTGTATGAAGCTGAAGATGTTGTTTGGTTTGATTTTGCGGCATTATGTGATGGACCTCGTTCTCAAAATGACTACATTGCACTGGCTTGTGAGTACCATGCGGTCTTATTGAGTAATGTTCCTCAAATGGGTATCAAACATGAAAATCAGGCTCGGCGATTCATTAATTTGGTTGATGAATTTTATGACAGGGGAGTAAAGCTTATATTGTCAGCAGAAGTTCCCTTAGCAGAGCTTTATGATGGAAAAAAGCTGGCTTTCGAGTTCCAAAGAACCACTAGTCGATTGTTGGAAATGCAAAGCCGCGCATATCTGGCTCGGGCTCACCGGACCTAGATCGCTTTCTAGGAAGAGGGGCCTTGCTCTGTTTGCTCACGATTGATAAAGTTCAATTCGGTGACCCATTGCGCCAAAGCAAAGGGTCGTATAAAAATAATTGAGAACATAGTTGCTATTGTGTGGGCACCAGTCGCATAATTGCAGCAATCTATCGTTCACTGTTGGTAATTTGATTCCATGTTTATACCTAAGCGGCTTAGAGGCCTTTTTTCAAACGACCTGTCTATTGATCTTGGTACAGCAAATACACTCATTTACGTCCGTGATAAGGGCATCGTCCTCAACGAGCCTTCTGTTGTGGCAATTCGCCATCACAACGGCCAAAAATTGGTTGAGGCGGTTGGCGTAGAGGCTAAGAGAATGCTGGGCCGAACGCCTGGAAATATTACTGCTATTCGTCCTTTAAAAGATGGTGTGATAGCGGATTTTCAGGTGACTGAAAAAATGCTACAGCATTTCATGCGCAAGGTTCATGAAAATAGTTGGTTGCAGCCCAGCCCTCGGGTATTGATTTGTGTACCTTGTTTATCTACAGAGGTTGAAAAACGTGCAATTCGGGAGTCGGCCATGGGTGCCGGGGCTCGTGAAGTCCGCTTAATTGAAGAGCCAAGAGCATCAGCGATAGGCGCTGGTTTGAAAGTTGAGGAAGCCAGCGGTTCGATGGTGGTGGATATTGGTGGTGGAACCACAGAAATTGCGATTATCTCTCTAAATGGCGTTGTGTATTCTGACTCTGTTCGCATTGGTGGTGACCGTTTTGATGAATCAATTGTCAACTATGTGCGTCGTAATTACGGCAGCGTGATTGGTGAAGCTACAGCCGAGAGAATTAAACAAGAAATCGGTTGTGCCTATGCGGGCAGTGAGGTTCGAGAAATTGATGTACGTGGGCGTAATTTAGCCGAGGGTGTGCCAAGAAGCTTCACCCTTAATAGCGATGAAATTTTGGAAGCTTTGCAAGAACCACTGGCGGCCATTGTGCAGTCGGTGAAAGGCGCACTTGAGCAATCTCCTCCTGAGTTGGCGTCAGATATTGCTGAAACTGGGATCGTGCTAACAGGCGGCGGTGCATTGCTTCGCGATATTGACCGTCTATTGGCTGAAGAGACAGGCTTACCTGTGATTGTTGCCGATGATCCTTTGACTTGTGTCGCGAGGGGTGGTGGCATCGCGATGACCTGGATGGATAACCGCAATATGGATTTGCTGGCCTACTAGAATTAGGAGGCCTGATAACAGGCCTAGTCAAAAAGCAGATCTTTATATCTTAGGAGTGACCTATTAAACCACTTTTTAGTGAGGGCTCATCCCATTTTTTCAGAATGGTTGTTTTGTGCCTTCTCGTCATTACTTTGATCATTCTTGGTCGATTCACCACCTGGCTAGATCCCATCAAGGAAAAGCTAGGGGTGCTGGCTGCCCCTTTTTACTACGTCGCTGACTTTCCGTCAAAAGTTGGAGACTGGTTCTCTGATACAACTCGCTCAAAAGCCGATTTATTAGAGGAAAATCGACAGCAAAAAGAAGAGCTGTTGATTTTGAGAGGTAAGCTCCAGCAAATGGCTACCCTAAATTCAGAAAACCTTCGACTGCGCCAACTACTAAACTCATCAGACATGTTGCAAGACAAAGTCTTGGTGGCGGAGTTAATAGGTATTTTGCCGGATCCAAACGTTCATATTGTGGTTATCAATAAGGGCAGTGATCATGGAGTCTATAAGGGCCAACCTTTGTTAGATGATAAGGGTTTGATGGGGCAGGTTGTTGCTTTGACGCCTACCACGTCACAGGTGCTTTTGATCACTGATAGTTCGCATGCTGTGCCAGTACAGGTCGAACGCAATCGTGTGCGATCAGTCGTTGAAGGCATAGGGGATTTGCATGAACTTAGACTGAGGCACGTTTCTAGAACGATGGATATCCAGCCAGGTGACCGATTGGTGACCTCTGGTTTAGGGCAGCGGTTTCCTATTGGTTATCCCGTGGCGGTTGTTGAATCGGTAGTTTATGACCCAGGTGAGCCCTTCGCGACGGTGAAGCTTAGGCCTGCGGCCGATTTGAACCGCAGCCGCAATGTGTTGTTTGTATTTAGTGAAAAATTTGAACTTTCTCGTCCAACTAAAAGTTCACCTTAATCATGAGAGTTCTTATTGTTATTAGTTTTCTCATCGCATTTGTGCTTGCTATTTACCCCTTGCCTATGGAGTTGCGTCGCTATCGGCCCGAGTTTGTTGCCATTCTTGTTATTTATTGGTGCATGTATACACCAGAATATTTTGGTTTGTTGGCCGCGACGGTTACAGGGCTGCTTTTAGATGTTATCGAGGGTACGAGCTTAGGGTGTAATACCCTCGGCTTAATTGTGATTGCCTACATTGTTCAACTGGTTTACCAACGAATCCGAAGCTATGCTGAGTGGCAGCAAGCTGTTTGGGTTTTTGTCTTTGTCGGTATATACCAGTTATTTGGTAGTTGGGTGAATGGTTTTTTAGGAAGATCGGTTGAATCTCCGGTATATCCCATCTCGTTATTTCTAAGTGCACTGCTATGGCCTTTTATTGTTCGTGCGGTGCTCTTGCTGAAGTTGAGGCTACATTTGTCATGAAATCTTTATTACTAGCGTCTCGCTCCCCCAGGAGGGCGCAGTTATTGGAGCAAATTGGTGTCACATTTGAGGTGGTGGATGTCAACATTGACGAAACTCAGTTAGCGAGTGAACGTCCTAAAGATTATGTGGAACGTTTAGCGCTTGAAAAAGCTCTAAGTGGAGCTGAGCAAAAATATTTAGCTCTAGGAGCAGATACCATTGTGGTCTGTGATGGTGTGATTATGGGTAAGCCCATTGATCAACAGCACGGGCAGGCAATGCTACAAAGGCTCTCAGGGCGTACACACCAAGTTATGACGGCGGTGTGTATTGTAGAAAAAACTAGGCCTCATTCGATACTTTCGGTGACAGATGTCACTTTTGACGTAATTGAGCCTGAGCTAATCAGTGCCTATTGGGGTACGGGAGAACCAGTTGATAAGGCTGGAGGGTACGGTATTCAGGGTTTTGGAGCCATTTTTGTGAAATCAATTGAAGGCAGTTACAGTGGTGTTGTTGGGTTACCTCTCTTTGAAACCACTCAGTTATTGAAAGAGGTGGGGATTAGCCCTTGGCAGCTAAAAGGATCTGTTTAAATCAGGAGAAAAGATGAGTGATGAACTATTAGTCAATGTATCACCGACTGAAACACGTGTTGCCTATGTTGAAAATGGTGTGTTACAGGAAGTCTCTATTGAGCGCAGTAGCCACAAAGGTGTTTTAAATCAAATCTATAAGGGCAAGGTGGTAAGAGTCCTTCCTGGTATGCAAGCGGCTTTTGTGGACATTGGTCTGGAGCGCACGGCTTTTATCCACGCCAATGATATCTTTAGTCAAAACCCAGATGCTCGGGGTAACATTACTCAGTTGTTACACGAGGGGCAAACCATTATTGCTCAAGTGATCAAGAACCCTATAAGCAGTAAAGGCGCCAGATTATCCACTCATTTGTCGCTTTCTGCTCGCTATTTAGTGTATATGCCCTATGCCGACCATATTGGTGTTTCGGCCAAAATAGAAGATGAACAAGCTAGAGATAGTCTGCGAGCACTGCTGGCGAGTGTGATTGAAAGTGATGAGGTTACACTGACAGGAGGTTTCATTGTTCGAACGGTGGCTGCTGGCATTACAGAGGCGACATTGCGCAGCGACATTGATTATTTGACTAAGCTTTGGAGTCAACTGCGAGAAAAGATGAGTTCGTCCAAGGTGCCCTCTGTGATTCATGCAGACTTACCCTTATCACTTAGGGTGTTAAGAGATCAGTTGCGACCGACCATCGAAAAGCTACGAGTGGACTCTCGAGAAGCCTACGCGGCTATGGGCGAATTTGTACAAGCTTACGATATACCAAGACCTGAACGTATTGAGCATTATGCGGGCGAGCGCCCGTTGTTTGATTTATACAATGTCGATGATGAAATCCAAAAGGCCTTAGAGCCCGAAGTTCAGCTGAAGTCCGGAGGTTATCTTATCATTGAGCAAACTGAGGCAATGATTACCATCGATGTCAACACGGGTGGTTTTGTTGGTCACAGAAATCTTGAAGAAACGATATTTAAGACCAACCTCGAGGCTGCCAACGCCATTGCTCGCCAGCTAAGATTGAGGAATTTGGGTGGAATTATCATTCTTGATTTTATCGATATGAAGGACCCAGAGCACAGGCGACAAGTGCTGAGAGTTCTGGAAAAAGCACTGGAGAAAGATTACGCAAAAACGTCAATCACAGGCGTTTCTCAAATTGGTTTAGTGGAAATGACTCGCAAGCGCACTCAAGAGTCTTTAGAGCAAATGCTTTGTGAACCATGCCCGGTTTGTCGTGGGCGTGGACGCATGAAATCCAGCGAAACCATTTGTTATGAAATTTTTAGGGAAGTGTTAAGAGAGGCGCGGGCCTATGATAGAGAAAAGTTGATTGTGGTTGCAGCGCCGGTTGTTATTGAGCGCCTGTTGGATGAAGAGTCTGCCAATGTGGCTGATTTAGAAAGCTTTATCGGAAAGTCCTTAGCTTTTCAAACTGAGTCAACCTATTCTCAAGAGCAATATGATATTGTTATCGTCTAATGAAACGTTTTATCAGACGCAGTGTTAAAATTTTTTGGCGTGCTGTCGCCACTTTAGTGATCGCTCTTGCTGTATTGATTGTTATTGGCAGGGAGCTGGCTCCTTATATTGATCGCTTTCAACCAGAAATTGAGGCGTATTTGTCGGATAAATTAGATGCCGATGTTCGCTTCTCTGCCATTTCAATGAAGTGGGAGCGCTTAAGCGTGAGTGTCAGCTTAAATGATCTTTCAATTGAAAAAAATATTGAAGGTGCCATTGAGCCAGTGTTATCAGTAACGGATGCAACCGCTGATATCGATTTGCTTGCCAGTGTGACCGAGTGGCGTCCTGCATTCAAAACGCTGACCATGAATGATGTAAAAGTTGGTGTGGTGCAAAATGAGCAGGGCGATTGGAATCTCAATGGCTATGAGTTTAAAAGGCAATCGTCGCCGAACTTCGATCCAATGGAGTGGTTTTTAAAATCTCCCACGGTTCACTTGCGCAATGCCAGTATTTTCACTCAATTTAGGGCGGGTCAATCCACTGTTGTCGATGTGTCTCAAGTCACTATTGAAAATGATTACCTTCAAGATTTTCGTCGTTTGACCGCCAGCATTAAAGTTTTAGGTGAGCCCGATCAATTGGATTTGATTGTTGAGGCGAAAGGTGATCCACGAGAGAGAACAGGCTTTAGTGCGGAGGGGTTTTTAAAGCTGCGACATTTTTCTGCGGAACGATTCCTAGCCATGCTGCCTTCCAAACAATTCAGTCAGGTTGATATGATTTGGGATGAGCCAAGCAGCTTAGATGTCAATCTTTGGTTATCGTTTCCTGAACCCAACGTGTTTGATATTCAGGGGGATGTGGTCTTTTCTCCCGGAAATATATTAATTCATCAGCATCGACTTAATTTGTCGACCCCGGCTAGTGTGAATTTCTCAGGGCAGGTTGGCTTAGAAAATGGTTTTGAGATGTATCTTAGAGATTTACATTTGCAAGATCAAAATTATCAATTTCAGCTACCAGAACTGATGCTGTCATCGGAGAATTATAAACAAATAAAACTCACCCTGGCTAATACCAATATTGATCCTATTATTGAATGGCTGTTGCAAGCTGAAACACTTCCAGAAGTGGTCAGTCAAAAGTTAGCTCAGGTAAACCCTTCGGGCGATATTGAATACCTGTCCATTAATGTTGATTTTGATGATTGGCAGTCCAGCACTCTGGTTGCCAAAGTCAGTCAGGTAGCCCTTGGTGATGGTCATCATATCCCAAGACTAAAAAATTTAGCGGGATTTTTTTCTGGAACTGTAAAGAGTGGTTCAGTAGTTGCTAGCGCTGATGGGTTTTCCATTGATATTGAGCCTATGTATGAGCAAGCGATGACCGCCAAAAGGGCTGAAGGGCAAATTAACTGGTCTATTGACATTGATCATAACCAGTTTGTTTTATATTCGAATCGTTTAAAAGCGATAGATCAATTTGGCGAAGCCTTTGGCTATTTGTATTTAGATTTACCCTTAAAAGCCGACTTGCGTCCATCGACCTTGACGCTAGCCATTGGGGGAAAGTCTATTGATGTATCCTATTACACAAAATTTTTGCCGACGAAAAAGATACCCCGTGAGCTAGCTGACTGGATGGCACAATCCATAAAAGGTGGCCTGGCCAAGGAGGTCGGTGTCATCTATCGAGGTGGCTTTCGCGAAGATATAGAAACTGATAAAACGTTTCAAGTTTTTGTGAATCTTGAACAAGGCCACTTGAATTACAGTTCAGATTGGCCGGAATTAACCGATGTTAATGGTCTGTTGGTTCTCGATAATAGCGAAGTCAACGCTCATATAAAGACGGCTAAAACAGTTGGGGCTTCGGTGAGCGACGTTAATATCTTTTTTCCTGGGCAATGGCGCAATCAAGCGAAACAAGTTCAGATTAAAGGGCGCGCATTTGCGAATGTAGCTCAAGGGCTGGATTTTGTTAGACAATCCATCTTGAAGAATGTGGTAGGTGAGCTTATTGATCAGTGGCAAGGGGCGGGCAATGTGTCAGCCTATGTAGACTTATTGATTGGCCTTCAAGGGGCGAAATCAAAACATAATGTGGCCATTGATCTAAATGATGTGCAATTAAAATGGCCGAGTCAAGAACTCCAAGTTGATGCCATTACTGGGCGTATTAACTATGCTTTGGGTAGAGGCTTGTTTGCCAAAGGTTTAACGGCTAGAGTGTTGGGTAATTCTGTTAAGGCGACGATTAGTGAATCAAATGGCGTGACAAATATCGATTGGGAAGGCAGTGCCAGTATCGCACAGGTGAACAAACAGTGGCCTAATCCGTTTCTTAAATTGATTCATGGAACAACTGCTTATCAAGCGAGTTTAGCGATTGGAAAAGGTCCAGTAAAACTATCGGTTTCTTCTGATCTAGAAAATATTTACACCGACTTTCCCGAACCATTATTGAAGCCAAAAAATGAAATCTGGCCATTGAAATTGGATATGGAGTTGGATCGACTCTATTATGATGCAGTAGTCAACCAAAATATTCGCCTTGGTCGAGATCGGCAAGGTGATTATTTTACGGTTAATCAAGCTAGACCCAAATCTCAGGCAGCACCCATATACATTGGTTTAGATGTACAAGCCTTGAATGTTTCTGATTGGATGGGAGTGATATCTAACTCATCAAGTGGTGATAGTGAAGATACAGACGTTAACATTCTGACAAAAAAGCTAATGATTAACGAACATATCTTAACAAACGTTTCTCTAAAAAGTATACACAGAGGTGATCAGCATGAGTTATCCATTAGTAGTGATAAATTAACCGGCACATTGAGTAAAAGTGTTAAGCGCCCATGGCTATTATTTTTGGAGCGCTTAGATTGGCCCCTAAGCGATCAAATTGAACAAGAGATGCAAGATTTTATACCGGAAGCTTTTGATCATCGTCAAGTTCCCGATATGGATGTGAGCATCGATAAACTTTTTTATCAAGGTAATGGCTTGGGGCAATGGTCTTTTATTATTCGAAGTCAAGCCGATGCCTTACGGGTTGATCAAATTACTGCAAACCTTCCGGGAAATTTAGTGTTATCGGGAGTGGGTGAAGGACAAACTTTTGCTCAATTGGAGTGGCTGAAATCCAGTGATCAAAGTCATTTACAGTTTTTAATTTCCGGTGGTAATTTACAACCCTTCCTGTCAGCTTGGGAAATGGAAAATGCGATAGATAACCAAAAAACCGAGATAATTGTCGATGTGTTTTGGAAAGGACAACTCAACCAATTTTCGTTAAAAAAATTGAAGGGAAAGATGGCTGCTTCTTTAGAAAAGGGTCAATTTTTGAAAACCGAAGGACAATCCTCAACCGATTTTCTACGATTGCTTGGGCTTTTCAATTTCGATAGTTGGGCCAGGCGCCTGCGTTTAGACTTTTCTGATCTCTACAAAACGGGCTTAGCATTTGATCGAGTGGAAGGTAACTTTGAGTTTAACCAAGGTATAATCTTTTTGAAAGATTCCATTGATGTGAAGGCTCCTTCGAGTTCATTTTCAATGTCTGGTCAAATTGACATGAATCAGAAATTACTCGATTTAAAACTTAAAACGACACTACCGGTGACGGGAAATTTAACCTTGGTGACGGCTCTTGCAGCAGGATTACCAACGGCGGCTAGTGTCTACGTATTGGGTAAAATGTTTAAAAAGCAAGTGGATAAGGTCTCAACAATCGAGTACGACATCACAGGCCCTTGGTCTAACCCTTCCATGAGCGGGCCTCCAGAAAAAGAACCCGCTGTCCCCAACCCTTATGATGCGTATGGCGGCAACTAGTCTTAGCAATACACTCGACTAACTTATTTGCTATCCTTGGCAGAGCCTTCAAGAGCGCCGCCGGCTTTTTGAATATCTCGTCCTAGGCCTTCCATTGTCTCGCAGGCCGACAAAAAGAATACCGAAATGATAATAATGGATAATAATCCTGACTTCATTGAACATCCCCCAATTTGTATGTAACCACTGAAGATTTTGCTTGTAGAAGTGTAATCTTTCTTTAGGGGTTTTCCAATGACTTTGATGGCTACTCTCTTAACTCTGCTAAGAACCCTTTGGTTTTCGTAAAAACCAGAAAAAAGGTGATGATATTGAGAAGTAAACCAAGAGTAATACCAAAAGTACTGTCAAACCAAGGCCAGTAGGCGTAGGCGATGGTGCTGGCAAGAATAATACTAGGAAGACCAACCATTGTTAAAAATAACCTTTGTTAATTGATTTGCTATCGTTAAGTATAGAAAATGGCTGTATGTATTCTAGTCATTATGTATACAAATTAATCTAAATTTTCGGCTCTCACTGTGAATATTGGAATATGGCGTTGAAGCTTTGAGCAATTTACTATCTAATAAGCTTTTTATTGAAAATAGAGGCGTAGATGCAAGCGACAGTTAAGTGGGTTGATAATGCGATGTTCTTGGGTGAGTCTGGTAGCGGCCACACGGTGGTAATGGATGGCCCTCCTGATCATGGCGGCCGTAATTTGGGTGTTAGGCCAATGGAAATGATCCTCCTAGGGTTAGGTGGCTGCTCAAGCTTTGATGTGATGAGCATTTTACAAAAGTCCCGCCAGCCCGTTACCGATTGCAGGGTTGAAATGTCTGCCAAACGGGCAGAAGGTGTTCCATCACCCTTTACGGAAATACATTTACACTTTGTGGTTACTGGTAAAGGCTTAAAGTCTGTGCAAGTAGAGCGTGCTTGTGAGTTATCTGCTACCAAATACTGTTCTGCATCGATTATGTTGGAAGCTGCAGGTGTTAAGGTCACCCATGATGTTGAAATTCTTGAGGTAGAGTGAGTTGATTAATCAAGATTAAATGGCTCCGATATAGTTATCGCTAATTATTCAAACAATGCGTGGTAGAAGAGGGTCTAACTATGAGCTTTGACTCTCTTTATCTTTTCATTTTTCAAGGAGTTTTATGTCCCCCAGTCTTGTAAACGATAACAACAATTTAAACTAGCTTTGCACCCCGAAAGATTTTTCAAGTTTCTAGTCACAATGTTTCTTTTTCTCTGCAATTTGTAATATAGCGAAAATTTTATCCAATAATTTCGCAGAATCTTCACAAAAAATATTTACTGACTATGCCACAATAGCTTACACACTTAACAAGTCCCATCGGCAGGACAAACTTATTTGTAGTTTCGGTTTGTCCACTATTAGAATTAAATTAGATATTTATGAGGTTAATATGAAGCATTGCTTGTTATGTTTTTTTTATTTTAGCTTTATTGCTTCCGCTTCAGCGGAAGACTGGCACTTTAGGTATTTTGATAGTTTCAATAAAGCAAAAAATGATGATTATGGATTAAATGACAATTTGCCAGAGCGTCAATACTATGGTCTTTGGGAGGGGACTACTTGGGATAGGAGGGATGGCACTTGGTATGATAAGATTGACAATCCTTCATGGTTATCTCAGGTTAATCATGTCAATACACCTGATAGACTTTCTTTTCACTTGGAACCTTCTTCGGTAATGCTCAATCATCGAATATCGTCTGGATCGGCAAATAGGTACAAAATCAAATTTAAAACTGACCCTGTTAAAAATGATAAAACCAGCGGCATGTGGACATCATTTATGCTCGACTCTGATTCAACCAAAAGGGGGTATGTCACACAAACCAATTTTGGATTTTTAATTAGGTCAAATGGTGCGGTGGGAGTGTTTCAAAATGGACATTCAAAAAGGGTTAGCAATAGAATCCCTCCAGCAGATACTTATGATATTGTTTTAGACATTAAACCAGGTCTTTTAAAGGCAGTGATTAACGGCTATACCGTAACAGCTGTGCTTGATGAGCCGATTCCCGAAAGTGCTCATCCCTACCTTGGAGCATATATTGATAAAAATACAGGAGCAGTTTCTTGGTTTGATGATTTTACGGTAAATATTCAAAGGGGTTCTGGTCCTGGGCATTTAAAATATTATGGTTACTATTGGACTGAAAGCCCAGAGTATGGCAGTCATCTTAATGAAGTAGTGGACTACACAAATTTTAATTTTATTACTATCCCTACACATAAAATAGAGTCGCTTGGTAGCCAGTATTTTGTTGATCGGTGTAAGCCAAAGAAATGTATATTACAGGTAAGGTGGGAGTTTTGGCCTTGGGATTTAGAAGGTCATGAAAATCTTGTTAAATTGTCGCCAAACTGGTTATCTACATGGGCGAGCATCAAAAATACAATTATTAAAAATCAAAATTTGCTAGCAGCATTGTATATTGTTGATGAACCTTTCTTAGTGGTTAAGGTAAACCCTCAAGATTATGAAATGATCTTATCTCAAGTGAAACAGGACTTACCCAATTTACCTATTATGGCCACTTTTGCGCATTCTACTGTTAGTAAATCTATGCCATATGTCAATGGGCTGAATTGGGTGGCTGCAAACAAATATGTGCCTTCTGCAAATTTTTCTACTATAGAAAGAATGCAAGAGGACTTACAAGCGAGGCAACCATATAAACCTATTTTTGTTATACCCCAAAGTCACTTTGAAGGTACTACCAGTGATGCAGATGTCGCTCGCATAAATTGGCGGTATTATGATTGGGCTATTAACAATGATAATACCATTGGAATTTTAAATTTTGGTCTTTGGACTCATATCCAGCCGGAAAGTATTCCAATCACTAGAGCCGCACAAAAACTTATGGGTGAGGCTGTTACTAAGGATTAGGGAATGATTATTTTCTGACTCATACGTTAAGTTTGCTTAACATAGTGCTTCTGGGAACGTTAAAAAACGATCCCAGAGCACGCTGTTCATGCGCAGATAAAACCAGGCCCGACCCTAGCGGCATGTCTTAACGAAGCCATCAGAAACCCGCAATTGCGAGTGGAAACACAAGTCTATGTTTTGGTCAATGATTCTAGCGCGCTGGACTTTGCGAAATTGACAGCATATGATGAAGAAACTGGCTTCTAACAAGCGACGGGTATTCCCAATAATACAGGAAAGCCGATTCAGTATTCAGGTTCTACCACAGGCCCCGGCTACAATGAAAATGGCTCACCTTTTCAGGTTACTTGGAGCGTCCGCCCTAAGGTTGAAAAGGTCAATATCGCCTCCGTGGGTAAGTGGTGCAAAGGCAATGTCTTTAACGAAGATCATGCTCACGGTGTCCGAAATTTGGTGGAAAACCCCAAGTTGCTCTCTAAAATTGAGCAATGATTATGACGCTATTTAAGAAGCCTTGATTAGCGATTAACTAAGGAATAAAAAATGAGTCTTTACACAAAAAATGGAAAGTTTCTCCAAGTTGTGGGCGACACTATTTATAGTCGATCAGGTGTGGTGGTTGGCAAGATGAAGGGTGATAAGGTTTTTGACAAAGGTGGGCGTTATCTTGCAACAATTGTTAATGATCGGCTGGTTTATAGAGCAACCGATAAGGCTTCGGTAAGTCGCCCCTTTACAGCACCCAATCGTCCAGCCGTGGCTAAGCCACACAAACTTGCTGTGGCTATTTTGGGTGATGAGCCTAAGATTCCTGACTAAAATAAAACGTTTTTAAAGCTTCAGTACTTCACAATTGCAAAGGTCGTCGCTTTCAAATCGAGTCATATCGCCGGCATTGAGTCCTGGTATTGGAAAAAGTCTAACGGTCAGCGGTTTGTTGAGCCTAAATGCAAGTGTTCCTGTGTCTTTCATTAACGCTGCAATCGCGGCCTTATCACTATCGCCAGGGATGGGTACGGTATCAAGGCCAATACCACAAACGGCACTGTTCACGAGTAGGTCTGTCATGGATAGACCCGGGTTTTGAGTAGTTTGTGCTAAGCCTGTATCTTCGGTTACGGCCAACATCAGGCCAGAAAAGCCCACCAATTTTACACCTTCTATGCTTTTAAAAACTCGAGTTAACAAGGCTGATGTGCTAATTGTTCCTGGAGCACCGAAATAGGGGGTGCCCAGTTGTTGATACAGTTCTATCATTGAGCGGCAGTCTTTACTGGGAGCGGCTGAGCTATCGATTCCTAAAAAGGGTAGCGAGGTTTCTGTCGATTTAACAACGGATAAAATAGCATCGACATGATATTGTAGGCTTTCTTTCATGATGTCAAAGGCATCATTGCTATTTATATTGTCTAATAGCTCGAGGCTAGCGTTGAGCAAATCGGGCGTCTCAAGTCCAATGACATAACAATCCCTGGTATTGTTATGGTAACCAGCAGGGAAGTAGGGTATGTGGGCAGGGCAGTTAAAGTTAACAGTAAAGTTAAAATTTCCCTCGCCTTGATGAGTGCTTTTAGCAATTTTTTGGACGGTCTTGGCGGCTAATTCAATTTGATCAAGGTTCGGAACCCCAAGATCATCGGCATCGACGTTGTAACAGGCATTGCTGAGGTCACCATGACGGTTGATCAGCTCTGGCAATAGATCTAACTCTTCTTCTGTGCGAGCTTCACCAATGGCAAAGCGAATACGGGTACCCTGACTGCTTGCTCGCACTCAACAGATTGGTAATCGCTTGCAAGCCTTCACTGGCTTTATCAATGGAGTTGGTGTCAAGGTACTCTCCAAAAGGGTTGGTAACAATTCGAATACTTTGGGTTTCATAATTTTTTTCGGCTAAGGCGCTAACTAATTGATAACAGACGCGACTAGCCTTCTCAATAATCGATGCCCACAGGTTCTGATCATTGGGTAAAGTGATAAAGGTTGTCACTGTTCTGACTTTGCATAGAGCGGTATTTTTTAATGGAGCAGGTAGCATACATTAATAGGCCTCTTAATTTCGGTTTTTGAAGAAGTCGCCGACTGAAGATAAAAAATCTTGCTGCAGATCCACGGTATCTCGCTCCCCAACGTCATTGATGTGTTGGTCAAGCCATTGTTTCATGGTTTCTCTCCCTCGCTGTTTTAAATCACTGAGAAGTTCCCAGCTAGTGTTGAACTTGCTGGCAATACTCAGATCACACAGCACTTTGTCAGCTCGAATTGAGTGCACCAGTACATTTTTGAACTGAGATCGATATTGTTCTTTAAGCATGCCATGTTCTAACAATTTTTTAACAAAAGCAATGGCACGCATATCCTTAATTAAGGAGCTGTTAAATGTGATTTCATTGACTCTGTTCATGATCTCATGCGCACTGGTGGGGAGCTCCTGCCGCTCGATGGGGTTGATATGAACAATCATAATATCTCTAGTGTCATTTTTGTAAAAGAGCGGAAATAGGGATGGATTGCCCATGTAGCCACCGTCCCAATAATGCTCGCCCTTAATTTCTACTGCTTTGAAAATAAAGGGCAAACAGGCAGAAGCCAGAATGACATCCTTGGACATTTCATGATTTTCAAATACATTAACGCGACCACTAGCGACATGCGTAGCACTGATAAATAGCTGCGTGACACGGCATTGTTTTAATATTTCAAAATTGATGACGCGATCGAGAATGTCTGATAGCGGATTGAGGTCGAAAGGATTGAGTTGGTAGGGTGAAAACAGGCGAGTTATTGAATCAAACCAGACGTAGCTGAGCGAGTGTTCCACTGGCGTGCCCCAAAATTGCTCCCAAGGATTGAACTGAACAGGGTTTGTTTGTAAACCTGTTTTGTGGATTTCAGTCCATAGTTGATCGAGTACCTCCCGAGCTTTGGCGGGGCCTCCTAAGTGTAAACCATAAGCGAGAGCGGTCGCATTTAAGGCACCAGCACTGCAAGCACAGATTCCATCGATATCAAAACAGTCACGCTCAAGCAGAAGGTCTAAAATTCCCCAAGTAAATGCGCCATGAGCCCCGCCACCTTGCAAAGCTAGATTGATTTTCTTTTTCATTGCGGTCACCCCTAGAGCGTATTTGTGATACGGCCTTGCTCGACTTCGCGAAAAAATTCATTTATGTTAGCTTCTTTTACCAAGAAGAGATGATGATGGACTTAGGTAATTATCGCAAGCAATATCAGCTGGACTCCTTGCGCCGTAGCAACTTGAATCAAGATCCGATGATCCAATTTGACCTATGGTTTAAGGCAGTCATTGAGGCATCCGTGCCTGATCCCAATGCCATGGTCTTGGCCACGGTTAATGCCAATGGCGCGCCGTCACAAAGGATTGTGCTGTTAAAACACTATGATGATAGTAGTTTTACCTTTTATACCAATACTCAAAGCCAGAAGGCTGCCGATATTACGGTAAATCCCATGGTTAGCTTGCATTTTCCTTGGCATTTTATGGAGCGTCAGGTAGAAGTGTTAGGGCTTGCTGAACCCCTTTCTCGCAAGGAAGTTGAAACCTACTTTTTGTCACGTCCAAGAGACAGTCAGGTGGGTGCTTGGGCGTCTCACCAGAGTCAACCCATTGCATCTAGGGCGGCTCTTGTAGAGCAATTTGAGCGCAAGAAGCGGGAATTTGAGGAGCAGGACATCCCTCTGCCGGATTTTTGGGGGGGGTACCGGGTGATCCCAACAGTGATAGAGTTTTGGCAAGGTGGGGAGCATCGGCTACACGATCGCTTTGAGTTTACCCAGAATGATGGTCAATGGCAGATACAGCGCCTATCACCCTAAGGCTCAGCTTATTTTTGGATCAATGTAAGAGTGCCTTTTTGTTGGTAGAAATCTACCTGTTTGAGGGCGCTCATGCCAAGCAAGATTTCATCTCCCTCCATGTAAGGGTTGATGCTGGCATCAATGTTGCGCAGTACGATATTGCCGATGGTTAGCTCGTCAATGGTGGTCTGATAGACATTGATTGTGCCATTAGCGGTGTTGACGGGGTAACTGTAACCTCGTTTTAGCCCAATTTTTTGAGCGACTGATTGAGGGACTGAAACGGAGGTGGCTCCTGTATCTAGGAAAAAGATGACTTCATGTTGATTAATCTTACCCGTGACAACATAATGATTGTATTGGTTTTGTTTTAAAATTACCTGGCGTGAATCGCCGATGATTTGACTTTCTGGCTCGCTGTTTGGATTAACTAGAGATTCCTCAATACCGGCAAATATCCAGGTAAGTATGACCAGTGCGATGCCCCACCCAATCCAGAGCATGGTGCGGCCCGTTGTGTCAAAGGATTTTTTTGTCATATCTTTCTCTTGCTCAAGCATCAACTGCTAGACTTAATAGTGTGTCGGTCAAAGAGGTAGATTGACCTTGCACTCATTAGACGCGGTTCTTTTGATAACTAAACGAACTAAGAGCGTCCAGTGTTTATTCATGCAAAAGTCATCATAGACATTTTTAGGTAATTTGGCCACAAGTTTGGCGTTTTAATTCGCAAGTTGTTTTGTATCATTGTATGATGCAAAACCATTACGCGTTAGTAAGTGGAGTCAGTAAAGTATGAGTAGGGACAAAATTGTTCCAATCAATGACGCTAATAAGAATAAAGTGGCTATGAATGCGCAGTTAGATAAGTTGCCCTTGCCCTTGCAAAGGGTTCGAGAACATGCTCAAGACGTGTTGAAAGCGGCTATGCAAGTCTTATTTGACCACGTTGATGACTCATTGTTTGAATTGGCTGATCGAGCTGCCACTAATTTTGAACAGAACCTTTATTTTGAGTCTATGCGGGAGATTCGCATTCATCGCCGTCAAATTGAGGCTGAGTTTTCAGATGGCGTTGATTTCTCCTTTGTCAAATTAATTGACCCAGAAGCGGATCTGGCAACTTATGAGGGCTCCGAATCAGATAAGTTAGCGCTCATTGAAAAGGATGAACTCGAAGAGATGGTTGCGGTTGATACTATGGTCAACAAAGTCAACAACCATACAAAAGAGGCTTTACAAAGTTTAACCTCTTCCATGAACACCATTGTTCTGGTGCCAGTGACAGGCAGAAATAACCCGCTCTCGCCCAGGCTGCTCTCTGATTGCTTCTTGCGTTGCTCTCGCAATGTTAAAGTCGATATTAAAGCCAAGCTTGTGCTGTTCAAATTGTTTGAGCGGCATGTTTTGGGGCAAATTAAGCTGATATTGGAAGAGGCGAGCCAGATTTTGCGAAATGCTGGTGTAGTGCCGGGTAAGGAGCCCGCCAAAGTTAAGCAAGAAAATCCTAGCTCTCAGGTTTCGGCCAGCGTTATTTCGAAAGAAGAAAAGGGCGAAGCGGGTCTGCTCAGTACACTTCATTCGTTATTGTCAAACGATCAGGGTGATGCCGAACGTTTATCTAAAGTGTTGTTCAATGCTTTATCACACCTACAATATCAGCAGTTGGATAATCCGGTTGCTTCAGGTAAGCCCCAGTTATTGCCCAGCGCCCAAATAGGTCGATCTATTGGCGAGTACTCCGGGCAACAGGCGCTGGATAACAAATCTGAAGATGTGATCAAACTGGTCGATATGCTTTTTGAGTTTATCCTGGAAGACCGTAACTTAGCGGATCCAATGAAGGCTCTGCTGGCTCGTTTGCAAATACCCATTATCAAAGTAGCCTTAGCTGATCCGAGCTTTTTCAATAAAGGAGGTCATCCTGCTCGGCGTTTACTCAATGAAATGGCGACTGCGGCATTGGGTTGGGAAGATGGTCGTAAAAAAGACCCCTTGTATCGAAAAATTAGTCAAATTATTGAGAGGGTACTCAAAGAATTTGATCGTAATATTGAATTGTTTGGTGTCTTGCTTGAGGACTTTACTCAGTTTATCGAAAAAGAGCGACATAGAGCGTCCATTTTGGAACAAAGAACGCTCGACGAGGAAGATGGAAAAGCCAAGGCCGAGGTAGGACGTAATAACGTTTCTGAAGAATTGGATAGAATTATAGGGGGTAAAACCCTACCGGCTGTTGCAGAAAAATTGCTAAGAGGCCCTTGGGCGAATGTCATGTTTTTGGTGCATATGCGCCACGGTGGTGACAGTGAGGCTTGGCAGAGAGCCGTAGAAACAGCTTCCCTGCTCGTGTGGAGTATGCTGCCGGTAACAGACCAAGCACACAGAGAAAAATTGATGGCGGCTTTGCCTGCGCTGCTAAAAAGTGTTCGGCGGGGTTTGGAGGGCATTTCTTATAACCCATCAGAGCAGTCAGAGTTATTGTGTGATCTTGAAAATACCCATTTGGAGATTTTGAAAAAAACCGATGTCATGTTGAAAAACACTCAACATGAAGAAGAGGATTTTTTAATTCATGATGAGATGGATGAAGTCAACAGGGGCTCTGAAATTAAGCCAGAGCCGCAGGTAGAGCCAGAAGTCAAAGCCAAGCCAGAACCCAAGGTAGAACCAAAAGTCAAACCGGAACCCAAGGTAGAGCTGGAAGCGAAAGCCAAGCCAGAACCCAAACCGGAAGCCAAGGTAGAGCCAGAAGTCAAAGCCAAGCCAGAACCCAAACCGGAAGCCAAGGTAGAGCCAGAAGCGAAAGCTAAGCCAGAACCCAAACCGGAAGCCAAGGTAGAGCCAGAAGCGAAAGCTAAGCCAGAACCCAAACCGGAAGCCAAGGTTGAGCCAGAAGTTAAAGCCCAGGCAGAGCCCAAGCCCGATACAGTGAAACCAGAGGCTACGTCGACCCAGAAGCCAGAGTTTACTGAACAGGAGCTAGCACCGCATTTTTCTGTGGTAGATCGCACCGCACCTGGCACCTGGTTTGAACGAGTTGAGTCAGGGGCATCGTATCGGTGCAAAATGGCAACGTTAATTAAGGCTACCGGTAAATATATTTTTATTAATCGTAATGGCGTGAAAGTTTGCGAAGAAACTCGCGATAGTTTTGCGTTGGCCTTGGCTGATGGCTCACTGCGATCACTCGACGATGGCATGCTGTTTGATCGGGCTTTGGAATCGGTCATTACTAATCTTAGAACCTCCAAAAATAAGGATGTATAGGAAAGCATCGCTTGGCAAGCAGCGAGACCTCCTTGTGCCGCTACCAACGGGTTATACTCGTACTCGAGTGTCGGGTTAATAATTCTCTAACAATCGATACTCGTAAATATTCATAATTCCCGGTATGCTGCTCCTATACAACAAAAGTGTGCTCTTATGATTAGTGATTGCGGTTGGTTGGAGGGTGCTGATAAAATTCCTTCTCCAAATTTTAATCAACGTCCCGAAGGTGAACCCATAAGCTTATTGGTGATTCACAATATTAGCTTGCCTCCAGGGGAATTCGGTAACGATTGTATCGAACGCTTTTTTACGAACCAACTCAGCCCAGATGAGCATCCTTATTTTCAAACGATAGCCGAATTGACCGTTTCGGCTCACCTATTAATCAAGCGCACAGGCGATCTTGTACAGTTTGTGTCGTTTAATGATAGAGCCTGGCATGCCGGTGTTTCTTGTTTTAAGGGTCGTGAGCAATGCAATGATTTTTCGATTGGCATTGAATTAGAAGGTACGGATGATTTGCCCTACACCGAGGCTCAATATAGTGTGTTGAATCGGGTGGTGCAGTCTCTTTGTCATCGATATCCATTAATTACCAGAGAGCGCATGGTGGGTCATTGTGACATTGCTCCAGGGCGCAAAACCGATCCAGGGCCAGCCTTTGACTGGCAACGATTGCAGATTCAGCCATGAGGAAACCACTATGTCACTGTTAATCATGTTACTGGCTATGGTGTTGTGGCGCTGGACCCCGCTGGCTCATTATCTTCAAAAAGATCATTGGTTACTCCTATTTTTAGGCGCTATAAAACCCAAAGCGGGTCGATATGCCATCCATCTTGCGTTGCTTATTCCAGCGAGTTTATTAGCGATTGGCTTGTGGTTTTTGAAAGATTTTTCGGGCTTATTGAATGCTATTGTAACCCTTTTAGTGCTGATGTATAGCTTTGGTCGAGGTGACTGGAGTATTCAAGTGGAAAGTTTAAAAGCGGCTTGGCGTAGCGACGACGCCGAAAGAGGCTTGAAACTGATCAAGCAGTGGCAGCCCGCAATTGAGATCGATGAAAAAATGGATTGGAAAATATCTGCCATGCGAGCGATTGCTTATCATGGCTTTGAAAGAAGCTTTCCTGTTATTTTCTGGTTTTTAGTGTTGGGGCCAGTGGGTGCATTGGTCTATCGCTTGGGTGTTGTGTTAGCGCACTCTGATAAGGTAACTGAGTCAGAATTGCGCTCGGCAAAGCATTGGTTATGGTTGACAGAATGGTTGCCATTGCGAGTTTTGGGTTTCAGTTTTGCATTAACGGGTAACTTTATGGGTTGCATTGAGCATTGGCGTGCTTGTGCTTTGTGTGGAGTGCGTTCAACGTCAGCGGTGTTATCTCATTATATTCAAGGTGCTTTGCAGCTCCCTAGTGTGACCGATGAAGAGACTGCATTGGCCTGCCAAGAAGGTTTTTGCGATGTGTTAATTGATATTAGAATTATCGCGAGCCTTTACTCACGAACCTTACTCTTTTGGGTTTGTATTATTTTGATTGTTGGGGTAGCAATTTAAAAGGCTGTTCTCCGCTTTCTTACGCTGAAGGAGATGCCAGGGCTCGCGTAATCTGTTGAAATATATCGTCTTCAACCACTCTATAATCAACGAATACTATGAGCCTCAGCCTCTCCAGCAAAATATTGA
>CAXQRU010000148.1:0-13407 GCA_964226685.1 Polaribacter sp. | reverse complement strand
TATTCATTTAACATCAATACGTTAATAGTTTTATTAAAGTGACCCCGACACAAAGCCAACCCTTATCCGGTTGGGCGAGTATGAGTGTTTTTGTGAGGCAATATGTTGGCATTGATGGCTCCGGTGTAATATTAGGAGCCATAATAGCCCCCTATAGCTTATTCCATTGACACGTGTGCTCACCGTGATCGGAAAGCGCTTCCTGAAAAACGACTCGTTTATCGCCTTCTTCATAGACTAGCTCAACAGCACGGAACGAGTCGCTAACAACGGTATACATCCCTGTTGGTTGCTCTCTCTGAAGCCATGATGAGCGAGACAGGCCAGTATCGTAATCATAGTCTTTGCTCTCAAAGTTGAGCCAGAGGTACCCCTTGCCTTTGTCGTAAGCGACAAAGGCGGGGTTTGGGATAAAATCAGCATTCTCGCCCTCCCAAAAACTAAAATCGCTGGCTTGCCCCCAGGGAAATCGAAATTCTAGTCTAACCGGATTTTTTAAATTGGTTGATTTGAAGCACCTAAAGCGCTGAGTGCGGGCAAAATTAACATAATCATCGTCATCGCTATAGTTTTGTTTATTCACGCGATAGCCATTTTTTGCAGGCCCAAACTCGTAGATATTTCCTTCTGGGTCGCCCTCACCATTATGAAAGCCGCCAAAGTCCATTTTCATCTTTAAAAAAGTGGGTTTTTCCAACGCTACATTGCTTTGATAGGTAATCCGTAACACCATTGAGTAGTCGTCAATGATACGTTGGATCTTCGTCGGGTTTTCGACAACGAGCTTTTCATTTTCGTATATGCGTAGATAGCAGCCTGTACTGTGATAGCAAAAAGGAAAAATGCCGCTCACACCAATTCCCTCTGAGTCGTTGATCAGTAGATCGAAAGTGACTTCGGGGTAGTTGCTGACATTGATTGACTTTACATAGGTCGTATAAAAACGCTCGGCATGACTACTAACCGCAATGACTAGTAGTGCACAGAAGTAAAAGTATCTCATTATTTTCGATTTCATTGGTTGATCGGACAGATAGCTTATCGTGCTAATCCAGATCCATCCATTACAAAACCTTACACTGTTGACATTTTATCTGGATATAGGAAGTAGTACACGCAGGACTAATGCGACTCCATCAGCACTCCCCTACAACTGGAGCATTAGTTTCTACAATCAGCTGAGTGAGCCATTAGGTTCACTAACGCCCTTTCAATTTATTCCATAGTTTGCGCATTGCCGTTGGCATTAGGCTGAATAGGGCTTCTTTTTGTCGCCATTTTTTATAGGCGTCGAAACGCCAGGCGAAGAGCTGTTTAGAGGAAGGATCTAAAGCTCTAAAGGTTTTCATATCGATATTTAATGGAGCTCTATTTTCATAACCATCAAAATCACGAAACCAATGTCGATGAAAGGTAATGTATAAAAGTGGGCGGTGAATTTGTGAGTGATTAGCTGCCCCTAAATGCAGCACCCTGGAGTCAGTCAGCATAACTGAGCCTGTTTTTAGCTCAGGGTCTATCGGTTTGATAGCCGCTAGCGTTTCATTATTGCTAATTTTGTGACTGCCTGGCCATACGCGAGTGCATCCAGTTTCTTTTGTGCAATCAACTAAAGGAGCTAACATTGTTACCGAGTAAGGAGGCAGGGCCAAATCTTGGTGGTAATCTTTAGCAAACAATGGCGGCGCATCCCGATGCAAACGTTGATCTGGTGCACCAGGAAAGCTTACCACTACACTCATTGCAGCTATAATTAATTCCTGACCTAATAGTTTTTCAACTAGTGGATACACTCTGGGATTGGCAAACCATTGAGGTGTCGCCAATATACTATCTACTTTGAGGGTGTATAGTGGTCGTTTGTTTTCTTGTTGTGTGTGCCATAGTTGAAAAGCGTAATGTCGTTGGTAATGAGCTTGTAGCTTTTCAATAAATGCGGAATCAAACACGTTCTCTAAACAAACAAAGCCATGCTCTTGGAAGTGTTGGTAGGCACTGCTGAGTACCTCGTCAGGTTGATTACTATCAAAATAATAAGACATAAGCGGCTCTGATTGATTTCCATGATTAATTTAGCATAAGGCATAACCATCAAACAAGCCGCTCTTTAAATACTCGCGCAAAACCGGCCAGCTTTTATCGTTTGCCTGCTGTTTGTTCGAGTTGTTGTGAGATTGGCCTTTAAAAAAACAGGCTTAAAAAATGAGAATTTTTCACTGCCCACCAATTGGCTTTGATGCTTTCTTTTGTTAGAGATACCCATAAAAAACATCAAACTTGAGCAAAGCGCTCGCTACTACCTAACCATCGCCAAATTAACGGCTCTACCTTTTCTGGGTACTGCTGTAAAATCATTTCAGCAGTCGACTTCGCATGCGCTAACAACGGCAAATCTCTTTTTAAGTCGGCAAGTTTAAACGCAATATCACCAGTTTGGCGAGTACCAAGCACTTCACCTGGGCCTCGAATATTTAAATCAATTTCGGCAATTTTAAAACCATCATTGGTTTCGCGCATCGCTTGCAAACGCTCTTTAGCGATGTTAGATAAAGGGTCACCGTAGAGCAATACACAATGACTTTCCACTGAGCCACGCCCCACCCTTCCTCGCAATTGATGCAACTGTGCCAAACCCAAACGCTCTGGGTTTTCGATCACCATTAAACTGGCATTGGGCACATCCACGCCAACTTCAATCACGGTGGTTGCCACCAATAAATCCATATCGCCTTGTTTAAAGGCTGACATAATACTGGCTTTTTCACTGGGCTTTAGCCGACCATGCAACAAACCAATTCGCAAATGCGGCAGCTGCGCTCGTAAATTCTCCGCTGTAACTTCCGCCGCTTCAGCACTGAGCGTTTCAGATTGTTCTATTAAGGTACACACCCAATAGGCTTGGCGATTATTTTGACACGCATGCGCAATACGCTCGATCACCTGATCGCGACGATCGGCATTGACCAGCACAGTTTTGATGGGCTGTCGACCCGAGGGCAGCTGATCAATCACTGAATAATCGAGATCGGCATAAGCACTCATGGCTAACGTTCTCGGGATGGGCGTGGCCGTCATAATCAATAAATGAGGTGTTAATTCTTGCCCCTTGGCTCTTAATTGCAAACGCTGATGGACGCCAAAGCGATGCTGCTCATCAATAATGACTAAGCCCAAACGCGAAAAGATAATATCGTCTTGAAATAAGGCGTGAGTGCCAATGACGATCTGGCTCTTACCCAAGGCGGCCGCCTCAAAATGATCTCGTCTTTCTGAAGTTTTTTGCTTTCCCGATAAAAAACCGACTTGTATACCTAATGGCTCAAACCATTGCTGAAACGATTTTAAATGCTGCTCGGCTAAAATTTCAGTCGGCGCCATTAACGCCACTTGCTGATCATTGGCTATCGCTTGCAAGGCGGCAAGAGCTGCGACTACGGTTTTACCCGAACCCACATCACCTTGCACCAAACGCATCATGGGAATGCCTTTGGATAAATCCGTCTTTAAAGTTTCGCACACGGCTTTTTGCGCTTGTGTTAATGAAAAAGGTAACGAGGCTTCAAACTGTCTGCAAACACTCTCGAATGCAGACACTGAGCACGCAGGCGCATCCAAAGCCCTGCGCTTTTCCCGCAGTCTTAATAAACTTAATTGATATGCAACCAGCTCTTCTGTGACTAAGGCTTGCTGATAAGGATGTTCACCCGTTAATAACTGTTCGGTAGAGGCACTGGCTGGGGGATTATGCAAAAAACGTAAAATCGCAGTCAGCGATAAATCATCAGAGCGAGGCAATAAATCCGGTAGCGACTGATCGTTAAGACGGGCAAAAGCCTGCCCAATTAAATCGCGCAAACGGTTTTGCCCGAGGCCATCTACCGTCGAGTATACCGGCGTTAAGCGATCATCCAATGGCGGCATGGGCTTATTGGGCTTATCAATTACGTATTCAGGGTGATAGAGTTCAAAACCTAAGCTGCCCTGTCGAACCTCTCCGAAACAACGAATTTTTGAGGCGCGCGATAGCTGCTCTTTTTGAGCCGCGGAAAAATGATAAAAACGCAACCAAATACTGCCACTAGCATCTTGCAGACGACAGGCTAAACTTCGGCGGCGACCAAACTGGATTTGGGTATCAACAATTTCACCTTCGACTACACACAATTGCTGATAGCTGAGCTGGGAAATCGGCGTAATGCGAGTTCGATCACTGTAGCGCGCGGGCAAGTGAAACAACAAATCTTGTAGATTGAGAATATCGAGCTTTGCCAACTTTTGTGCAAGCTGCTGCCCCACCCCCTTAAGTTCTGTGACCGAAACCTCCTGTAAACTACTCATCCTACTGTCCTTTTAAAATGGCATCTCTTAAAGCATCAATGGCTTTATGCCTTGGAAAACTGGCTCGCCACGCAAGGCCAACGCTGCGCTTAGCATGAATATCGGAAAGTGGTTTGATCACCAGTTGATTATCACTGTATTGGCTAATGGCCGCCGATTTGGGCAGTATGGTAATCCCCATACCCGAGGCCACCATATGCCTTAATGTTTCTAAAGAGCTGCCCTCGGCAGCCGTTCGAACACTGCCCGGGTCTGCCTGTAAATTGGGGTAAGCCTCTAAAATTTGATCGCGAAAACAGTGCCCATCGCCAAGCAATAACACATTTTCATCTGTAAGATCATCAGGCTCAATTGTGGGCTTATCCGCTAAACGGTGGCGCTTGGGCAACAGCAACACAAAAGGCTCTTCGTAAAGTTTTTGCGTGACCACATCGGTTTCGGTAAATGGTAGAGCGACGATGATGACATCCAACTCGCCTTTACGAAGCCTTTGTCGCAAGGTCGCGGTAAAACCTTCTTCAACATACAAAGGCATACGCGGGGACGACTCTTGCAAATGAGGGATGAATTTGGGAAACAAATAGTGGCCAATGGTAAAAATAGCGCCCACCTTCAACGGGCTACCCAATTGATCTTTACCCGCCGTAGCAATGTCTTTAATGGCCGATGCCTGCTCCAGCACCACCTGGGCCTGCTTGATAATTTCCTCACCCAGTGGCGTTGGCTGAACGCGCGATTTGGAGCGCTCAAAAATCGCTACATCCAATTCATCTTCCAACTTTTTGACAGCCACACTCAACGTCGGCTGAGAAACATAGCAGCGCTCCGCCGCACGACCAAAATGTTGTTCTTGGGCCAGTGTTACGATATAACGAAGTTCTGTTAGTGTCATGAACAAAATCTAACAATGAAAAGGAACCGTAAGGTTATCACAGGATTTGTGAAAAAACTGCTCTCACATCATTTAAAGGTAGCGCATGCAAAACGTGATCATTTTAGGCTATGGCAGCCTGGGCCAAAGGCTCACGCCTTTATTACAAGACCAATATTCCGTTATTGGCGTTTGCCGAAGCGACAAGCCCGCCAATGGCGCCAAACTCATACTGGGGGACTGTCGAAATCAAGATTTGCTTTTCGAAGTGGCGAGCGAACATTGCAAGGCGATTATTGTAATCATGACGCCCGATGAGTATACCGACCTGGGCTATAAAAAAGCTTATGTCGATGCCGTCGAAGCCCTTTTACCAGCCATCAACAATACAGATATACGAGTTATCTTCGTTTCCAGCACCAGCGTATACGGACAGAACGATGGGCAAAGCGTAGATGAACGCTCAGCCACTGAACCAGAGCGCTTTAATGGCAAGCGCGTTTTAGAGGCAGAAACTTTGCTGCTCAATGCTCACAACCACTCAACAGTGATCCGCTTTGGTGGTATTTATGGACGAGCGGATAATCGAAAATTATCCAGAATCCGCGCGGGACACTTCACTGATCAACCCGGCTTGTGGACCAATCGAGTCCACGTCGATGATTGCGTTGGAATAATCCAGCACCTACTGAGCTTAGATAAGCCTCAATCGGTTTACATCGGCTGCGACAACACCCCCGTGCTCTCAAGCGAACTGGAAACTTGGCTAAGTCAAGAGCTAGGAACCGCCCGCCCCATGTGGCCGGAGCCGATTGTCATCTCAGGCAAACGCTGTTTAAATAATCGATTGCGGGCATCTGGCTATTCAATGCACTATCCCAGTTTTAAAGAAGGTTATCGAGCGCTTCTAACCCAATGACGTTACGTGTTAAATTAGCGCGCATGATTGATCTCAGTAATCCTTATGTGCGCTTAATGCGCATCGACAAGCCGATTGGCTTTCTCCTGCTACTTTGGCCAACCTATTGGGGCCTGTGGTTAGCCTCGGAGAGTGGGCCCAGTATCAAAAACCTCATTATTTTTACCCTGGGTGTTTTTCTTATGCGCTCAGCCGGCTGCGTGATTAATGATTACGCCGATCGCAACTTCGACGCGCACGTCACACGCACAAACCAACGCCCACTGGCCACGGGTGAGCTTCAAGCCTCTCAAGCACTCAAATTATTTGCCCTGCTGATCGCTATTGCGGCTGCTCTGGTATTGCTCACCAACCTCCTCACAATACAACTAGCCTTTGCTGCCGTTGCTCTGGCCACGCTCTACCCCTTTATGAAACGCTACACCCATTTACCCCAAGTGGTATTGGGCGCTGCGTTCTCCATGAGTATTCCTATGGCCTTTGCCGCAGAGGTTAACCACATCGCACCTAGCGTGTGGCTGGTGTATTTGACCAATTTGGTCTGGACCGTCTGCTACGACACCCTCTATGGTGCCGTCGATAAACCCGATGATGAGAAAATTGGGATTAAATCCACCGCCATTTTGTTTGGCAAGCACCTTCATCTGGCGATCACATGCCTGCAAATACTGACGCTACTTGGGCTCGTATTGATGCAGCAATGGTTTGAACTGAGTGTTCTTTTCACTACCAGCTTGGTCGTTGTTAGCGTGCTGATGATGCACCAGCAATGGTTAATGCGCAGACCAGAGCCCCTCTATTTTAGGGCTTTCTACCTCAACCATTGGGTTGGATTTACGGTGTTAATTGGCATCATTGCCGACCAAGCCTTTAGTTAGGTCAGCACATAACTTGACCTTTGCAATAAAACTGTCATATTTGATGTATTTAATAGCCAGAAATTCAATAGCCCTTCTTAATGACTATGCCAGACAAAACCATATTAATTGTTGACGACGAAAGCGCCATCCGCGACATGCTAAGAGTAGCCTTAGAAATGGCGGATTATGATTGCCTTGAAGCGGCTGATGCCAAAACCGCCCACGCGCTCATCGTCGATCACAAACCTAATTTGGTCTTACTGGACTGGATGCTCCCTGGAATCAGCGGTATTGAGCTTGCCAGACGCCTAAAAAAAGATGAACTGACCGAAAACATACCAATTATCATGCTAACGGCTAAAACCGAGGAAGATAATAAAATTCAAGGGCTGGATGTCGGTGCGGATGATTACATAACCAAACCATTTTCGCCTAGAGAATTAGTGGCACGCCTAAAGGCGGTTTTGAGACGTGCTGAGGGACTCGCAGACCAAAAACCCATCTCTGCTGGGAATTTATCTATGAACCCTTCAAGCCATATTGTCACTATAGGCAGCGAGCCCCTCTCAATGGGGCCAACAGAATACCGTTTGCTAGAGTTCTTCCTTACTCACCAAGACCGGGTATATACTCGCAACCAATTGTTAGATCACGTATGGGGTGGCAATGTTTACGTGGAAGAGCGCACTGTCGATGTGCATATTCGTCGCCTGCGAAAAGCCATTGCCATTGACGGTCACGATAAACTTGTTCAAACTGTGCGCGGCGCCGGTTACCGTTTCTCCACCAAGGGTTTAGCGGTATAAAACATTGTTAAAACGCAAAGAGGCACTGTGTCATATAGTTTTACACAAGAATTAAAACGTATCTTTCTATTTGCGATAGCAGGCTTGGTTGTGGGCTTGCTATGTCAGCAGGTTCTATTGTTGTTGGTCATCACCATTGTGCTCTACCTAGCCTGGCACCTGAGCCAACTTGCAAAATTTGATCAATGGCTCAATCAAAAAGACCAACAAAATACCCCAGAAGCCAGTGGTATTTGGGGCGATATTTTTCACAAAGTCGATCGCATACATCGCTTGCATGCTCGCGAAAAGCAGCGGCTGCACGCGGTTATTAACCGGGTCGAAAGTACCACTTCCGCCCTTAATGACGCTGTTATTTTGCTCAACGAGCGCAATATTATTACGTGGTGGAACCCTGCGGCTGAGCGATTATTGAACTTTAAGAAAAGTGATACTGGGCATTTTATTGGCAACTTTATTCGTCATCCTAAGTTTGTCAATTACATTGAGGGGAGCGATTTTGATCTACCTATCAACTTACCCGCCCCACAAAACATCGAGCGTAATTTCCAATATCAAATGACCCGATTTGGAGCTGACGAGGGATTACTGATCGTCAGAGACATTACGCACTTAAACCACCTAGAACAAATGCGTAAAGATTTTGTGGCGAACGTGTCGCACGAACTCAGAACACCGCTCACTGTTTTACAAGGTTACCTAGAAACACTGCACGAAAGCGACCAACTTAATCCAAAATGGAATAAAGCCTTTGAACAAATGCGCCAACAAACTCAGCGGATGAATATGCTGGTCAACGATTTGACCGAACTTGCCAAACTGGAAACAAACCGAGTAGAAGATCAACAAAATGCCATTGATCTGCGCAGCCTATTACAAAGAATTATCTCAGATGCAACCACCATCAGTGGCGATAGCCAACACCAAATCGAGCTTCATATCGATCAAGATTGGCAGCTATTGGGTAACGAAAGAGAGTTACATAGCGCCTTCTCCAATATACTCTTAAATGCCGTGAAATACTCACCAGCCAAAAGTAGAATCACAGTTTCCGTACTTCAAGATCATCCAAAACGTTTATGTGTGCGTATTGAGGATCAGGGCATTGGTATTGAATCCAAGCATATTCATCGCCTAACTGAACGCTTTTATCGAGTGGATGCAAGCCGATCCATCGCCACCGGTGGAACAGGCCTTGGGCTTGCTATCGTTAAGCACGTATTACTAAGGCACAATGGCCAATTGATCATTGAAAGCAAACTTGGCGTTGGCAGTAAATTCACTTGCTGTTTCCCCGAGCATCAAATTATCAACCAGGTAAAAGCATTGGCTCAATAGCCATGAAAGCCCGATTTATTGACTCGATCAATTCGATAGAACCCAATCGTTGGAACCACCTCGCGGGTACCGACTATCCCTTTTTGAGACATGAATTTTTAGCGGCTTTAGAAAACAGTGGTAGTACCACCCAAAAAACAGGGTGGCAACCTCACCATTGTCTCATTGAGGAATCTGGGACTCTAGTAGGACTCATGCCACTGTATATCAAGCACCACTCCTACGGTGAATACGTTTTCGACTGGGCCTGGGCCGATGCCTATCATCGCAATGGCCTTGAATACTACCCTAAATTACTCAACGCCATACCCTTCACTCCCGCTAGTGGGCCACGTATGGCTTGCTTACCAGGTAGAGAGCAAGATATTTACGCCTTCATATACAAAGCACTGCTAGATTACACCCACGAACACTTTTCCTCTGCACACAGCCTGTTCACCCCACAGTCCGACTCGCCACCGGGTTGGATGCTACGCACAGGCTGCCAATTTCACTGGCATAACCGTAACTACCGCGATTTTGAACATTTTCTTGAGAGCTTTACCTCCAGAAAGCGCAAAAATCTAAAAAAGGAGCGCCGAGCCGTTAATGAAGATATCGATTTTACGGTTAAGAACGGCCGTGAACTCAGCCAAGATGACTGGCAACGCTTCACAGCCTTTTACCAAACCACCTATCTCAAACGCAGTGGGCACCATGGCTATTTAACCCCCTCCTTTTTCCCGCTATTAGCCTCATTGATGGGAGAGCAGCTCGTCATGATTCAGGCACATAAGAATGGTGACTGGATTGCCGGCGCCCTTTGTTTTAAGGATAGTCAAACGCTCTATGGCCGTTACTGGGGCTGCCTAGAGGATTACCCAAACCTACATTTTGAAACCTGCTATTACCAAGGAATCGAATATGCCATCGCCAACGGCCTTAGACGCTTTGATCCTGGCGCACAGGGCGAACACAAGATTCAGAGGGGGTTTGAACCGACCATCACCTACTCACATCACTACATTGCTCAGACTGAATTTCAAATTGCCATTGAACAGTTTTTAAGCCAAGAACGAGAGGGCATTACACAATACTACGAGGATGCCAAACACTATTTACCATTTAAAGAAGCTGATCAACAGAATTGACTTGCACAAAATATCGCTTTAGAATTGCTGCTTATTCAGTCGATGGACTAACGGATTTAAGGATATAACTTGAAAATCACAACACCTTCTCTCTACATCTTACTACTCTCACTCTTTTTAAGTGCCTGCGGCGGCGGTGGTGGTGGCAACAGCAGCCCACAAGAACCCGCTGTTATTAGGACCCTAAATCTTGGTGCACCCTCAGCAAACCCCAGTGTATTACCTCCCTCAGCGAGCGTAACTCGGGTAACATTTTTGTCTGTAGCCAGCGGCACAGCTCACCCTGAGCAATTAATCCTTGATGAGCTGGATAAAAACGGCCAAGTAATCAATAGCGACATCGCAAGGCTTGCCGACGATGGCGAAGGCGTGGATCAACACCAAGGCGATCGAATTTATAGCGGCAGCATTCTTATCAGCAGCGCGGTATCTAGCGAGCGTTTTTACCGAGTGAGGGGCCGTTACAACCTCAATGACACAGCCATTTCAGGCACTGGCAACTTTTGGATCAGCGGCTGCCCGGCTCAAGCTCGTCCCTCAAATCCCGCACTAGCAGTAATGGATACTAACAGCGATGCGCTCATCTACTCCAACGAAGTCACAATTACCGTCAACGATGGTATAACACCGGATATATCGGTGATTAACGAGCTAATTACCGATGTTGGAGCCGAAGTTGTTGGCTGTATTCCCGCACTTAGGCAATACCTACTTGAGTTCACTGGGGATGGGACAGCCAATGGGGTTCACGAAATCGCACAAGCTCTGGAAGCAAAACCCGAAATCATCAGCGCTGGAGCCAATGCTCAAACACTCGAATTACCAGGAGACAATGGCAAACACTGCGATGGACAGGAGTGCCAGTGGTATTTAGAAAGAATAAGAGCACCAGAAGCTTGGGCCATCAGCGGAGGTGGTAGCGATCAAATGAGCGTAGCCGTCATTGATTTTGGTGTTGATTGTACCCATCCAGAACTCAAATGCGATGGCAATGTCTATCAAGAAGATACGATTGACCACGGAACTGCTGTAGCAGGCTTGATTGCCGCTCGCCAAACTGACGGCACTGACCTTGTTGGAGTCGCTTGGAATAGCGCCTTATATCCCTACAATTTTAAAGGGCCCAACGGCAGCCAATACAAGATGAGCGAGCTCATCATATCCAGCCTCAAAGAAGACAGTATTAAAATTATTAATATCAGCGCTGCCACCGTTTCAGATAACAACGAGCAACTTAAAGAGGCCATCTGCACAGCGATTGATAGTGGTCGATTGGTGGTGGTCGCCGCTGGCAATACCCACAACGCCAACTGTGAGCAAGACAATGTTTTCCCTGCTAAGTATAACTCAGTGGGCACTTGCTCAAATGGTGCTGACTTACAATCAGGCTTACTGGTCGTTGGCGCCTCAGACGAAAATAATGCGCTGGCACGCTGGGGGGATGACTCCTGCTCCAACACTCGCCATGTCGACCTCTTTGCACCTGGTAAAAATATGTATACCGCCAGCGCGGTCACCAATTACTCATCAAGAGATGGAACCAGCTACTCTACTCCCATTGCTTCAGGTAGTGCGGCGGTTCTCTGGTCGAGTCATCCAGAGCTGACTGTGAGCGAAGTCCATGATCTACTGGTTATCAGTGCCAGCACATTGTCAACCGATACAGAAAACCTGCGCGCTAAAACCACCGAGACTCAAATGGAAAATCAGCCACTACTGGATTTATACACGGCTGTGGGCGGCAACGATATCGTAGCGCCAGATACCTCACCCGATGACTTTAATTTTAACAACCGTAGCAATGCGATTCCCAGAAGCCGAGTGAACTCAAATGCCGTCACCATCTCCGGTATTGATACCTCAACCCCTATTAGCGTACTCAATGGCTTCTACTCTATCGATGGTGGCCCATTTACCAGTGCGGCTGGCGCCATTCGAAATGGCCAACAACTGCGCCTGCAAATCATTGCTGAAGGAACACCTGGGCGCAGCCGAACCGCCACTGTCACGGTCGGTGATGTCACAAAAACCTATACCGTTACCACCAGCCCAGATACAGATCAAGACGGACTTACTGATGCAGAAGAAGCCGTGGCAGGGACATCACCGACAACGACAGACACTGACTTTGATGGCATGTCAGATTATTTCGAGGTAAAGAATAATTTACAACCATTAACTCATTCTGCCAATGTAGATACCGACAATGATGGCCTAACGGACTTGCAGGAGTATCAATTTGGTTCAGACCCAAGAGATCAAGATACCGATAAAGACGGCATAATCGATGGTGAGGACCCAGAGCCCACCTTGAACGTAGCAGTTCTTGTGCCTATTTGGCATATATTGATGTAGCATATTGGTTTCAAGATAAATTAAATTGCAGGAGCCACTGATTACCCTATATAGAGGAATCAGTAGCTCCTAGACCAATCTCGATGGCACAAGGTATATGACTAAGAAGGAAGTGTCGTACCGAGGTCAACTACGACTTGCGAAATCTCGCAATTTTATTGACACAAGGAAATCAACCATTCGTAGACTGGGTCAATTCGCACCCAAAACAAAGATATCATTCTTAATACCACTCACTGTGCAAAAACACTCAAATTAAGATAAAAACAATTAATCACCTTGATTCAGTTGCTGTTCATATATAATCATTTATTATCACTCCATATCCCCATTTAATTTTCAACCAAAAAATGAGAGTCTATTTTGAAGTGTGAAATAACAGAGCAAATAGAACAATAATTAATCGAGAAAACTGAGTATGAGCAATACCTATAAAGAACTTGGCTACTGAGAAAATTAAGCTCCGTAGTAAAAAGTTATCAAACTCAAACCTTATTGGGTTTAGGTTTACTTTTTAGCTTTATCCTATTTTCTATTGTCGATGTGACATCCACACGCTGGTGGTTCATTCTGCCTCTTGCTGGGTATGCTTTTTTCATACTGAACCAGCAAAAGGAAAAAGCACCAGAAAATGAAAAAGCAATATGTACTGTCGCTTTTTGGCTGTTACTTTTCGTATTTTTTTTTACGCAATATAGGGATGTCAAATGAGTTGCTCGAACGCCAAAATTCAGACGAATATTATCAGTCTGAACACTATAAACAAATGAGATCGGAAGAGCACACGTCT
>CAXQRU010000147.1:0-5717 GCA_964226685.1 Polaribacter sp. | reverse complement strand
AAAATAGAAACATAATAAGTAAAATATAGCTCTTTTAAGTTTAAATGTGTTAACATCAATAAAACTAGAGAATTGTGGCGAAAAAATGGCAATAAAGCTACCCCCCAGAGCAAAACTACAAATTAACCGCAAAAACATCTTAATTTATCGCTTCATAGGTTGCAGTCATGCCGCTATAGCACAGGAATACGAGGTTTCGGCCAAGTCCGTTAGCTCCTACTTATCACGTTACCCCATGACCGAAGCAGAAGAAAAAGTAGTCGCCGAAGAAGCCAAAAAAATGGGAGACAACTTTCTGTCATCGCTATCTCCCAGTAAATCAACTGCACAGAAAACAACCATTAAGACCAAGCAGCAAATGGCCGATAGAGAGGCCTTTGAAAAAAAACTATTAGATAATTTGTAATTTGGAGTAAAAAATGAAAATAGCCGTATTAAGTTACAGTGGAAATGTAGGCAAAACCACCGTTGCCAGAGATCTTTTTGCACTAAGAATGCCTGATCACGATTTGATCACAATCGAGTCTATCAACCGCGATGGTAAAGAAGCCAAAATAATCAAAGGGGAGCAAGGGGAGCAATTGTTTGTCGAATTGCTAGTTAATGACAATCTAATCCTGGATATTGGCTCGTCCAATGTTGAACAATTTTTTAACTCTGCAATTGCCGAACCTGAGCTACTAACCGCCATCGATATTTTCGTGATACCAGTCACCCCGGAAAAAAAACAACAGGCCGACACGATACGCATTGCCAGCGAACTTATTCATGCTAATGTTGACCCAGGCCAAATACATATAATATTTAACCGTGTAAACCCCAATTCTATAATAGATGAGGTATTTGGCGGCCTCTGCAAGTCTTTAGACCAGATTGGTGTTTCTTACGATTTTAATCACTCTATTTTGCAGCATAATATCTACACCCAAAAAAGTACTCTATCAGATTTATTGTCTGACGAAGATTTTTTGGCAGCAATGTCTAAAGCCAAGGAAAACGGCGATAACCAAGCCGCTCGATCCGCCGCAGAGAATTACGCTCGACAAAAGAAGGTTAAAATGTTAGATAGCTCTTACCAGGAAATATTTGAAGCCATACTATGAGCAATTACGCCAAAGAAGACCTAACCGTTATGTTGGTTGAGTCTATCCAGCTACTAAAGGAGTACAAACAGCAAAACGATATGATCATGGATCAATTAGACAAGGTGAGAGCTGAGGCAGCCTTTGCGGTTAGGGAAATGCAGCGATTCAAGGAACAGGTTATTGAAACCAAGGCCCTAATCCCCAAAATAGTTGAAAGTGAGATCAATAAACAGCTTGAGAAAAAGGCCATAAAGAAAAAACGTGGCCTTTTTTCATTTAAAAAATAAATACTACAGTGGTTACTTTGAACGCGTGAACAATTTCTTTTTTAGTACTATCTTTCATGTTGATTCCCCTACTATTTATTTCAAAATCAAATGGGCTTCATCCATTACCACAATGGGCTTACCAGCTTTCTTGTCATGGAAAAACTTACCTCTTGGCAATTTATCATTTCGTCCGAGCTTATATTCCCCTATTCATTAAGTGATGATCTAGCTTCTCTCCTCCTGCCGAGATTGCAAACAATTTGGAATATAGACACCTTTGTTTTTGACTATCGTCAATGCTCTTTTAAACTCCTTTTCAGCTGAGGGTTTTGGCACATACGCCGAAATCCCTGCATCTAGCAAACGGTTTATCAAGTGTGCGCTGGAATAGTCGCTCAAGACAAAAATCTTAAACCTCCCGTGCCATTCTTCGTTCTCGATGAATTCAACCCCGTCCATTTGTGAACCAAAATTCAGGCCCATAATCAAAATATCAGTATTGGCTTGGACGCATTTTGTTATTAAGTCGGTCGTTGATGTCGAGCTACCAACCACGTCACCCTGATCCCCTATGATGTATTTCAATGATGGCGCGATGATATTTTGATTGTCTGCTACGAATATCTTTAATTTGCTCATGTGTTTTAAACTCCAAGGTCTAGCTTTAAGCGCAACCGGTCGAAATAGCCTTAGCCATACTGGTCTTTGTTCTATTTGATGCATAATTTGGATTCCCCCATTTATTACTTACTGGCCTTCTTGAGCTTTTCAATGCGCAGATATAGATCCATGATGTCTGTAGTCCCTTTATTTGCATACCCGGAAGGCAACGCACACCTTGCTCTAACCGATAGCTTAATCTCACTTTGTTCTCTAGTGCTTTTACCGCCGCATATGCAAGATAATAATATCAGCGTGATAGTCAGCAGTAATCGCATAGTGATAGCCTTGTTTGCATTCCCCTAATCGTGCAAGTGCGGTTTCAGAAAATTAACAAGTCCGTCCCTATAAAATACTGACTTTTCATCATTATCAACATTATTCTTAAACCAAGTTCCACAACGATTATCTCTTTCGTCATGCATGTCTATATTGATAGCACCTTTAGTTGATGATGTGTGCCTACAATTATAAAAAGTAACAAGCGCAGAAGCTATACCCAAGTTGCTAACTATAACCGAATCATCTATTTTAGCTTCCATCAACATTTGGCAATATATAGCCGCATCTGTCGGATCGCTATCAGACTCAACATAAATTGACTGATTACCAATATCACATGTGTGAAATATTTTATACTTTTTCGGTGTTTGATCTATCACAACTTTTCCCTATTTATGAAGAGCGACAATAAATACGTCATACTGATTCCCCTAATTTTTGAGCCTGGCAATATTAGCCAAGCATTTTTCACAAGTAATTACATTATAAGTGTTATCAGACCAACCCACAGATCGCTTAGAACCTGCTTTGGTGCCACACAACGCACCAAGTCTTGATACAGCATGAACTATCTCGCCATGATCGGCTTGATTTCCGTTAGTTAATCGACCTAACTTTACTCTACCCTCACCCCAATCTTCGACGTGATAAGTAGATCCATTATTTTTGGATTATTAACGTGCGCCTTGTCTCTTCAGTGCTAGAAATGCCGGTAAACTCAAGAAGCAAGCGCCAAGCCGCATAAGGTATTGTTCTATGCTCCTTATCTTCTACTCGAGTTTTCCAACGTCGTATCGTTGGGCTACCTTTAGGGTTACTGTTAACCCCAACCACTAACGCCGCTTGCCTCTGGCTTAACCCTGATATTTTTATCAAGGCCGCCACCTCCTCTGGCGTTGGGGGCCGATAATTAGGATGAAAAAAAGGCAGCGCACAAGGGGATGCCTTCAGTTTAGCAAAATCAATCTCTAGCTTGTTTTCAGTCATTAGATTAGCCTCACGGTTTGCTTACTAACGAAAGCACCCCAAAAATACCATACGGTCAAAACGGAAAATAACGGCAGTGCAATCAATCTTAACTGGTCAACAATATTTAATGATTGCCAAAGCCCCTGGAAAGGCAGCAGATCCTTGTACACAGCATAAATATCTGCTGACACAAATAATGTACAGGCTGCAAATAACACAAAAAGAACAATAGCTGCTTCAAATATTTTTTGAAAATCAACAAAAAGCCCTATCACCTCTCTGAAACTATCGCCTACTCTTACCATGATCACCTACCCACCTTTATTTAGTGAAATAAAGCATTATACCTTAATACTCAAATTGGATGATTTTTGTCAACACTTTGGCATTGGGGAACGTATCATTACCCAAAACCTCACATGTGTGTGCGTCTTCGTGTTCATACGTGACTGGCACCAATGCAACTAAAGACGCTCTGCCCTCGATGCTGGAATCAAGCAATGATAAAGCCGCTTTCATATGCTTTTTAACGTGCTTAAACGGGGGGTTCATTAGAATGTGCGAAAACCCCCGTTTTCCAGCCATCTCTTCAGCGTATTCCAAGAAGCAACCACAAACCAAGGGCAACCCTTCAAAACGCTCTTCAATAGCCTGACAAAGGCCTTGATGCCTCTCTACAGCCACAATTTTTCCTATGTCACAGCCCACATCTAATAAACTTAGAATCAAGTTACCTGTGCCAGCATGAGGCTCAAGAATAAGGCTTTGTGAATCTGGACAAAGATAGCTCACCATGCGATCCGCTACCGCCTGGGGCGTCACATGGCACTCTGTAGAGGCATCCACGGCCATCACTTCAGGAACCTCCAGAGCAACCATAGGTTGCTCTGTGCGGCGGCGCCTTACTGGCATCCAGTTTGGCTTATTAGGTCTTGTGTAAAGCGCCTTGTCCATGCTCACACCTCCACAGCTTCAGTAATAACCGCTTTTGATTCTGGAGTTGGGTTCTCCTTGGAATCCGTTAAAAATACAGATACTAAGCCATAACCAGAGCCATTCGCTAACGCATGTTGCATACAAACTCTAAAACGGAACGTGTTGCAATAAGACGTGCGTACCCCGCGATAATCATTGTGAATAGCGTTATATTCGCTTTTCGTCATACTGACTTGTGGATACTCATGTGACGAATTGTAAGATTTTATACTTTTGGCTCTAAAATTTAAAATCGGTGCCGGTTTTGGCTTTGGTGCTGGAACTTCATAACCTATCAACACCATTAAATCTAGCCACTGATCATTTGTTAGCTCTAGCTCTTTCCCCTCAGCAAAATGCAAAGGCAATGGCACTGGCGAGGTCAACTTAAAGCCGATGGCTGTTTTTACTGCCTTGGGTTTATCCGCTCCATTTTCTCGCGCAAACCCTTGCAAGATAACAGCGGTCAAACTTCCATCGTAACGATTAATTGCGCCCAATTCTGAGCGCTCAAAGGCTAATCGGTTGAGAATATGGTTAATCCAGCGGAAGGTATAAGGGTTTTGTGATTGGTATTTATGAAAATCAATGCATTTATCCACAGCCTCTAGGCTCCCAATGGTGCCATTTCCCAATTGATCCCAAAGTGATTCATCACGATAGTAGGGCGCCATTGACCCTGATTTTAAACGGCACCCTGCATACATTTTCACCTTTTCATCAAATTCAGTGCTGCCATGTTGAGCTTTAAGCTTTTCCCAAAGATCCAAACATATATTTGCGTGATTAATATCACGCTGCCTATCTCTGAGCTCAGCCAGTAACGTTTTGATTCTTCTCGCTCTCACTCCTGGGTCAGCTTTTCGGTTTGCATGGCGCTCAACGCCTTCGGCGCGGTATTGCCAATAACTCACGGCATTATGTGCTTTCACGGCTTGATCCATCGCTCTTTGCATTTTTTCTTGATCTTTGCGCGCTTTACGCTCGGAGTGATGCCCAACTAAAATAGGTTGGCCATTCTCGAAACGTTGAGATATTCGATTTGCCGCCTGCAAATAGGCATCTGATTGATGGGAGCGTTTATAGGCTAAGTAATCCAAGCGCTGGGCTTTTGCCTCGGCTCGCTCGACTACAGTGGTCTTCTCGGCTTCTATTGTACCAGCCAACTCAATGCAAAAATCTTCTCTTGCGGGTGTCCACTTGGGCGCGACAAACAAACCTTGTATTCGTGCCCACTTAAAGCCTAACTCTTTAGCTCGGCTATAGGTTTCATCATCTAAGCGAACATCCGCATAGATGCGAAGCTTGTTATCTTCGGCGCTGTAAGTTGCTGTATAAAAATCATGATTATCATTTGTCATTGGAAACCTCCAGAAAATACGGTCATGAGCCAATCCCCGACCTGTAAGATCGGAAGAGCACACGTCTGAACTCCAGTCACGATCGTTAATCGCGTATGCCGTCTTCTGCTTGAAAA
>CAXQRU010000146.1:0-15032 GCA_964226685.1 Polaribacter sp. | reverse complement strand
CTACACGACGCTCTTCCGATCTCTCGCATAAGGTTCTGATGAATCTTGTTTGTAGAGAACCAAGTGTTGCTCTGTATTTGAAATATTTTTTTTACAAAAGTATAGTTTATCTTCGCTGTTAAGCTTTGGCGTGGTAGTACACAATTCTAGGGTCTTGTATTTATCTCGAAATTTCAAGTAGGCAAGCATATAGTCTGAAAGTTCTCTGGGAACTAGAAATAATACCGCTTTGTTTTGCAGGTGCAATATGGCCTCATTATTAATATCATGCTCGCTGATATTAGCTGCTTCTAAAATTCTTTCTCTCATGTCTTTGTTCAATGATTTAAAATCAACATATTCTGATAAGTTAGACTCCCATTTTTCTCTATCTTTCTTGGGCAGTTTTCGATCTTCACTGACAAGATATTTTATGCCGATTCCGCGCATGACGTCATCTATATAATCATTTTCTGTCTTTGCAGCTAGATGACAGCTCACCATGCTTAGCGAAAGTAACAAAATGGTCTTAATAAGCATCAGCTTGTCCTCTTCTGTGTAGTATTTTAGATGAGTCTGAGTTGTAACCGAAATAATGAAAGCTATTTTTCCTAATAAACTGTTTGTGGCGTGGTTTAGGAATTTCACGTTTTTTGGCGGGAAATGGGCTTAAGGGGGTACTGCTTTTGCAGTTCATGGGGATCTGGCCTCTGTTTGTTCATAAAACTGGTTTGCGTTCTGTCACTTACAAAATGGTGAGAACCCAAAATAGAGCTTTTCACAACAATCCGCTGATTTTTAGGGGTTGTTTGATTAATGGTGCTCTAAATACAGTGTAACCCATTTGTTTGAATGTGGCAGGATGTGTCCAAAGCTTATGGTCTATCGTGTTTCTTCTTTGGTCAAAGCATTTATGGTAAGTCGGACGCGTACTACTAACACTTAGTGTTGACTGTGATCAAAAAATCATTCAACATAGAGCTAAGGGGTTGGCGAATACCCCGTGAGGCGGCAGCCTGAGTTTCGCGCTTAATATCCATTTTAACTTTTGATTTAGGATGTATTATGCCGTCTCCTACGCAAATTACTGTTGCTCAACTATCCCGCTTGATTGGGACTCCCAACCCCCCCGTTTTAATCGATGTCATTACTGATGAAGACTTTGCGCTGGCGCCTCGTTTAATTCCCACAGCCATCAGGCACCCACACACTGAGATCGAGTCGTTGGTGCCCCATTTACGTGGCAAACATGTCGTTGTCATCTGTCAAAAGGGCCGTAAGCTCAGTCAGGGGGCCGCTAAGCTCAGGGTTCATGGTATTCATGCCGAAACCCTAGAGGGAGGTAATATTGCTTGGGCAGAGGCAAAGGGCTTGAGTATTGCTGCGAGTCGGTTGCCCAAAGCGCTGTCTTTTGACAAGCCCTCTTACTGGGTTACTCGGCAAAGGCCTAAGGTCGATCGCATCGCGTGCCCTTGGTTGATTCGCCGTTTTATTGATCCCAACGCTCAATTTCTTTTCGTCAATAAAAGCGAGGTACCAGCGGTTGCTGAGTTGTTTTCGGCAATTCCCTTTGATGTGGATGGATCTGAGTTTGCGCATCGCGAGGGCGAATGTACCTTCGATAGCTTATTGAACCATTTTGAACTCCAGTCTGAGCCGTTAAGCCAACTAGCGACCATAGTAAGAGGGGCCGATACTGACCAGCTCGATATGGCGCCTCAAGCGGCGGGTTTATTGGCGGTATCGCTGGGCTTGTCGCGTATGTATAAAAACGATCTAGAGCAGCTCGAACAAGGCTTGCTGATTTATGATGCTCTTTTCCGCTGGGCCCGCGATGCGGCTTCTGAGTCACATCAGCACGATTAAGCCGAGGTCATCATGTTAGATAATACGATCAAGCCTTCCTTGAGGGAGGCCTTTTGGGTGTGGTTACGGGTTGGATGCCTGTCCTTTGGCGGGCCAGCGGCTCAAATCGCGTTAATGCACCGTGAGGTGATTGAAGAGCGCAAGTGGTTGAGTGAACAGCAGTATCTCAACGCCACCAGTTTTTGTATGTTTTTGCCTGGGCCTGAGGCTATGCAATTAGCCACCTATGCTGGCTGGCGGATGCATGGAGTGATCGGTGGCTTGCTGGCTGGGATGTTATTTATCTTGCCGGGTGCTTTCATTATTTTAGCCTTGGCGCTGTTGTATTCGCTGTTCGGTGAAACCTCGTTTATGAGTGCCGCTTTTTTGGGGATTAAAGCCGCTGTAGTGATGATTGTGATTCAAGCCTTGATTCGAGTGGCGAAACGCACATTGAAGGGCGGTTCGGCCTGGTGGATTGCGGCGCTGGCGTTTGTGGGTTTATTTTTCCTGTCGATTCCTTACCCCCTGATTATCCTGGTGGCGGGTTTATATGGGTACTTTGTGTTTTCGAAAGAGGGCGCGCAGACAATGCCGGTTGCGCGTATTTCACATACCAAGACCCTCAAAACGGCCCTCATTTGGTTGGCTTTATGGTGGCTGCCGCTATTGGGTTTGATGGCGCTAAGTGATTCCATATTGCCTGAGCTCGGTCTGTTTTTCTCAAAGCTGGCGGTGGTGACCTTTGGGGGCGCTTATGCTGTCTTGTCTTATATGGCTCAAGATATTGTCAATCAATACCAATGGTTGAGCGCAGCAGAGATGCTGGATGGCTTAGGTTTGGCCGAGACCACGCCAGGCCCCTTAATTTTGGTGACCGAATTTGTTGGCTTTCGGGCGGCGGCGCTTGAGGGCGGTTTGTGGTTCGGGGTGGCGGGTGCCTTGATTAGCCTTTGGGCTACATTCATTCCCTGTTTCTTGTGGATCTTTGTGGGTGCCCCTTATATTGAGTGGATTATTTCTCAGCCGAGGTTGCGCGGCGCTTTGATGGGCATTTCGGCGGCGGTGGTCGGTGTCATTGTTAACTTGAGTCTCTGGTTTGCGCTACATGTATTCTTTGGTTCGGTCAGCCAACAGCAGTATGGAATCTTGACGCTGTGGCAGCCGTTGCTGTCGAGTATTGATTGGCTGGCACTGGGGATCTTCTTGATAAGCGGGGTGATGATCTTTTATTTGCGCTGGAGCGTAGTCTTAGTGATTGGAGTTTCTTCCTTGCTGGGTATTGCCGTTTTAAGCTTGGGTTCCCTCGGTAGTTAATTGTGCTCTTCCCCTGGCTTATCCAAGCAGGGGGCTTTTTCTTTGGTATCCTTTCTTAAACTCAGTCTCTTGATCATAACTAACTGGTAGCTCTCCGTCCTACATAGTAGCGCGAAGTTTTTGGGTGAGTTACGTCGCCTTTTTTACATAGTAAATTTGCTTATGTCCCTTTTCTTGATAGATTCTACTTTGTCTCTCGCAGGTTTCCTTTAAGTAGAATCTACCCATCTCGAACTCATTATCGTTGTCATCCTGACGGCATAGAATCCATTTTGGTTCTCCTAATTTTTCTTGAATATGAACAAGGTCTGAATAATTGAGTGTCAATGCTTCCAATAAGATATCTATATGTTTTTCTAGATCTTGTTCTGAACTTGAAATTGAAACATTCATTAATGTTGCTTCTTTGGGGCCATCTGTGTGCGATTCCAATAAATATTTAAGCCCTCCTATTTTAAGCACACAATATTCCAGCTCGCCCAACCCGTCGGTTCCTTTCTCAAACTTCACTCCATATTTATTCTGGAACTCTTTTGGCATATAAGGAAGAATGGTCAGATAATAAGGAAGATTTCTATTGTCCCACGCCTTGGTAGGCAATTGTTCTATCATATTAACACCTAGTGTATTCTAGTAATAATTGAGAAGCCTTCAATACTATAGGTTAAATGAAAGAACATTGATATCTGGCTTAATATCGGTATGCCTCTATGGAATTGCACCTTGCAGTGTCTTATATTATCACCCTGTGCGTCTTTGTGTGGTCAATGTCCTTCTTGGGTGTCAATCGGCTTTGAGTCAAGATTTGCTAAGTCAGCCGGCCTTATTTACTTTCTTTTGTCTTTTTTCAGAGCGCAGTACGGAAAAGTATTTAGAGCGAGGCGCTCGATTTTCATTGATTGAGGCGGGCATGTATGTGCAAAGTTTGGCGACTCGTTTGTCGCTGGAAAAATTAGCCGGTGTACCCTATGGAGGCTTCTATGATGATGAGGTCAAACAATGGCTTGGCTTGGAAAATAGCCATGCCAAAGTGGCTCTTGGTTATGCTTGTGGTCACGGTGTTTAGAGGGGAATTAGTAAATGGGCAAATTTTCATCTATAGTTAACGAAAAACGGTGTGAATATTTATGCATGAATTGAGTGATTTGCTGAGCCGGTACGATCTGGAGCCTGAGCATGCCTACTTGCTAGAGCTAATGCCATTGATCGAGATGGTCTGGGCGGATGGTAAAAATCAAGAAGCTGAAATTGCCATTTTACAGCGCTTTGCGGTCAAGCATTTGGCCAATCTGAGTTCCATGGCCGCTGGTGAGGAAGTCGTGAGTACAGAGGTGGCCAATGATTTTATCGAACGTTTTATCAAGCATCGCCCGCCAGCGGGTATGTTAAAGGAGCTGCGGCAATTTGCGCTTGAACGGCTGAAAGGTAAAAGCCATAACGAGCGTTTGGATGTGATGGAAGCCTGTTTGGATATAGCTGCAGCCTGCGCACCCGAGTACCCCTATGCCTTTGGCGAGCGTATTATTCGGGAGGAGAAAAAGCTGCTGCGCGAGATTATGGATGCGTTAATGCGTTAGTCTTTATCTTCATTTTTGATTTTTTCGATTACTTGCTTTAATTCTTGTTTCACCTCGTCCTTGAGTGATGGGTTGGCTAGAAACTCCTCGATGGTCTTCAAGATAAATGGCTTTTTGTACAGGGAGAGTATTTCTCGTGGCATTAAGCAAAAATTTCTTTAGTCAGTTGCAGGTCCCACTTTGCCATATCCTAACAAGGCTCCATTGCTTACACCAGTTTGAGATAATAAGTCTTCATCTTGCACAAATACGTTGTAACCCTCATCGCATTTTAAATACAACCATTATTCGCTTGGGTGAGAGGGGTATTCGATCGGTTGAGCTGCTTCAGGATATAGGCATGTTGTTTGTGTGTATTGATTTTTTAATTCATATAGGCACATACCTTCTGATAGATAGATGGTGTTTTTTAGCTTGTCCCCCTTTTTGGCATCGATGTCCGGCATGTCCTTGAGTAAAAGCAAATCCTCTTTTTCAGTTATGGAGTAAAAACTAAGAATACTGGTTTTATCCTCTGACCATGGGTGATAGACGCCAGGAATAACGGTGCAAGTTTTTTTCTCTCGTAAATCTCTTAACGATAGGTAACCGTGGATTTTTTTAGTTTTAACATCAATAACCGGCGAGGGATACTCTCCACTCCAAAACGGATAGGCCAACATCTCGTGAGTGACTTGGTTTCGAGTAATAGGTAAGTTGTACGCTTCGCTATCGGCGTAAGTTGTGAGAGTAAATATAAGTAGTGATAAGCACAGTGCGATTTTCATGTTTTTTTCGTTATCACGAAATCTCCTTAATAAACACCTTAGAGTTGCGCTGATAATTATAAAACTGCTGTTTTTTATTGGGCAGTACATCGATATTGCTCGCACTAAACCCTTGTTCTAAAAACCAATGAGAAGATTGGGTAGTGAGCACGAATAAGCGCTTGATTTTCAGCTCGCTGGCTTGCTTTTCAATATGCTTCAATAATTTGGAGGCGCACTGTTTACCGCGATATTCTGAGTGGGTAGCCATGCAAGCAATTTCAGCGGATTGTTCTTTTTCAAAAGGGTAAAGCGCGGCACAGGCGATGATTAAACCGTCGCGATCCATCACTACAAAGTGTTCGATCTCTTGTTCTAGTAGCTCGCGCGAACGTTTGACCAAAATGCCTTCGGCCTCAAGTGGAGCAATCAGCTCGATAATGCCGCCGACATCGGTAATTCTTGCCCGGCGGATGCTTTCGTAGCTGTCTCTGTGCACCATGGTACCGGTACCGTCACGGGTAAATAGCTCCTTGATGAGTGCGCCATTATTACAGTAGCTAATGATTTGCGCTCGCATTACGCCCTGGTCGCAAGCGCGATAGCAGGCGCGCAGGGATTGGTGGCTGTCATCTTCATTTTGGCGCAGTAGCAGTTTTTCGCACTGAAGTAAATTTAGCTCTCGGTACAGCGTGCCGTCGTCATCGACCATGCCATGTTCTTTGGTAAAGGCAATGAGCTTATCGGCTCCAATCGCCACTGCCACTTTTTCAGCGACTTCCGTATAGGCTAGGTTAAATAGCTCCCCGGTTAGTGAGTAACCTAGAGGTGAGATCAGGCCAATGGCGCCAGTGGATAAAGCCTGCTTGATGCCCTCGTGATTGACTTTGCGAACCCTGCCGGTGTAGTGCATGTCAATACCGTCAACCACGCCGCAGGGGCGCGCTGAAATCCAGTTGCCACTGTTGATGTGTAAGCCTGAGTTATGCATGGGCGAGTTGGGTAAACCCGTTGAGAGGGCCGCTTCTACCGCCAATTTGGCACCGCCGACGGCATCGATGAACAGCGGTAAAATGGTTTCATCGGTAATGCGCTGGTGCTTGTGAATGCGACCTTCAATGGAGTGTTGTTGAAGTTTGTCATCGATTTGTTGACGGGCTCCATGTACTAACACCAACTTGACACCCAGTGTGCTCAACAAAGCAATGTCTTGCACAATATTACTAAAGTTCTCGTGAGTGATGGCGCCACCTGGAAACATAATCACAAAGGTTTTGCCTCTGTGGCTGTTGATGTAGGGCGCGGTCTGGCGAAAGGATTTCACTAAATCAAAGTTGTCACTCATAATCGTTTCACTTGTTCGAAAAATAGCGTCATTATAGGGGTAAATGCCAATGGATGCATGGGCAATCTGATTGGGCTTTACAGCTTGATCGATAAATGGCCAGTTTAAGCCTCCACGCAAAATTGCTGAATCAGTGATTGAAGGCAGGCAACACTGGGCTGAATTTGATCGAGCGCAATGTACTCATTGGGCTGGTGAGCTTGTTTGATGCTGCCTGGCCCCATCACCACTACCTCCATTCCCAGCGCTTGCAGAAAAGGCGCCTCAGTGGCGTAGGCGACATTGCCGGCACTAAAGCCTGTGAGATTCTCGGTGATTTGTACCAGCGTTGAGTCAGCGGCTTGTTCAAAGGCATCGATGCCCGCAAACAGCGGTACGCGCTTGATGTCGATACGATGGGCGAGTGCGACCGGTGCTAATGCCGCATCAATTTCATGGCGAATATCATCGATACCCATTCCTGGTAGCAGGCGCACATCGAATTGAAACTCACAGTGGCCGCAAATGCGATTAGGGTTGTCGCCGCCATGAATACAGCCAGGGTTCATGGTGGGAATGGGAATATCAAACCCCGGATTTTGGTAGCGTTGTTGTAGCTCAGAGCGGAGGGCAAAAAGGGCGGTCATCGCGCTGTGCATGGCTTCGAGCGCATTGTTGCCCAGTGCTGGGTTTGACGAGTGTCCCGATTTCCCTTCAACGATGATGGCCTCCATCATGACGCCTTTGTGCATGCGAATGGGTTGGCGATCCGTCGGCTCGCCCACGATCGCAAAGCGCGCCTTGGGATAACCTTGCTTGACCAGCTCACGGGCACCATACATCGAGGTTTCCTCGTCGGCCGTTGCTAAAATGATAATGGGTGCTTTCAATTTTTGCTTAACAAAAGGCTCGATGGCCATCAATGCGGTTGCAAAGAAGCCTTTCATATCAGTAGCGCCGAGCCCATAGGCGCGTTCATTGTCAATTTTCAAAGTAAATGGGTCTTGCTGCCAGAGGTGCGGATCACAAGGTACGGTATCGGTATGGCCAGACAACACCAGCCCCCCTGGGCCTTTACCCAAGGTGGCAATTAGATTAGCCTTGGCTTGTTGGCTGTCACCATTAGGCACAGGCATGATGCGACAGTCAAAGCCGAGATCCTCTAACCAGTTGCTGAGCAGGTTAATGACCGGCAAATTGCTCATATCAAGCTTGGCTTGAGTGCAACTGACCGATGGAGTGGCAATTAATTGACTAAGCTTATCTATGAAAGCTTGCATAACGTATACTCATGAACCCAGAAATCAATAGGATATACTATGGCTGATCGATATGCGCTAAGTCTACATAAATTATTAGACGATTTAGTCGCGCAAAATCGCCTCTCTCGTGAACAGGCAAACAAAGTCGCCGGGGCGACCCGTTCCCGAGACGAGTTAGACATGCACCCCATCAACTACTTAGCGACGCAGGAGCTTGAGGATCAGGTTAATGCTGGGCGGGTTTTGAGTGAAGAGGCGCTGTGTCAGTGGTTGGCTGATCAAGCTGGCTTGCCCTTGTTTCGAATTGATCCTTTGAAAATTCGCGCCAGTGTGGTGACCGGTATTATGTCCTTTGCGTTTGCCAAGCGGCATCATATTTTGTGCGTCGAAGTGCGCCCGATGGAAGTGGTCATTGCGGTGGCTGATCCCTTTCAGCACGATTGGGAAGATCAGATCGCTCAAGTCACCCAGAAAAAAGTCACCCGTGTCTTGAGTAACCCCAAAGACATCGCTCGTTACGCTGTTGAGTTTTACAGTTTATCGCGCTCGGTGACCGGAGCCGATGGCAATACCAATGCCGTATCTGAATCTGCCAATTTTGAACAACTCTTGGAGCTGGGTACCCTCAAAGATCCAGAGGCCAATGATCAGCACGTGGTCAATATCGTCGATTGGTTACTGCAATATGCGTTTGATCAGCGTGCCAGTGATATTCATATTGAACCCCGGCGTGAGCTAAGCCGGCTGCGGTTTCGAATTGACGGGGTGTTGCACACGGTTTATGAGCTGCCTCTGGCGGTGACCTTGGCGGTGATTTCGCGTTTGAAGATTCTGGGGCGCATGAATGTGGCCGAGAAGCGTAAACCACAAGATGGCCGCATCAAAACCAAACGCGATAATGGCCAGGAGGTCGAGCTGCGGTTATCAACGCTACCAACGGCCTTCGGGGAAAAGATGGTGATGCGGATTTTTGATCCCGAGGTCTTGCTGCGCAGTTTTAAAGATCTGGGGTTGGGTGGGGATGATCTCAGTCGCTGGCAGCATATGACTAGCCAAGCTCATGGCATCGTATTGGTGACCGGCCCAACAGGTTCTGGTAAAACCACCACCCTGTACTCATCGCTCAAACATTTGGCGACCGATAAAGTCAATGTCAGTACCATTGAAGATCCCATCGAAATGGTGGAGGAGCAGTTCAATCAAACGCAGGTGCAACCAAATATCAATTTGGATTTTGCGGCGGGTATCCGCACGCTGATGCGTCAAGATCCCGATATTATTATGGTGGGAGAGATTCGCGACCGGGAAACTGCACAAATGGCGGTGCAGGCCGCACTCACCGGCCATTTGGTGCTCTCTACTTTGCACACCAATGATGCTCCCTCAGCCGTTACCCGTCTACTCGATTTAGGTCTGCCGAGTTTTTTAATTAAATCTACGGTTTTGGGTGTAATGGCGCAACGTTTGGTGCGAACCTTGTGTCCCCATTGCAAAGAGATCGATGAACTCGATGCGTCTGAATGGGCGCAACTGGTGAAACCTTGGAAGGCGGCTCGTCCCCCTTGTGTGTATAAGGCGGTGGGTTGTTTGGAATGTCGAAATACTGGTTACTTGGGTCGCCAAGGTATTTATGAAATTTTGAAGATGTCTCCTGCATTGTCGGAGATGATTACTGACCAGTGTGATATTGATCATATTCGAAAGCTGGCCATCAAAGAAGGTATGCATAGTTTGCGCTTATCGGGCGCGCAAAAAATTGCTAAGGGTCTAACCACGGTTGCTGAAGTTCTGCGAGTTGTGCCACTGTAATGACTGAACTTAATCATAGTATGCCTGTCGAGCTAGAAGCTTGGGCACAGAGCCAGTGGCAGCAATGGTGGAGCCACTTAAATCCATCGCAGCAAGAAAAAATTCAAGACGATAGGCTTAAATCACAATTTTTTCGTGCGGTAGTGGGTAGTGAGTATTTTTCTCAAACGCTTTTAAAAAATGCCGATGACGCGCTCGATTGGCTGGTCGCTGTTGCGAATCAGTCATTATCGAGTGCTATGCTGATGGACGATATTCGCCAGCAATGTGCTGGGGTACAAAACAGCGATGAACTTGACCGCGCGCTGCGAATGTCTCGTAAGAAGTATATGCTGGCGATTATTTTTCTTGACCTTAACCGCATCACCGATTGTGTGCAAACTACGGCCTTAGTTAGTACATTAGCCAGCACTTGTTTGCAAGTGGCTTTAGATTTTCATTACTCCCAGATGACCTCCCGTTTTGGGGTGCCGATGGGTAGAGAGTCGGGGCAAGCGCAGCCGATGCTCATTATTGGTATGGGTAAGCTGGGGGGTGGTGAATTGAATCTATCCTCAGATATTGATTTGTTGTTTGCCTATCCTGAATCGGGTGAAACCCAAGGCGCCAAAAAATCCATTGATAATCAAACCTTCTTTAATCGCTGTGGTCAAGCGGTTATCAACAGCTTAAATACGATTACGGCGGATGGTTTTGTATTTCGAGTTGATATGCGTTTGCGTCCTTATGGGCAAAGTGGTGCATTAACCAGTTCTTTCGCAGCTTTAGCGGTTTATTATCAAACTCAGGGGCGTGAATGGGAACGTTTTGCGATGGTCAAAGCGCGTGTCGTTGCCTCGGTCGTAGCGGGGGAGCGCGAATCTATTATTGAGCAATCGATAGAAGAGCTTGATGAATTATTGCAAGCATTTACCTATCGCAAATACATTGATTTTTCGGTGATTGAATCGCTGCGAAATTTAAAGGATTTAATCAACCAAGAAGTTCGCAGGCGCGCTTTGGATGATGACGTCAAACTCGGAGCAGGGGGTATTCGAGAGATCGAATTTATTGTGCAAACCTTCCAATTAATTCGAGCTGGGCGCCAACATACCCTTCGAGAAAGAAGTTTGCTCGCGGCGATGCAGCGTTTGCGAGATTTGAATTATATAGACGCTGAAGATGGTGCTATGCTCAAAGCCGCTTATCTTTTTTTACGTAATTTAGAACATTTGCTGCAAGCCTGGCGCGATGAGCAAACCCAGCAGATGCCAACGGATTCTCTGGCGATTGCGCGCCTTGCTTGGTTGATGGGTTGCTCTTCAAGTGAGGAGTTTAAAAGTGCATTTGAACAGCATCGTCGAAGTGTTCACCAGGCATTTCTCGATGTGGTGGCCGATCCTGATCATGAAAAACAAACGGAGTGGCAGGTGCTTTGGAAGACCAGTCAAAAATCGCAAGTGACCTGGCTTCAAAGCGAAGAGCCAGAGGTGGATGAACCACCCGAAGTGTTTTGTTTGCTTCAAGATTTTCGTGAGCAACGAAGTATCCAGTTGCTAGGTGCAAATGCAAGAGCTAACCTGGATATTGTATTGCCTGTTATCTTGAGTCAAGTCGAATCAAACGAAGTGCTCAAACGCCTGCTCGATTGGTTGGCGGCGATTGCTGGGCGCAGCGTTTACTTAACTTTATTGGTAGAAAATCCAGAAATTATTGCATCACTTGTGAATTTATTTGGGTCCAGTTCCTGGGTTGCCGAGCAATTAACGCAAAGCCCTTCTTTATTGGACGAGCTTTTGAATGAGGAGAGCTTATATCGAATTCCCTCAAAGGATTGGCTGGCGACCGAATTGCGTCAGCAACTGTTGCGAATTCCTGAAGATGATCTCGAAGTACAAATGGATGCTCTGCGCTATTTTAAGCAATCTCACAGCTTAAAAGTGGCGGCCAGTGATTTAAGTGGCAAGCGCGAGTTGATGAAAACCAGTGATTACTTAACCTATTTGGCCGAGGTCATTTTGACTGAGGTGCTGGCTTTGGCAATGACTGAGATGAGTCGACAATATGGCCAGCCAGAGGGTGACTTTATTATGGTTGGCTATGGCAAGCTCGGGGGGATCGAGATGAGCTACAGCTCCGATTTGGATTTGGTGTTTATTTATCAGGCCGACCCTCAAGCGACAACGCCTGGCCCCAAGAGCATTGACTACCACACCTTTTATACCCGTTTAGGCCAAAAAATTATTCATCTATTAACCACTCGTATGAACTCAGGCCAGCTCTATGAAGTCGATATGCGTTTGCGGCCCTCGGGTAGCTCGGGCTTATTGGTGTCAACTATGGCGGCGTTTGAACGTTATCAAAAAGAGAATGCCTGGGTGTGGGAGCATCAAGCTTTAGTCAGGGCGAGGGTGGTTTCAGGTGCGCCGCAACTGGCCGAACAATTTGCCCAGCTTCGTCAAAGGGTGCTGGCGAGCGAGCGAGATCAGAACCTGGTTCGTGAGGAAGTCTTAAAAATGCGCGACAAAATGCGTGAGCATTTACTAAAACCAGGAAATTTGTCGAAATTTGACCTAAAACAGGGTGTTGGCGGTATCGTTGATATCGAATTTATGGTTCAATACGCTGTTTTGGCTTGGGCCCACCAGGTACCTGAGTTAGCAAAATATACAGATAATATCCGTATTCTGGATGCTTTGCAGGCGGAGCAAAGAATCGGCGCTGATAGCGCACAATTTTTAATAGATACGTATCAAACGTATCGTATGGCAGCCCACCGGTTGGCCCTACAACAGCAGCCCGCTATGATTGATGCCGATTGCTATATTGAAGAGCGCCAACGGGTGCAAGCAATTTGGCAAAGTATATTTAGCCTATAGTTTGAGGAGTAGCAACAATGTCTTTTGCAGATCGTGATGGTGTCATTTGGATGGATGGTGAACTCATCCCATGGCGCGATGCTAAAGTTCACGTATTAACCCACACCCTTCATTATGGTTTGGGTGTTTTTGAAGGGGTGCGCGCTTATGAGACGGATGCGGGTGCGGCGATTTTTCGTCTAGAAGATCACACCAAGCGTTTATTTAATTCCGCCAAAATTCTTAACCTGGATATCCCTTTTAGCCGGGAACAAATCAATGAAGCTCAAAAAGCGGTAGTGCGTGAAAACGGTTTAAACAGCGCTTACATTCGTCCTATGTGTTTCTTGGGTTCTGAAGGCATGGGTTTGCGCGCCGATGGTTTGAAAGTCCATTGTATGGTCGCTGGTTGGGAGTGGGGTGCTTATTTGGGCGAAGATAATCTAAAAAATGGTATTCGCATCAAGACCTCATCATTTACTCGTCACCACGTCAACGTCACCATGTGTAAAGCCAAAGCTAATGGCAACTACATGAACTCCATGATGGCTCTGCAAGAAGCTCTAAGGGATGGTTATGACGAGGCGCTGTTGCTGGATGTCGATGGTTTTGTTGCTGAAGGCAGCGGTGAGAACTTTTTTATCGTTCGTGAAGGTACTATTTACACGCCCGACCTAACCTCGGCTCTTGATGGCATTACTCGCAACACTATTTTCCAATTGGCCAAGCAATTGGGTTATCAGATTGTTGAGAAACGCATTACTCGCGATGAAGTTTACATTGCCGATGAAGCATTCTTTACTGGTACGGCCGCCGAGGTAACACCTATTCGAGAGTACGATAACCGCAAGATTGGCAGCGGCACTCGTGGCCCGATCACTGAAAAATTACAAAGCTTGTATTTTGATGTGGTCAAGGGTAAAAGTGCTGAGCACAAAGAGTGGCTGACTCCAGTCGCGTAACGTAAATATTGGCTCTGAGTTCGCTCAGAGCCTAAGTCCTGAGGTTGAAATGAAATCCTTCATTAGTGATTACCTAGCTCAATCCATCGAAGTGAAACAAGCGCTAGCCGCAGACGATCAATTGTTGTCGGCGATCGGTCAAGCCATTGCGACTATCATTGACGCCTATAATAATGGCCATAAAGTATTGGTGGCGGGCAATGGTGGCAGTGCGGCGGATGCTCAACATTTGGCAGCTGAGTTTGTTAGCCGCTTTTATTTTGATAGACCAGGTTTACCAGCCATTGCGCTGACCACCGATACCTCCATGCTCACAGCCATTGGCAATGACTATGGCTATGAAAATCTTTTTAGTCGCCAAGTTCAAGCGCAAGGTCGGGCGGGCGATGTGTTTATCGGTATCAGCACTTCCGGTAATTCTCCCAATGTGATCAAGGCTGTGGAAGAAGCTAAAAGCATGGGCATTACCACCATTGCCTTGTGCGGCAGTGGCGGCAAATTAAAAACGCTGTGCGATATTACTCTGGCAGCGCCATCCACTGTCACTCCGCACATTCAAGAGTGCCATATTTGTATTGCCCATATTATTTGTGCGGCCGTTGAAGAGCAGTTGTTTAGTCAATACAAGCCATGAAGCCTGCGATATTTTTAGATCGCGATGGCGTTATCAACAGGGAAGTGAATTACCTGCATAAAATCGAAGACTTCGAGTGGACAGAGCGTTGTATCGAAGCGCTTCAAAATTTACAAAACAAAGGCTATCCACTTTTTATCGTGACCAATCAAGCGGGCATTGGTCGCGGCTTTTATAGTGAACAAGATTATCAAGCTCTGACAGATTGGTATTTAAATGAGTTGGAGCAGCAGGGGGTTCATATTACGGCTGTGGAATACTGCCCTCATCATCCCCGAGAAGCCCAAGGTGCTTATCGGCAAGATTGTGATTGCAGAAAACCTAAGCCTGGTATGCTGCTGTCTTTAATTCAGCAGCATCAATTAGATCCTGCTCAATCCATTATGGTTGGCGATAAACTCTCTGATATGCAGGCGGGTTATGCGGCCGGTATTGGCCGTTGTGTACTTGTAGAATCGGGGCATAAGCTGCCTGATAAAGTGGATGCTGAAGTCTATGCAAATCTTTATGAGTTTAGTGTTGCATTTGGCGCGAACCCCTAAAGATAGGAGTAAGCGCCAAAGCAATCACACACTACCCACGATGATTTAATCGCCCTACATTACTGTTTTGACTATTCAAAAGAGGGTAACCCATGAAAAAACGTAGCGATGATCAATGGCGCGAGCTGGTGAATGAATTTAAAGGCAGTGGTTTGAGCCAAACGGCCTTTTGTCGGCAACAGCGTATCTGCAAGACAC
>CAXQRU010000145.1:0-16762 GCA_964226685.1 Polaribacter sp. | reverse complement strand
TTGTTGAATTAACACAAATTTCATTAATATCTTCATAGTTTATGATATTAGTAACCTGTTTATTTACACTATAAATACTGTTTTTAGTAAACAATATAAGTTGATCGTGATAATTATTTTTATATATCGCAACAAAATCATCCTCTGTCACACCGAAATTATCATACCAACCTTTGCTTATATAACCCACCTCCGTTCCATATTGGCAGATGAATTCATTGTAAGTTCGATATTTAGCAGGAAGCATATTTTTCACCATTTTAGTCAAGTGGGATTTCTATACGATAAACACCCGGTCTATCTAATACTGGAGTCCCCCGACTAAAAAAACGTTCTACAGACTCAGTAGCAGGAACCCCTTCAATTCTAAGAACTGTTGAGCCATTTTGTCTTGCACGATTCTTCATTCCATTAATTATGCTCATAAAATCAGACCGAGACGCATCTCCAGTTGTTTCAATCATATTTACAAAAAAATCTGTTCTATTACCACTTACTCTTACATCAGCATCAAATTGTTGCCATACATTACTTAGATTAAATTCACTAATCCAATTGTCGGAAGTATGGGCAGATATACCCCTAACATCAGGCAAATCATCAATATCAACAACATTATTATCCGCATCAATAACAACAATATTACCATCAGGGTCTGCGACTCTGCGATAACCCTCTGGCAAATCGTCTGCTGTTAAATTCGCCCCAACGCTGGTATTACTTAAATCTCGATAGCCTTCAGGTAAATCATTTCTATCGGGCAAATCGAAATCAACTTGATCCCCAACACGATCTGAATCAAAGCGGTTCAACAACCTCGCCAATTTAGCAAACATAGCTATTTTCGCAAGCGGATTAACGAAATTGATGCCTTGATGAGCCGCACCCGAGGCAGACTCTTCCCAAGAAGCGTAATCTCGACCTTGCACCTCGTATAGAAATACTCGGTTACGATAATTATTAAATTCACCTATGATAGCATCGGCCATTTCATCAGGTAACTGATCCATCAGGCGATCAAACTCTTCCCTATCATTAAAATAAAGTTCAGTAGCACGATCAATGGCACTAGCAGCCGCTGTGTAGGTTTCTGGATCTACGGCCTCCCTCACTCCTTCAATGGAATCCATCACTGCACCTTGTAGCCCCCCAGTAACTACTCCTACAACAAAGCCCGAGGTATTACCAACAACGCCTCCTGCTAAATAGTCATGCCATTCCTCATCTGGGGCAATATGATCCTCATAAACCTCTCGCACTCTCGCGTTGTCAAAAGTCTCAAGGAAAATATCGCCATCATTGTACTCTGCTGGGGTCGCATAAAAATAGGCTCTTGTTGTATCTGGCGAATCATTGAATGAGAGGCCTTCTGTTTCCTTTATCAAAAAATATTGCGCGTAAGACATCCCTCGACGCCAAACGTCACCATTTGTGAAGATACCGTTATGCCACTGATCACCATCATCTATGCGATCCTCTAGCTCTTCGATCTGTTGACTCCAGGCTCCGTCCACCATACCAACAGCCGTTTGCCCCAACAGGCGAAGCGCTTCATTTCGGCTAAGGCTTCTTCCCGTATTGCTTTCATAGTATTCTATAAAACGCTCAATTCGATCGTTGTTATAGATGAATCTTAGTTCCTCAATATGCAACTGCCGATTAAACCGATCCGCCGTCGCCGTCAGCAGGGCACCTTGCTCGCCGCTAAGCGCTCCACCGATCATGGTTGAGATTAAGTTTCTCAGTAATGGATTTGTCACCCTCTGCTCATTTAATTGATGCGCTACCGCTTCACTCACCCCCGCCGCCATGGCACCATCGATAAAGCTTCCACCGCCCGCGAGTGCCGTTAAGCCTCCCGCTAGGGCGTGGGCTAGCTCTTTAGGCAATCCTACTTGTGCTCGCTCTGCATCCACCCTCGCTTGTAGTTCGGCAATCGCCTCTTCCGGCCAACCTTGCTCTTGAGCGGCTCTTAAGTTGGCTTCGGCATTGTCGAGATTTTGGTAGATATCGCCCACCACACGAAACGCTTCTTGGGCAAAAATTTCGGTGATTCGGCTGTTGTCTTGGAATTCTTGTACGTCGCTCGAGTCAAACAGCCGGTCGACAACGTCATTGGCCAGTTCACGCTCTATATTGGCTAATTGTTGCTGGGTTTGTGCTTCTGTTTGGCTGCGAACGTCAATATCACCTTCGCTGATCACTGCCGCCGTCGTGCCGTTGGCACTGCCTGAATCGCCCGCATAGCCGCCCGCCAAGCCATTGGTTTGTTCGGAGCCAAGCGGCTGCTCAGCTAACTGGGCTTGAAAGCCAATGCTACTCGAATCCACTTCAAAACTGGCTTGATTTTCTAGGTTGCTGGTACTGAGCGTGTTGGTACTGAGGCGGTTTTGCTCAGGATCGGCTTCACTGGCGATGGCACCGGCTTGTAGGTCAGTATGGCCTGCGACTTCGATATCAAAACCACCTTCACCGGCAAAAAATCCCGACTGTTCTTGTACGCTGGTAGAGGTGGATTGCGCATCTAAATCACTCACGTTGACACTGACTGAGCTGGTACTTACGCTCAATCCTTGTTGGCTTTGTTCTTGATCCAGATCGTAGTGGTCTTGTTGGCTGATGATGGTGAGATCCCCACCAATGTTGGCGGTAATACGCTCGCCGCTCACTTGCGCTCCTTCAAGCGTGGCATCGTTGCCAACCGTGAGGCTCACTTGTTCACGGGCATTCAGTTGAGTTTCTAAGTATTGGTCATCACTTTCATTGAGATGGCCTCGTCCCTGATTCGCGCTAACACTAATGCCGTTTCCATTACTCCCGATGGTGAAACCGATGCTAGCGCCTCGACTTGAGTTCGTACTGTTGGTGGTGCTGCTACTTTCAGCACTTTCTAGGATGAGGTCGCGCCCAACCGTGAGATCAATAGTATTGGCTTGAACGTTAGCAGCTTCTAAGGTTGCATCTTGATGGGCCGTAATCGCCACATCGCCACCGGCGGTAATTTGGCTACCCACAACTTGTTCGTTGCTGCTGGACGATTGCGAGCGACTACTTGAAGCGCCTGCACTGATGTTTAAACCAAAGGTTTGCCCGCCTGGGTTAGTGATGGCCTCTTGCAGTTGTTCGCTTTCTTGATAAAGCACACGACCTGCTCGCCAGCCGTAGAGAGCCTGCAGTGTTTCATTGTCGGTATCGCCAGCGGCTTCTACATCGTTATAGACTTGCTGCATGGTTTGCAGAGCGCCATTGCTGATGGACACGCTGATGCCGGCTTGCGAGGCACGCTGGTACTGGCTTTGGCTGCTGGTGTTATTGGCTGAGTTGATAACAACATTGTCGCCCTGCAGGTTGACATCGCCTTCAATGGCTAGAACTTCAGAAGCAGTGATACTCAGGTCTTCACCCGCTTCAATGGTTACATCGCCTGCTAAAGCGCCAACCGTGGAACTAATTTGTTCGGTGCTCTCTTGGCGGTTACCCATGCGAAGAGATTGCTCTCCCACGGTAAGGCCCAAACCACCACTACCAAAAACACCCACCGTGCGTTTTTTGTAATCGTAACTCGATTGCTGGTGCTGCTCAGCCGCTGTGATATTAACCTCACCTTCGGCCGCTAGATAGGTACTATCGCCCGCTACAACTTGAGAGCCATTGATATTGATGTCTTCACCTGAAAGCAGGCTCAAATCGTCGTCATTGGTGGTGAGACTACTGGACTGCACCACGCGTTGCTGGCTAGTGATGTCTTCCTGGCTTCTGCTTAAGCCTAAAAAGCCGGTTTTTTTGGTGGTTCGGTTGTATTCGTGCAGATCTTGTTGCTCAAGAATATCAACTCCTTCATCTCCAAAGACAATCAAGTCCTCTTGAGCCTGAAGCTGGCTTCCCACCACGGTGACTTGGCCGCTTTCAAAGCGAGTTATTTGCCCTTCTTCATCTTGCTCGCTATTGATGGTGAGACTCCCACCGGCACTGATGTTACTGCCTTGATGGGTGACATCTAGGGTGTAGACGGTGGTCTCTTTACTGCGCCCAAAATCTTTCTTCTTACGAGTGTAGGAGTAGGTTTCCTGTAATTCTTGTGACGCTTCAATGGTGATATCATTCTCAGCGTTGAGACTGATGTTTTGATCGGCGGTTAGCTCACTGCCCGTAACCCTTAAGTCATTGCCAGCGGCTAAGGTCATATCACCTCCTGCCGTCAACTGTGAGCCTTGATGCGTGACAGTGCGTTCAGTGGAATAACCCTTGCTGTGGTGTTGCGTGGATGAGTTCTCTTGGACTTGAGTGCCCACGGTCAAATCATTACCAGCTAACAAGGTCAGGTTGCGCTGAGCATTTAACGCGGTGCCTTCTAGCGTAAGATCTGTCTCTGCACTCAATACGATGTTATTGGCTAACCATTGGCTGGCATTATCCAAGCGAATGTCACCCGCAACGAGTAACAGGTTGCCGCTTTGAGCTTGCCAAGGCTCGTCGGTTGAACCAACATTAATGCGATTGCCAACCACTAAGGGGTTGATGAGGGCAAAGGGCCTGTCATCACTGGCACTGCTAATACGATTCCCTGCTTGCAATGAAAGGTTGCCTTCCACATTCAAGGCTGTATTACTCAATGAGAGATCATTGCCCGCATTGATAACGGCTTTATCGCCAACATTTAAAAGGCTGTGACTTAAGCTAATATCATTGGTAGCTCCGATATCCAATGCTTGGGCATCGATTTGCGTGTCCTGAATCTGAGTGTTGGCACCCGCTTGAATATTGACTTGCTGTGCGGTTAAGGTGCTGTATTGAGCGTCTTCCGTGACCGTATCTACCACTTCCACCGTTCTTGCTCGCTCAGTTTGAGCCTGATCATCCTTGGTTCCTCGGCCAGGTATTTCTGGGGTCACTCTTGGTCTGGTGATCGTAGTTTCAGTGTAAATATACTCGCGCTCTCGGGTAACATTGCTTTGTGCATTGATGTCGACATTGTTCCCGGCATTGAGGTTGATGGTTTGATCGGCCTCCAAAGCCGTTGACGTTACCTTGATGTCATTACCCGCACTGATGTCTAGGTTGCCACCGGCCGTCACACTCCCTAACGTCAGCGTGTCGCGCTCAACCAAGCCTTCTCGGGTGGTATGTGACACCGGTGTCAACTCAACATTATTGGCGGCCGATAAAGCGACATCACCACCGGCTTTGATGGTACCCGCTCGGTTAACAATATTCTGTTGGCTACTAACCGACAAATTCGCATTGGCCAGTAGCTGGCTAGTATTGGTGAAATTGCCCAGAGCTTTAATATTGATATTGCCGCCGCCAATCCCTGCAGTTAATAAACCATTAGGATTAAATAGGTCATCCGCTCGCACTTGGGCTAGATATAAGGTAGGCACCAATACTTGCTGACCATTAATCGTTCTCTGCTCTAACCATACGATGTCGTGAGTCAGCCCTGCCACTTGCTCTGGGTTGAGACCAATACCAACGGTCAAACCTAGCGCTTGATAAGCGTTAATGGCATTTGCCATCAAATATTCATATTGAGCTTGATCAGAATGCAAGCTTTGATGAATATATCTCTGACCCGTTTGTGCGAATATGGCCTGGCGGATTAGGCGGGATTCATAGAGGCCATCCCCTAAACGTTTGACATCTTGCTCTGGTGCGTAATTAAGTTGCTGGAGTAAATAGTCAGAGCCACGAGCGTTGACCAATCCGGCCACGGCCGCATTGGTCGCAATCAAAACATCGCCACCCACTTGCTCTTCAAAAAGGCCGCCATTGCCGACATCAATTGTGTCGGTTGGAATTACATCCACTTGCACAAAGTCACTTGCCGGGGGGATGGCATTGGCCAGCGCCTCAAAATTAACCGTTGGAAAAGTGAATTGCGTATTGACCGTATTACCACTGATCACAGGGGCACTGACTGTCGGCACTACCAATGTGGTCAGGGGTTCAGTAGCTGCTGGAGGTACTTCTTGAGCTAAACCATTATTAATGGTGTTGGTGGCGACAATAGTTAGCTCTCCACCAGCCTGTATACGACTGGGCAGGAATACATAATGGTACGGTTGAGGGTTTAAAAAATTACCTCCACCTATGGCATACTCACCTTGAGTGAATAAAGCGTTGATCTCCCGCTCTCTCTCGGCGAGATCTTCTGGAAGCGGGTCTCCCCTTTCATCACCCAAGCGCCATCCGCCTCCCTGCTCAAGGTAAGCACCCGGCTCGTAATCTTCTAAACCCACCCCGACAGGAATCAATGCACCCGGATTGTATGATTGAAGCACACGGCTCATGGCTAAATCCGGCCCCGAGTAAAACTCACTGTAGTGAGGCGACAGCGCGACAATAGTGCTGTTATCTAGCTCATTTGCATTAATGGAAAGATTATTAACTGCCGTGATATCGCCACCGTAGTTGATGAGTCCACCAGCATTAATTTGTAAATTATTTCCCATGTGAATTAGTGTGGGCTTGGCCACGGCTAAACCCAGGATTTCCAGATGAGCAAGGCCCGCTTCATACTGCTGATCATACGGTGTATTGATCAACTCAAATGCTTCTGAAAATAACCAAGCTTGAATGGGAGAAAAGCCATCTGGCACTCCAAATGCTGAACCACCAACCACAGAACCCGAGCAGCCGTATGACCATTCATCGGGGTAGTTCGCACACAGATCATCTCGGTTAACTCGCTCTGGCAAGAAACGAATATTACTCAATAATTGCGTAGCGATAATGCCGCTGCCCGCTGCTTCAATCAGACCCGATTCATTGAGCACCCAATCATTCGCTTGCAAGCTAGCATCTCGAGCAATGGTGAGATCGCCCAGCGTATAAATATCTCCAAATCGGTTGCGCAGCGAATCACTATAAAGTGACATATCACCGACGCTAAATAGCAAACTGGCATCGGCACCGATACCCTCATGTGCAACTTGAGAAGTATTGTCAATGGTACTGGCATTGATAGTTAGATCACCACCCGCGCCTAATACATCGCGGTTAATGACTTGCTCTGCATCGATGGTCATGTCGCCACTGGCGGTGATGATGCCATGGTTCTCTAGCGTTTTAGCTTCTACCAGTAAATCGGCACCACTGGTGATGGTCGCATCGCTTTGATTAGTGAGTGTTTGGGTGTTTACACTCAAGCCTTGGCTGGAAATCAGCCCTTGATTCGTGACACGGTTACTGGCATTAATACGCAAGGCCGAATCATGGGCAAAGGTGGTGTCATTGCTAAAGCGATCGGTATTAATGATCAACTCATTGCCCGCCGATAAACCATGATTTTCTGTGGCCGTGTAATTGGGCAAGCTAAGTTCAATCGTATCAGTCGCAATAATATTGCCGTTTTGCTTTAAGTCTTGTGCATTGATACGTACGTTATTCGCTTGTACTTGACCTGAATTATTGATGCTTTGCGCTTGAATGGTGGTATCACCACTGGCAATGAGATCACCCTCATTGAGTAACTCATCCGTAACTATAATATTCGCTTGGCCTTCAGCATTGAGGCTGTTGTCACGATTAAGGCCGGCTACTACCGTACCAGTATTATTCAGCGTTTGAGTGTTAACGCTGAGCTGTCGTTCACTCGCTAATAAGCCTTGGTTATTGAGAGTATTGGCATTGATGCTGGTGTTAGTTCCGTAAGCCGTATCCTCGATGGTAACGGTTTGAGTAGAGGACATTGTCAAATCGCCAGCACTGATAGCTCGGCTTACCTGCAACTGTCCATCGGCTTGCAAAACAATGTCGCCAATGTTTGTGGCCATCTCACCCTGGGTTCGCACACCAATGCCGTTCTCTGTCGCAATGAGGTGAATGGTATTGGCGTACATGCCACCTAACTGGCTAGAGTCAATGGCATATTCAGGCGCTTGCCCCTGAGACGTTATTTCGGTCACTTCACCCGTTGCATACTCAATAGTATTGGTGCCCGTTACGACCTTCAGCTCTTTTGCCAAGACCGGCGCATCGATAACTAAATTTCGAGTGCTTAACTCAAATTGATCGACATTGCCGACATTGACCCCGTCACCTTCAATACGAATAGTGCCCTGGTTAACCGTCAAGGACATCAATTGGCCATTGTTAATATTGACTTGTCCTGTACTCAAGGTTGCTTTGGGTGTGTTGATAAATCCACAGCCATCACAGGTGATACCATTGGGGTTAGCAATGACGACTTCAGCACTATCGCCACCCACTTCGGTAAACCCATTGAGTTGCGAAGGGTTGGTGCCTGTCACTTCATTGACAATAATGGTTGCCGACCCATTGGTTAAATTAGGGTTAGCGGATATCGAACCATTAATAACCGTCTCCGCCCCCTGCTGGCTGTTGTTTAAAATTAAGTGGTTTTCACCAACGTTGTACTCCTGGAACTGATTATGAGAAACACCCGCTGCACTAGGAGTATTAATGTTGATAACTGGTGCGCCTTGAGCGCCCTGCTCAATCTGCGTTTGCTGGTTGGCATTGCTATCAATCACGATTTGAGCCGATACCGGCTGCACCGTAATTAATGCGCTTAAACCGTAAATGGCTAATCGTAAACTCAAAGATGTTTTCATAGTGGGTGTTCCGAATATTAAAATTGCCAATTAAATGAGAAATGCCAGTTCTCTGAAGCCGCGCTTAAGGACTCGGGGGCATGCAGAGGTCTTGCGTAAGTTAGGTTTGCATTGAAGTGTTTACCATAGAGGTTTAACCCTATCGCACTGCCACTTAAACTTTGGAAGGTGTTATCGGTATTATCATCTTGTAATACCGTTCCCACATCAAAGGCGATAAAAGGAGAAAACGTACGGATGCCAATAATACTCTCAGACAAACTAATTTGAGTGCTTAGGTCGTTGCGCCAATAGGCTCCGCTTCTCCCAGACAAACTCTCTCCTTTGTAACCTCTGACCGAATACAAACCACCAATACTGATGCTTTCTGAACCGAACAAAGTGTCATCGCTGAGCTGGCCGGTGAGCGATGATGAAAAAGAGTAGTTTCGCTCATGAAATGTCACTGGCATTTGATAGCTTAAGCTCAACTGCCATTTATCAAATTGAGGGTCAGGTCCTGCATCCGAATTTAAGGCTCCCAACCATCGTAATCCATGGTGATAAGCTAACTTAGCTCTCAAGGTTTTGGCGCCCTCGAAATAATACACCTGCTCAAAGCCCACATTGGCTATTGTTAATGTGCGGCTGGAAGTATCGAGCTTCACATCTTCAATAAAATTTTCATTGCTCTTTCGGGTTAATCCCAAGCTCATGCTGGTTTTACTGGTCTGGTCTCGAAAAAGAATGCGGTTGGCAGAAAATGAGACGCTATGCTGATTGCCGCTGGTATCAAAAATTTGATTTTGGCCTAGCACTCGGTTGTTGTATTCAAACCAACTGCCATCGAGAGAGTACAACCAATAGCCCCAGGGGACATCATAGTGAAAACTCAAAGATTGACTCTTTTTTCCAGACCCATCGGGCTTAGAATCTGTTTGCAGATTGGCGTAGGCGTAATCGTTCAACCCGAAAAGATTATCTTTACTGACAAACAATCTATTTTGCCACTCGCCTGTCGCTGGCTGGCCAGAATTATCTCGCCCTAATTGTAATTGCCAATCCCTACCAGCTTGATTAACCAGCACCATCTCTGAAGTTCCTGGCTCTTGCCCAGGCCGCAGTGCGAGCTGAACGTTGTTAGAACTTAAACGGTTCAATTGTTCGATACCCTGCTCAATCTCTCTTAGGTTCAAATACCCACCCTCAACGCCAGGAAATGCATTGTTAGGATTCACCTCCACTGCCTGCTCGGTATTGATCGCACTCACACGCCCCTCAAGCACTTGAATTTGCAATTGCCCCGATTGTAAGTTTTGCTCTGGGACATAAGCTCGGGTCGTCACATAGCCCTTGTCAAAATACACCTGAGTGATGCTTTTGAGTAACTCATTGATTCCATTTACCCCAATGCACTGATTACTCATTGGCTGAATGAGCGTCTTCACAGACTGTTCATTGATCAGAGTTACACCATTAACCACAATGGCTGACACTTGAAAACAACGTGTATCCTCAGTTAGAGTTTTTTGAGCGGGTTCTGGCATCGAAAGCGTATCGTGACGAACAGGAAGCTGTTCCTGCTGCTGTTGACTGCGACGTTGCTGCTCTTGTTGGATGATCTGTTGGTTCTGGCGGTTGATCTGATCGATATCAACTTGAGTTTGAGCAAGAGAAAACGCAGGTAACAACAGAGGAAAAAACAGGCAAAATCGAGACATGGCACACATTACAGCAGAAAAAGTGGCGCGCATGATACCACTTTATATCCTTTTCGACTAGTTTTTAGTCGCCTTATGTCATTTCTTATTGGCGTAATGACTAGGTCTGATTTGGGGAAAGGGGTAAGGCTTAATTACCTCCCCAATCTAAACCCCTTCCACAAATAATACACCACAGGCAATACCAACAAGGTCAACAAGGTTGCACTGATCATCCCTCCAACCATGGGCGCAGCTAATCGACTCATCACCTCAGAGCCAGTGCCACTACCGTACATAATGGGCACCAAACCCACGATTGTGGCAGTTGCAGTCATCAATACCGGACGAATACGCAAACCTGCACCGTTGAGAACCGTTTGCTTGAGTGCATTGCGATCGTGGGGTTTCGCTTGGTTCCATGCTTGGTCAAGATAAACCAACATAATAACCCCCGTCTCTACCGCCACCCCAGCCAAAGCAATAATTCCAACCCCTACGGCGATGGAAAAATTAAACTCTAAGACATACATCAACCAGAAGCTTCCAACCAAAGCCAGCGGTAGTGAGGCGATTAAAATCAGTACCGGTGTTAGTGCTCTAAAGCTGATAAATAGTAATACAACAATAATCATCAAGGTTAATGGAATCACGTACATCAATTTAGTTTTGGCTCGCTCCATATATTCATATTGGCCCGCCCAATCAATTGAATAGCCCGGAGGAAGGTCAATACTTTCCGAGACAACTTGGCGAGCATGCTCGACATAACTACCGATATCCACACCATCGATATCCACTAGCGTCCAGCCATTAATACGGGCATTTTCACTTTTAATACCCGGCGGCCCATCGGTAATGTTGATGTTGGCTACCTCACCTAAGGCGATCGTTTGCCCATTGGCCAACAATACGGGTAACTGTTTTAATTGCTCGGGAGAATCTCGATAATCTTGAGGATAACGAATATTCACAGGATAACGCTCGAGCCCCTCCACTGTCTCGGTGATGTTCATTCCTCCTACGGCCGTTGAAATAATTTGTTGAATTTCAGAAATATTGGCGCCATAGCGCGCCGCCCTCTGACGGTCAATATCAATCATGATATAGCGGCCGCCCGCCACTCTCTCAGAGTACACCGAACTGGTACCTTCCAATGGCGTGAGCACTTTTTCAAGCTGCTCGCCAATATCTTGAATGACCGCCAAATCTGGCCCAGCAACTTTAATACCGACAGGCGTTTTTATTCCGGTAGCCAGCATATCAATACGAGTTTTAATGGGCATGACCCAGGCATTGGTTACACCGGGCAACGCCACCAAATCATTAAACTCTTTTCTTAACGATTCGGTCGTTATACCCTCTCGCCATTGGTCCTTGGGTTTTAATTGGATAAAGGTTTCTATCATGGTGAGCGGCGCCGGATCTGTAGCCGTTTCCGCGCGTCCTACTTTCCCAAATACATTTTCTACTTCGGGTACTGTTCTAATTAACTTATCCGTTTGTTGCAGTATTTCTCGCGCTTTACCAATAGAAACGCCCGGATACGTCGTGGGCATATACATTAAATCGCCTTCATCGAGTGGCGGCATAAATTCACTACCCATATGCTTTAGCGGCCAATAACTGCTTAACAATAAGATGAGCGCGAAGCTAATGGTGACTTTTGGATAATCTAGTGCTTTTTTTAGCATGGGAAAATACAGAGCCATCAACCCTCGATTCACTGGGTTTTTCTTTTCAGATAATACTTTACCCCGAATAAAATACCCCATTAGTACCGGAACCAAGGTAATCGCCAGCGCTGCTGATGCCGCCATAGCATAGGTTTTGGTATATGCTAATGGTGAGAACATTCTCCCTTCTTGAGCTTCTAGGGTAAATACCGGCAAAAAGCTTACCGTGATAATCAATAAGCTAAAAAATAATGCCGGCCCTACTTCGGTGGCTGAACGCGCTACAATTTGCCAACGATTCTCAGGCGTTAATGGTGTTTTTTCCATATGCTTGTGCATATTTTCAATCATCACTATCGCACCATCGATCATCGCACCTATGGCGATCGCAATCCCGCCCAGAGACATAATATTGGCGTTTAAGCCTTGTGCATACATAATGATAAAAGCCACCAATATACCAATAGGCAAACTGATCACCGCAACCAAGGATGAGCGCAGGTGAAATAAAAATATGGCGCACACCAGTGCCACCATCAGTAGCTCTTCAAATAATTTTGACCATAGATTATCGATAGCGCGCTCAATTAAGCCTGAACGATCATAGACCGTCACCAGTTCAACTCCATCGGGCAAGCCTTGCTTGAGCTCTGAAAGTTTTTCCTTGACACCATCGATGGTATGCTGCGCGTTTTCTCCAAAACGCATGACGACAATACCGCCTACCGTTTCTCCTTCGCCATTGAGTTCGGCTACCCCACGACGCATTTGCGGCCCAAGTTCAACCGTGGCCACATCACGCAAAAAAATGGGCGTTCCCATTCTCACTCCTAAGGGAATGGTTTCAATATCCTCCGTACTTGAAAGATAACCAGAAGCTCTAACCATATATTCCGCTTCTGCCATTTCGATCACAGATGCACCCACCTCCTGATTGGCTCGCTTAATGGCCATCTGAATATGGGAAAGTGGAATATTAAATGCGCGCAGCTTTTGGGGGTCAACCACCACTTGGTATTGTTTCACCATACCACCAACGGTCGCGACTTCCGAAACTCCATCAACGGTTTGCAGCTCGTATTTTAAAAACCAATCTTGCAGACTCCGTAGCTGGCCCAAATCATGTTGACCCGTTTTATCAACCAGAGCATACATGTACACCCAGCCCACTCCCGTGGCATCTGGCCCTAACTGTGGCTTAGCATTCGCCGGCAAGCTACCGGCAACTTGACTGAGATATTCCAATACACGACTTCTGGCCCAGTAAATATCGGTATCATCTTCAAAAATCACGTAAACGTAGGAGTCACCAAAGAAGGAAAAACCTCTGACCGTGACTGCGCCTGGAACGGATAACATCGCGGTGGTTAAAGGATAAGTCACCTGATCTTCAACCACTTGAGGTGCCTGACCTGGATAAGAAGTTTTAATAATAACCTGGACATCGGATAAATCGGGAATCGCATCGATTGGCGTATTTTTTAAAGAAAACAAACCAATTCCGACAATCATAAGCGTTGCAATCAAGACTAAAAATCGATTGCCTATCGACCAACGAATGAGCCCCTCAATCATGATTCATTCCCTCATGATTGATTTCATCTGAGTTCATATCCATAGCATCACCATCGGGAACATGTAAACCCACTAATATATATTCATTATCCTCTGTTTTATGAATTTGGGCATGAAAACTAATGCCGGGTTTTAATTGGCTAATATCTAAATTTTCATCCACCATAAACATCATCGTCATCACTGGCCAATCCCAAACTTCAATAGGTTGATGGGTGAGCTTGATCATCGATGTGCCCATCAAGTCCTCCACTTTAGCCTCCACCCAAACCTGATCTGGAACAGTGACTGGTTCCATACGCTTAAAATCCGAGGTCTTACTGGACTCTGAATCCAGTAAGAATTGTGCAGACACAACCACCTCTTCATTTTCATTCAAACCTTCAGCAATTTGCACCCAATCACCTATTTGCCGACCAATGCCAACCGCGATCGATTTAAACTGACCGTCACCCATAGCTAGGACGACTCGATTTTGATAACCGGTGCGAATAACGGCCTCTCGAGGAACCACCAACATTGGCTCCTCACTTGCCCCCTGAATGTGAACGTGAACAAACATCCCAGGCTTTAAACTGCCATCTTGATTGTCAAGTCGAATGCGAACGCGAGTCGTACGAGTTTGTGGATCAACAGAGGGATAGATATAGTCCACCACACTACTTCGCTGTTTATTTTGTGCCGCGTCAATCTCGACCATTACCGGCAGCCCTTTTTCGATCAAATGCGCTTGCTGCTGTATAATAGAGGCCTCAACCCACACTTGCCCCAGATTAGCGATGGTCATGATGTTAGTTCCAGGTTTCAGAAAAAAGCCTTCGCGAGCATTGAGCTGCTGAATGACACCCGATTGTGGAGCATAGTAAGTGATTGTTTGCAAGACTTGGCCTTGTCCTGCCAAGCGCCGAATAAAAGATTGATTAAGCCCTAGTGCTTTTAAGCGCTCTTCTGAAGCCTGAATCAGGCGAGGGTTATTTCGATTCAAAGCCAATAAATATTCTTCTTGAGCACTCACTAATTGTGGCGAATAAAGTGTGTAGAGCGGCTGATTTTTTTCAACAAAATCTCCCTCAGCACGAACATGAAGTTGCTCAACCCATCCTTCAACTCGTGGATGCACATGTACAATAGCATCTTGATCGTATTCTACGTAGCCGACGGATGTCACCAAGGCATTAAGTGATTTTTTTTCAACCTTGGCCGTTCTCACCCCGAGCGTATTGATAACGTTAGAAGCAACCGTTATGGTACCGACCTCTTTTGAACCAGAGCCTGACTCTTCATAAACAGGGATTAAATCCATTCCCATTGGAGATTTACCAGGCTGATCTCTTTTATAGTTGGGATCCATTGGAGCCACCCAGTATAAAGGTTGTTTCTCCGCAGTTTCTGAGGAAGAGCTAGAGACCTGACCTGGATAAAAAAAACCAACACCAAAGCCAATAATACAACCGACAAGTAATACAATGAAAGACTTCACGGTTTAACCTCCTGAAGATTTTCGACCACAACAGGCGATAGAAAATATTGAATTTTTGCAACCGCTTGTAAACGTTCAACATGAACATCTAAGGCATCAATACGAGTATTCAGCTCCTCAATGCGAGCTCTCATCACCGCCGAAAATGAACCATTATCACTGGTATAAGCATTTAAGGTGGCTTCTGCTTGCTCATGAGCCTGCTTAAGTAAGCGAGTTTGGTACATATCATAACGACGATTGAGCCCTTCAAGGCGAGCATATTCTGTTTGAACTTGTGATCGCATATCTCTGAGTAATAATAAGCGATCCGTTCTTAACGCCTCTCGCTCACTGAGTGCCGATTTCACAAACTGATCTTGCCGCATTGGCTTTGACAAAGGCACATCAAAACTCACTCCAACCGAAAAAAAATCCGCTCGATCCATACCTCTTGCATCATCTTCACGGTAACCATAACTGGCTTCAAGCCCCCATTCTGGTTTATAACTTTGCTCGGCAATGGCGATCGACTGGTCACTGGTTGCAATTTTTTGATCCAACATTAAAACCTCTGGATGCTGAACCAATCGCTCAGTGAGTGCATTACTTTCATATACAGTGTTCAAATTAAAATTCGGGAATGCTTTTGAAAAGGTTCGCTCCTTAAGAGGCAGCCACCCTTCTAGTTCGGCTTTAACCACAGAGTGCTGTTGTTTCAGTTTTGCTAAGCGCTCATCCAAACGTGCTAGAGCTAAATCCGCACTCACTATATCTTGCTGCTGAGTATTCCCTAGTGCACTGGCGTAATTATTTTGCGCAATATCAACCAACTGAACAAACAGAGCACGATCTCGGTGAATCAATGCAATGGTTTTTTGATATTTGAGCATACTCAACCACAGATGCGTGACCTGCCACCGAACCTTATTATGCCGAGCAAGTCGGGCATAAATTTGTTCGCGGCTTTGCTCTAAAAAACGCTGCTCAGTTAACTCTCGAGTATTTCCCCTAGGAAAGCGTTGGCTGACCCCCACTTTCAGTTGAGTCATTGGCTCTTGATTGGTGTCAAAAGTATCCGTTGGCAAATTACCCATCGATATGGAAACTCTAGGATCTGGCAATGGTTGCGCAGCAATACTTTGAGATTGCAGCGACTGCTCTCGATGCAAACTGGCTTGAGACCAGGGATCATTCTTGATGGCTAGCTCAACAGCTTTCTCTAAAGAAAGCTCCTGTGCTTGCACACTCAGCGATAGAACAGAGACGATCACTAACGTCCAACGCTTCATTGAAATTGCTCCTTGGCATGATTCACGCGAGCATAGACCTCACTCGAACCATCAGACTTCAGTAAAAAAATGTCATAAGGCGCAAATTGATCACCCATCTCCATACCAGGACTACCCAAGGGCATACCAGGAACCGCTAAACCAATAGCACCCTCCGGTGGATTATCCAAAAACTGCTGTATAAACCGAACAGGGATATGGCCTTCAAAGACAAAGCCACTGCCTGTCACGGTGGTGTGACACGATTGGTATTTAGGATCAATATTTAGCGTTTGTTTAACCTGCCCTAAATCTTGAGATTGATTAACATTGACCTCAAAGTTCCCTGTTTTTAAATGGTCAACCCAAATACCACAACAACCACAACTTGGACTTTTATAGACGGTTACCTTCTCAGAACCTGAACTGTCAGGGCTGGTAGCTTCACTTTTTGGCTCTGAACATCCGGCAATGGCCACCAATAAAAGGTTCAATAACGCAATTCGCATATGCATAGCTTTAGATC
>CAXQRU010000144.1:0-30616 GCA_964226685.1 Polaribacter sp. | reverse complement strand
GTGTGCTCTTCCGATCTTTTATCGTCTGAACTAATGATTCATCAAGAGGGCTATCAAACTTACCTAGATATTAGGGTTGGTATTATTGATGATTTTTATCTTGGCCAAAATGGTTATGTAACAAACTCTGATTTAAATCGCTGCTTAAATTTGATTGCAACCTTACCTGAAAGCCAGCAACATTTTCTTATTGGGCAGTATAAGAAGTTTACTATTGAAAATCCTTCAGACATATTGGTCTCCGCAAAAAAAATCACTTTATCAATATAGGAAACCTTGATTAATCCTAGCTGGTCTATGGCCTAGCAGGTTTGTTCGAGCTAGGGTTAATCGTGCTTCCTTAAGTTTCTTTTTCGCTGGCTCTTGGATCCATTTCCAGAATACTCTGAGAGGTGCGTGTAGTGGAGATATGAGGCGAAATATTGGTTTTGGGAACACGATCATCCAGCCTCCTGGCTCTCTCTGCAATTATCACAAATACGACTAAAACCAAGCCGATAAAAAAGTATAATTTTTGTGTCCCAAAATAATTCATGCCTAGAGCAAAAATGGGTGGCCCAACCGCTGATGCGATGCCCAGTGTTAATATGACGACGCCCCCAAGCATGACGAACTCCCCGGGTTCACTGCGATCATTGGCATGTGCCAAGCAGAGAGAGTGTAACGTCATCACACTGCCACCCCATAAAAACGATAATATAATTAATCCCCATTCATCTAAGTTGACCCCTTGCCAGCTAATGATAAAAGAGATGATTGCGCCGACAGATGCCGTACACATGATGACAATACCTCGGCGATAACGATCAGATAGTTTGCCAAGAGGCCATTGCCATAGGGCACCACCAAGAATGGCACTACTCACAAAGCGGGTAGTCAAAAACGCATCACCATTAAATGAGTTGACAAAAAGAGGTGATAAGCCCCAAAAAGCAGCGGTGGTGAGTCCTGCCGCGATAATGCCCAGCATACTCAGTTTAGAATGGCTCCACACTTTAGGGATATTTAGACGTATTTTATGAATCGGTGCTGGTGTTAACGATAAAGTGAGAGAAACTGGAATAATGGCCAATAAAATAAAACACGCTGCGATAATAAAGAGTAATGGTTCATCAGGTTTGCCAAACACGATTAGCTGTTGGCCAATCACCATCATTAATAAGTTCATGGCATTGTAAATAGAAAGTAGTCGACCACGATTGGTATTTGATGCTCTCTCGTTTAGCCAGCTTTCAACCACCATATATATGCCCGAAATAGCAATGCCAATCACTAAGCGAAGGATCACCCAAAGAGCAAAGTGGTGGATCAGCCCGAGTAACAGCAATGAGATGGCAAACAAGGTGGCGCACACCACAAGGCTTCGAATATGGCCAACTCGGCGAACGATAATTGGCGTTGTTAAGCAGCTAATTACAAAGCCGCTAAAATAGGCCGATGTTAGCAAGCTGATTTGTAGAGTGCTAAAGCCTAAGTGAACGCTGCTGAAAGGCACGAGGATGCTATGTAAACCATGGCCCAATAACAACAAGGCATCGGTTAACAAAATAGCAAACAGTGAAACTAACAGACGAGTCATAAAGCAAGACCAAGTGATAACAGCTATAGGATAGCAGAATTATTGTTAGCTTTTCACCTAGGGGGCTACGCCGCCCGTATCGTCAGGTTTGCTTATGCAGACAGCGACAGCATTCGCTAAATACCCTATTCGATTCTATAATCGAAGAGAATCCACTTAGTTTTGGTATACCTTTCAGGAAGGAAATGAAGGATGCATGATTATTCATTTTGTTGGAGTAGGATCATCAAAACGGTCGCTTATTTAACTTTAGGCAACAAAAGGACAATTTGAGCATTGGTTTCGCAGTTGCCAAAATGGGTAGAACTCGGTGCCTTTGCTCTAGCTTTGATTGCAGGTTGTGTTAATGCCATCGGTTTGCTGGGCTTTGAACATCAGTCAGTATCGCATTTGTCTGGTACGGCTACGCTAGTGGGTACTGGAATTTTGGGCTATTCATCTCAAAGTATCTTTCATCTTGTCGGTATTTTATTGTCTTTTTTGGGTGGAGCTTCTATCGCTGGCTTTCTGTTGTTTGGTTCCACTCTGAAGCTAGGTAGGCACTATGATACGGCATTATTTTTGGAGTCAATTTTATTGCTTATGTCCGCATTCCTTTTAATTTCGGGTTCATTTTACGGTCATTTTTTTGCCTCAGCGGCATGTGGTCTTCAAAATGCGTTGGTCACAACTTATAGCGGAGCTATCATTAGGACTACGCATGTCACGGGTATATTCACCGATTTAGGTATCATGCTCGGTGCTGCTTTTCGGGGGCAGGCTCCTGATCGGCGCAAGGCAAAGCTGTTTCTTACTATCATTTTTGGTTTTGTATTCGGTGGTACCGTCGGCGCCTGGCTCTATGCCAAGTACCAATTTATGGCTATGTTTGTACCGGCTTTTGCCTGTCTGTTAATATCCGTTATTTATCGTGTATATTCAGCAAAGCAAAGCTGCAAATAAGGTAGATTTACGGACTCATTGGAGAAAACAATTTTGCGGTATATAAAGGCATTTAAGTACAAAAAGTGGGCAAACTCAGAGCTGATTTCATTCGGAAAGCGGCAAATTCATTTGCTCCCGGAAGATGATGCGAATTTTTTCATTCGAATTCTTAATCATACTACTGTTGTGGATAGCCTGTTTATTAGTCGGATCTTGGGTACGCAAGAACTTTACACCGCCGATAACACCGTTGAAACACCAACGTTATCTGAGCTAGAAGAGAGATTGGAGCAAAACGATACACGGCTGATAGAACTTGTTGAATCTGAAATCGATTTAGAGCAAATCATATCATTTCGTTTTACTGACGGTGACCGTGGACAGCTATCAATTGATGAAATTCTGATGCACTTATTAACCCATGGCAGTAATCATAGAGGCATGGCGTCTCGCGTGTTGGGGTCAAATGGCCTTGAGCGCCCCAAAGATACCTTTACTCGCTTTTTGCACGAGCTTGAACCCTCTAGGAGACATGTCTCTGGTGAAAATCAAGCTTAATATCGGCATCCTTAATGCGTGAAAAGTTGACATCAAGCTACAAATAATAGGTTGTCGTTGTCATTACTTTTGCCATGCCCTTCATCATCAATTTAGCGGGAGTCGGTAGCACTTTGCCGCCATTGTCGAGTGCTGTTTGGGCATGTTTTTTTTCATCGATAATCATAGCATTAATGATGGCTCGACTTTTTTGATCTTTAGCGGGTAGTTTTTGTAGGTGAGATTGTAGGTGCTCGCATACTTGCTCTTCGGTGGCTGCAACAAAGCCTAAACTAGTTTTATCCCCTATTAAGCCGGCTACGGCGCCTATAGCAAACGAGCCTGCATACCAAACGCCATTGAGTAGGCTAGGGCGGCTGCTCAATTCTTTTAAGCGTTCGTGGCACCAATCCAGATGATCAATTTCTTCGCCGGCAGCTGCTTTCATTTCATCTCGAACGTGAGTTAATTTTGCAGTTAACGCTTGGCCTTGATACAGCGCTTGAGCGCACACTTCGCCGGTGTGATTCACTCTCATCAGGCCAGCACTATGTCGGCGCTCCACAGGTGTGAGGGCGCTGTCTTCAATGCTTTTACTGGGTGATTGGCGCTGGGCTTGGTGGCTGTTTGACAGCGTTCTAAGAACACTGTCTGCGCCGGTGATCAGTTGATCAATTAACGATAAACGACTCACATTTCCCTCTCAATCGCTCGATAGGCGATATCATTTCGATAAAAACAATCATTCCACTGGATGGTAGCTAGGCGTTCATACGCTAGCGTTTGGGCTTGGGTGATGGTGTCGGCAATGGCCGTTACACACAATACTCGACCGCCGTTGGTGGTGCATTGCCCATCTAACATACGAGTGCCAGCATGAAATACATAAGTATTCGGTAGCGAGCTTTCAAGACCTGTGATCACATCGCCTTTGCGATAGCTATCGGGGTAACCACCGGCGGCCATAACAACACCGACGGCGGGTCGAGTATCCCACTCAATGTCATGTTGGCTCAACTCGCCTTTGATGGCGGCTAAGCATAGCGTGTGCAGTGGCGTTTGTAAGCGCATCATAATCGGTTGGGTTTCAGGGTCACCAAAACGGCAATTAAATTCGATGACTTTGGGTGTGCCATCTGGCGTAATCATAAGGCCGGCATATAAAAAGCCTCGATATGTGTTGCCTTCTTTGGCCATGCCAGCAAGGGTTGGCTCGATCACCTCAGTCAGTATCCGTTGGTGAACTTCGTCTGTTACTACGGGAGCAGGAGAGTAGGCTCCCATACCACCCGTGTTGGGGCCGGTATCTCCATTGCCTACTCGTTTATGGTCTTGACTGGTGGCCATCGAGAGGTAGTGCAGTCCATCGGCTAGTACAATAAAGCTAGCTTCTTCACCTTCTAAAAACTCTTCAATAACGACTTTGCAGCCGGCATCCCCAAAGGCATTCCCAGAGAGCATGTCGGTAATAGTGGCCTTTGCTTGTGTTTCATCTTCGGCAATAATGACGCCTTTGCCTGCGGCCAAGCCATCGGCTTTGATCACGATCGGGTAGCGTTGAGAGTCAAGGAATTCAAAAGCGCTGTCGCAATCGGTAAATGTGCCGTAAGCTGCTGTGGGTATTTGGTGGCGCGCTAAGAAGTCTTTGGTGAAGGATTTGGAACCCTCTAATTGAGCCGCCGCTTTCGTTGGGCCAAAACAGGCTAGATTTTGCTCGTTAAAGTAATCAACAACTCCTTCAACCAGGGGGGCTTCTGGGCCAACAACGGTAAGGGCCACACCTTCTTGTTTGACAAATTCAGCCAGGGCAGCAAAGTCCATGGGGTCAACATTTTGGTTGCTAAGTTTGGGTGTTAGCTCAGTGCCTGCATTGCCCGGTGCGACAAAAACGGTCTCTACCTCATTGCTCTGTGCGAGTTTCCAGGCTAAAGCATGTTCGCGACCACCGGCCCCTATGACTAATATCTTCATGTGTGTTATGTTACCTTGGATAAAAGCCCTCAGGATACCGGCCTGATGGTGAAAATCCAAGTCTCTTTAACGCTTTGTAGTCACAAAAGGACGATCTTATGCAATTTTATCTTCTATTGATATTGGGAATGCTTTTCTCAGCTTTTTCCGTAGCTGAAAGCTCCGTTTGGCAGATAGCTAAGGGCGATCACAAAATTTATATCGGTGGCACCATTCACTTGCTAAAACCAGAGGATTTTCCCTATCCAGGCGAGTTTGATCAAGCCTTTGAGCAAGCAGAGCAGGTGGCCTTTGAAATGGATCTGGATGAAGCAAATTCGCCAGCGTTTGCCTTTTCTGTTCTTAAAGAAATGCGCTTTAGCGACCCTTCTCAAACCTTAGAGTCAACCCTTTCTCCTGCGGTTTATAAAAAGCTCAGTGCTCATCTAGAGCCCTATGGTTTGTTGCAGCCCATGCAAAGTATGAAGCCAGTTTTTGTGGTGCTGACATTGACGGTGATGAAGTACCAACAGTTGGGCTATGTGCCAGGTGTGGATGATTACTACTTCAAACAATCCAAAAAGCAGAATAAAGATCGTTTGTTTTTGGAGACTGCTCAAGAGCAGTTTGGATTTTTGACGTCAATGAATGAGATAAATGCAGACCAAATGGTGAGTTCATCTTTAGATGAAATTGAGAAGATAGAAGATCTTGGTGGCAAAATGACTCAATTTTGGAAGCAGGGAGAGAGTGATAAGTTGTTTGAATTAGCGGATATGAAATCTAAGTACCCACAAGTCTATCAAGTGTTATTAAAAGATCGAAATACGCGCTGGATTCCCAAAATTGAAGAGATGTTTGCGAGTAAAAAGCCGACCCTAATATTGGTTGGAGCCTTGCATTTGGCGGGAGAGGATAGTGTGTTAGCGATGTTAGAGAAAAAGGGTTACACCATCACTAAGGCTAAATTTTAGAGCAACTGGGCTTCGCCAAAGCCCAGTTTTAAGGAACCCTATAGGTCGTAAAAGTTAATGCCTAAAATGGCGCATACCCGTGAAGATCATTGCCATGCCATGCTCATTGGCAGCCGCGATGACTTCATCATCTCGAATTGACCCACCAGGCTGAATCACACAAGCAATGCCTTTCTCAGCAGCACTATCAATGCCATCTCTGAAGGGGAAGAACGCATCGCTGGCCATAACAGCTCCAGCCACAGTTAAACCAGCATGCTCAGCTTTAATGGCGGCGATCCGGGCTGAATTCACTCGACTCATCTGACCGGCGCCCACCCCAATTGTGCGCTGATTCTTTCCGTACACAATGGCATTGGATTTAACCATTTTGGCGACTTTCCAGGTGAATAGGCTATCGATCAGTTCCTCTTGGGTTGGCTGGCGATCACTGACAACTTTAATGTTATCCAGACTAATCATGCCATTGTCTCTATCTTGAACTAACAATCCACCATTGACTCGTTTGTAATCCCAGCCAGAGGCTTGATCTTGCCATTGACCAGTAACCAGAAGGCGCACATTTTTCTTGGCGGCAATGATTTCTTGAGCGCCGTCAGTCACAGAGGGTGCAATAATGACTTCAACAAATTGACGATCAACAATGGCTTGAGCCGTCTCTTCGGTCAGTTCGCGGTTAAAGGCAATGATGCCCCCAAAGGCCGATTCTGAATCGGTTTCGAAGGCTTTTTCATAGGCTGATAAAATTGTATCACTTTCAGCCACCCCACAAGGATTAGCATGCTTGACGATTACGCAGCTGGGTTTTTCGAACAGTTTAACGCTCTCTAATGCGGCGTCAGTATCGGCTATGTTGTTGTAGGATAACTCTTTACCTTGGAGCTGTTTAGCGCTGCTAATGCTGCCAGCCGCGGGCTTTGACTCAGTGTAAAAAGCGCTTTTTTGATGGGGATTTTCCCCATAACGAAGACTTTGCGATAGTTCAAACTGAAGATTCAAGGTGCGAGGGAAGGTTTCATTGGCGCCTTTGGTTCTAGTGCCAAAATAATTGGCAATCGCACCATCATAGTGGGCGGTGTGTTCAAAGGCTTTGATGGCTAGATCAAAACGCGTGTTTTGAGACAGCTTGCCATCTTGCTCCTCCAGTTCCTTTTGGATAGACAAATAATCACTGCTATTGACGACAATCGCCACAGAAGCGTTATTTTTAGCGGCAGCTCTCACCATCGTTGGGCCGCCAATATCGATATTTTCAATGGCATCTTCTAATGAACAATCTGGCTTGGCCACGGTTTGTTCGAAAGGGTACAAATTGACGATCACCATATCGATGGGCTTAATGCCGTGTTCTTGCATGATGGCTTCATCTTGGCCTCGGCGCCCAAGAATGCCACCGTGTACCTTCGGGTGCAGTGTTTTAACTCGACCATCCATCATTTCAGGGAAGCCTGTGTAGTCCGAGACTTCAATGGCATTGATATTTTGCTCGCGAAGTAATTTAAAGGTGCCGCCAGTCGATAGAATTTCGACACCCTTGGAGTCTAAATATTGGGCAAATTCAACAATGCCGCTTTTGTCAGAAACACTAATTAGTGCCCGTTTAATGGAGATCAGTGAGTCACTCATGATATGTCCTAAAATACTGTGCTGATTACTAGGGTTTGGAAAGCCTGGTCTACAAACGACAAAAGGGTGACTAAATCACCCTTTTGTCTGTAAAAAGTTAACGCTTACAGAAGACCGTAGCGCTTTAGCTTCTTGCGAAGAGTACCACGGTTTAAGCCAAGGATTTCAGAAGCCTTGGTTTGGTTTTGGCGGGTGTAGCGCATAATGACTTCAAGCATTGGCGCTTCAACTTCGGCTAGAACCATGTCGTATACATCACTAACGGGTTGACCGTCTAAATTTCGGAAGTAGTTATCCATGGTCTCTTCAACGCAATCTCTTAAAGATTGGCTGCTTGCGGATTTACCTAGACCACCAACAGAAGGTAGTTCTTCTTGTTCTAGACTTGGGTTGATTACAATCGTATCAGCTGTAGTCATGCTGCATGTTCCTCTCTAATGGGTAAGCATTCAAATAATTGTTGAATGCATTCGTATTGTTGTTGAGCCGTTGTTATTTGGTTGAACTCGTTATTATAACTGTTCTTTGGAAATTGAGTCATGTACCAATTAAAGTGCTTGCGTGCAATTCTAACACCTCTCGCCTCGCCGTAAAACTGATGAAGCAAATTTATGTGTGTTAATAGTGTGATTTGAATCTCATTTGTTGTGGGTGGCGCCAAATTTTCGCCAGTTTTCAAAAAGTGGTTAATTTCTCTGAAAATCCACGGATTCCCCTGAGCTGCGCGGCCTATCATGACACCGCTAGCTCCTGTGTGATCCAAAACTTGTTTAGCTTTTGTACCAGAGTCAATATCGCCATTTGCCCATATCGGAATATTGACTTGATCGACGATTTCGGCAATGGTGTCGTATTCGGCAGTGCCTTTGAACCGGCACTCGCGAGTTCGACCGTGAACGGCTAATGCCTGAATCCCACAGTTTTCAGCAATTTTGGCAATGGTTATGCCATTTTTGTGATCTTGGCTCCATCCGGTTCTAATTTTTAAGGTAACCGGTATGTCTACCGCGCTAACTACGGCGGTGAGTATGTCTTCCACCAAATGCTCGTCCCTCAAAAGCGCCGAGCCAGCCGCCTTTTTGCAGACTTTTTTAGCGGGGCATCCCATATTAATATCGATAATATCCGCGCCAAGTTCCTGATTGAGCCTAGCGGCATTTGCCATTCTTTCAGGTTCATTGCCGGCAATCTGAACCGATCTGGGCAGGTCATCTTTCGTAAATGTTAGCCTTGATCGGCTTTTTGGACTCTCCCATAGGCTGGCGTCGCTAGTGACCATTTCTGAAGTGGTGAGTCCAGCACCCATGTTTCGACAAATTTGTCGAAATGGTAGATCGCTAATGCCAGCCATAGGAGCTAATAGTGTCTGCGATGGAAGTTGCCAGGAGCCTATTTTGTGCATTGGAAGAGCTTTGCTTGTTTATGAGGCCCGAGGGCCTCACTGAGTGAATTACTTGACAAGAATCATTTTTTGATCAGGAGTTTCGGGGTCAACCATTTCGATTTTACTGTCGCTTAAGAAGGTGACCTTAAATGTACCGCTATCTTGTTCGGATTCAGCTTTTAAGTTTACGGTGATAGTGTCGCCATTGGTTTCTAAGATTTCGTAAGTACCTTTGGTATTCTCTTCCTGTCCCATCACAGACATTTTCATGATCATTTCCTTTTCTGTGAATGTGATGTTGATTTTCATGCTCTCAATCATGGGTAGCATTAGTTGGACCATTTGTTTTTCTTTCTCTGATACTTCGCTCATCATCATTTCAGTCATAGATTTGGTGTCTATTGTCCATTCGCCTAAAATACGTTCGGCTGGATCAGATGAGCTACAGGCAATCAATGTTGCTAACAACATGAATGACAGATAAGAAAGCAGCTTCTTGATTTTCATAATGGTCTCACTTAGTTAGAGTTGTTGTTGAGCTGCTCATATTAGGTTAGAAGTCAGCTTGTATCAATCTGTTGGCGCCTAATTACCTAATTAATATCACTTTTTCACCTTTGGGGGCACCTTCATCCTGCATGGAAATTTTCTCGTTACTCAAAAATGTGATGATAGTGGCTGTGGTTGAAGGGTTGTTCGCCTCTACAATGCGCAACTTGAGCGAGTTTGTAGTTTGTTCAATCACGGTATAAGAACCCGTTACAGTTTCTGTTTGACCCATAATCGTTATGGTCATTTTGACGGTGTCTTCAGTGAATATGGCATCACCACTCATCGATGCCGCAAAAAAGTCTCTCATGGATTCCATTTGAGCTCTTTCTGACGGTGCAGATGTATTGATTATGGCCTCTATCATGGCATTAATATCGATTTTCCAAGAACCATAGAGTTGAGATTTATCTATATCTTTGGCGAAGCTCAGTTGACTGAGTAATAGGGTACTAAGTATAAGCAGTGAGAGCGTGTTTTTGAGTCGTTGCATTGTGTCCAGTCCTATCAATAAACGTGGCATTTTAATCGCCATTGGTTGAATAATCAACTACCTTGGGGTGCTTTCTTTTAGAGAGAGAGTCTCTCCAATCGCTTTGGGGCCTAGGTCAACAATATCAAAGCCTATTTCAACAGGCCGCTTTACTGGCATGAGTGAATTTTCGTTCAATGGCCCACCAAGATACTCTTTGGGTTGAAATTGTCTTTCGGCAACTACTCGATTATTGGCATCCTTGAAGGTAATGACGACGTCGGGATAAGGTTGCTCAAATGACGCTTCATTGGTGAGGATAAAATCGATCATTTTGATGCCGTTTTGCTTGCGAACATTGAATCTCGTTACCTTTATCACCTTTATGTTGACCTGAGGAGGTAGTTCGCAACCCACCAAGGGGCAAATTTTCTCATACCACTGACGGTAAGGTTGTTCCATGCTCAGGGTATCGAAACGGAAAATAGCAACTTGTACGACAATTGCCAACATGGCGATTAATGTTGCTAAAAACCACCACCATTTAATGCCTGAGTGAGTTTGCCATTCCATCTCCACAGGGGGTGCTTCGATGGTATTAATATAGGCATCTTTTCTTTCGTATCGAGGTTTTTCAATCAATGCTTGAGCCACTTCATCCATAACCGGTTTTTCGCTCACTTTGCTTGGTTTTTGGCGTGGCGGCGGTGGTGGCTTCAGTTGAGGCTTTGGTATCGGTTCTTGCTTTATAGGTGTTGCTTGTTCAGTAAGGCTTTTGTTGCGATTTTGCGTTTCTTTATCTTTGTCTTTTTTTCTTTTTATAACGATTGGGCGGATATCGTCATCGTCCTCTAGCTCGGCCAATAAATCAACAGCCCAGCTTTCATCTGCCGCTTCGGTGTGGCGCTGTTCTTTTTGAGGTTGTCTTTCAAACAGAGAGTTTGAGTTTTTTCCAGTTTGATTGTAGAAGGTCTCATCAAGATCGAGCCCGTCACTGATTAAGTCATTGTCTCTTGCGGGTACCTTATGAGGGCTGGTGGTTAAGTAGTCATGTGCTTTAAACACGGTAAGACAAGATCCACAACGAACAGAGCCTTTGGCGGCTTTGAGTTGTTCGTCGCTAACACGAAATGCCGTTTTGCATTGTGGGCAGCGGGTTATGGTTTTGGCCAGTTTTTTTTGGGATTCAGCCAAGGGAAGCCACCGTTGTGTGAGCCATTGCGATTGATACCTTAAATTTCTTTATTATAACCGCCTTAGGCGTTAATACCAATATGGCATGGTTTACTTATGTGCAATACCACTTAGCACGACCCACTGGTCTTTCGTCTGAATTGGCTCAAAACTAATGCGATGTTCATAAGCCGACATGACTGTCTCCGCTTGGCTTTCCAGTATCCCTGACAAACAAATTTGGCCATTTGGGTTGAGGTGGCTCAAAAGGATGTCGGCAAGCTCAACTAAAGGACCAGCCAAAATATTTGCAATTACTATGTCGTAGGGCTTGTAGGCTTCGTGTTGATTGGGAAGAAGGCCGTCGATTTCTGATTCTTGCAGGCCATTGCGCTGACTGTTATCTAGTGTGGCAATAATGGCTTGCGGGTCTATGTCGATTCCGCAGACGTAACTCGCCCCCAGTTTTTTGGCCGTGATCGCGAGAATGCCAGAGCCACAGCCGTAGTCTAATACGGTTTTGTTGTTCAGATCCTGCTTGGCTAACCACTTCATGCACAAAAAAGTGGTGGGGTGGGTACCTGTTCCAAAGGCTAAGCCTGGATCTAGCAAAATATTGGTTGCATGAGGATCTTGGGGCGCACACCAGCTTGGGCAGATCCATAGTTGTTCACCACATTGTATAGGGGTGAAGTGTGTCATCCACTCTCTTTCCCAGTCTTTATCTTCAAGTTGTTCCCATCGGTGCTGCGTGTTGGGTAGCAATTGGTTTAGTTTTTGACTGGTTGCTTGGGTGTTGATTGAGGCGTCAAATAGGCCGGTAATGCGAGTTTGTTCCCATAGGGGTGTTTCCCCGAGGGCGGGTTCAAAAATAGGCTGGTCGGCATTGTCTTGCAGCGTGACACTCAAGGCCCCAAGGCCTGCGATAATGCTTTCGGCCTTGGGTGCTTCTTCAGGTGTGCTGTTTAGAAAGAGTTGTAGCCAAGGCATTAACTAGAAAGCTTCTTTTCTAGATAGTGAATGTTCACCCCGCCATTAATAAAGCCTTTATCTTGAACAAGCTCTTTTTGAAGGTCGATATTGGTCTTAATGCCTTGCACCACCATTTCATCAAGTGCATTACGCATTCGAATAAGGGCGGACTTGCGATCCACTCCATAGGTAATGACCTTGGCGATCATTGAGTCGTAGTAGGGTGGAACAGAATATCCACTATACAAATGAGAGTCGACTCTTACCCCAAAACCACCAGGTGGGTGGTAATTTTTTACCAGCCCAGCGCATGGCATAAACGTTTTTGGGTCTTCAGCGTTGATGCGGCATTCGAATGCGTGTCCCCGAATGATAACGTCTTCTTGCTTGATGGTTAGCGGCATTCCAGCACAGACTTTGATTTGTTCTTTGATCAAGTCGATACCGGTAACCATCTCGGTAACCGGGTGTTCAACTTGGATTCGGGTATTCATTTCAATGAAGTAATAGTGGCCGTTTTCGTAGAGAAACTCGAAAGTGCCTGCGCCGCGATAGTTGATATCAATACAGGCCTTAATGCAGGCTCTGTAAACTTCTTGTCTGGCTTCTTCATCGATGTGTGGGGCTGGGGCCTCTTCAATCACTTTTTGATGTTTTCTCTGTAAAGAGCAGTCTCTATCGCCAAGATGGATGGCGTGACCTTGGCCGTCGGCCAAGATTTGGACTTCAACATGCCGAGGATTTTGGAGAAACTTCTCCATGTAAACGGTGTCGTCACCGAAAGCGGCTTTGGCTTCATTTTTGGTTAAAGCAATAGAGTCAATCAGGCTGCTTTCATTATGGACAACCCTCATGCCTCGGCCACCGCCACCGGCTGCCGCTTTGATGATGATGGGGTAGCCAATGCGCTTGGCGATTTCCCGGCAAGTTTCTTCGTTATTGGGTAATGCTCCGTCAGACCCAGGGACTGTTGGTACACCGGCCGCTTTCATGGCAGCAATAGCAGATACTTTGTCTCCCATCAGTCGAATGACGTCAGCATCTGGGCCAATAAAAACGAAACCGCTTTTTTGAACTTGTTCGGCAAAGTCGGCATTTTCTGCTAAAAATCCGTAACCAGGATGCACGCCATTGGCATCTGTGATTTCCATAGCGCTAATAATCGCAGGGATATTGAGATAACTGGCATTAGATGGGTTGGGGCCAATGCACACTGTCTCATCGGCTAAGCGGACGTGTTTTAAATCGCGATCAACGGTTGAATGCACGGCGACTGTAGTAATATCAAGTTCTTTACAGGCCCGCAGAATGCGTAGTGCAATTTCGCCACGATTTGCAATCAGAATTTTCTTTAGCATGTAGCTAATCCTTCTCTTGGTAGCGAAAAACTAAACGATAGTGACCAATGGTTGGTCGAACTCTACGGGCTCGCCGTCCTCAACTAGAATGGAGCCAATAACTCCGCTTTTGTCAGCCTCTATTTGATTCATCATTTTCATCGCTTCAATGATACAGATCACATCGCCTGCCTTCACGCTCTTGCCAACTTCAACAAAACTGGGTGAATCAGGGCTTGGTGAGCGGTAAAAAGTGCCAACCATCGGTGAGGCGACTATGTGACCTGCAGGCTGAGTTTTCTGCGGTGTTGGCTCGGGGCTTTGTTCTACGCTAGCAGTGGGTAGAACCGGAGCTGGTTGAGCAATATACTGGGGAGCCATAACGGGTTGTGACGATGAGCCTCGGCTGATCCGAACGGATTCCTCGCCCTCTTTGATTTCGATTTCCCCAATATCGGATTCTTCTAAAAGCTCAATTAATTTTTTTATTTTTCGGATATCCATTAGTCAATATACCTAAAAGTTAATGTGTGTTTTTGTGACTGAGTTGCTCAATAACCGCCATCAGTCCTAAGCGGTAGCTCTGCATGCCAAAGCCTGTGATCACGCCTTCTGCTAGAGCTGAAAAGTAAGAGTGTTGCCTGAAAGCTTCTCGATTGTGAACATTGGATAAATGAACTTCGATAAACGGGATGGCAACGGCCGCAAGTGCATCTCGAAGTGCAATACTGGTATGGGTAAATCCTGCAGGGTTGATGATGATGTAGTCAACCCCCTCTTTGGCAGCATCATGAATGCGGTCAATGAGTTCATATTCTGCATTGCTTTGTAGTGTCAACAAATGGTGATGATGCGAGCGAGCAATTTCAGCCAGCTGAGCATTGATGTCTTCGAGTGTGCTGGCTCCGTAGATACTGGGCTCTCTGGTGCCCAGTAAATTCAGATTGGGGCCGTGTAGAACAAGTATGGTCGCCATTGTCACTATCCAACTGGTTGAAAGGTCGGAGTGTGAAGCAAATAGGATCAGTTGTCTAGTTTTTTCACTGATGTTCGCTACTTTTTGAAGAAGTTAATTGCTTTTTAGGGTAGTCCAGATGCATTAATTGCCTCTTCAAATACTCCTGGTGTTAAAACTTGAGGCAAAATTTGGGGTGGCTCCCCAGCTTTTGGCGGATAAAGCAAATACAATGGTACACCAGCGCGCTGGTGTTTGGCCAGTAATGCTGAGACTTCTGGATCAGGGCTGGTTAGATCGGCTTTGATAAAGATTAATCCGCGCTGTTTGAGTTTATTCATTCTTTCTTCACCAAAAACGGCAATTTCGTTGCCATAACAAGTGATGCACCACGCTGCCGTGACGTTGATGAAGACCGGCTTACCTTGTGCGCGAAGTTCCTCAAGTTCCACTGGGTTGTATGGTTGCCACTGACCTTGCTGGTCCTTGAAGTTTCTTATGTTGAGGCTGATCAAGATGACCAAAGTAATGCCTACGATCAATGAAACGTCTTTAAATGAAGGGCGTTTTTCGCTCAACCAGCCAAGAAATACGATAACAAAAAGGCCCAGTAGAACAATGATGACTGCATCGCTAGAAGTTTGTCGCCCCAAAATCCAGACCAGCCAAATAGCCGATAGATACAAGGGAAATGCCAAAAATTGTTTGAAGGTTTCCATCCATCGGCCAGGTTGCGGTAAGTATTTGCCAATGTGGGGCCAGAAGCTGAGAATGACCATGGGTAGGGCGGTACCAATACCTACAGCGATAAACACCGTGAGGCCGACAACACTACTCTGAGTTAGAGCAACGGCGATGGGAACGCTTAAAAATGGCCCCATACAGGGGCTAGCCACAAAGGCGGCGAGCGCCCCAGTAAAAAATGAAGCGCGTAACGTTGTGCCTTGCGTTAATTTATTACCTACTCCCATTAAGCGAGAGCTAAAGTGAATCACGCCAGAGAAGCATAATCCCATCACGGCAAATAGATACACTAAAAATGTCACGGTTGGTGGGTGCTGCAGTTGTGATCCCCACTCAAAGGAGATGCCCCAATTGAGTTGTAAGCTGAAAGCCCTTAGGGCAATGATGGTGGCGCCAATCAAAGTAAAAGTGACGATGCTTCCACATAGATAGCTCAGTCCGTGGGCTTTGTGTGATTCTTCAGGTGTGTTAACTACGGTGATCGCCTTGATCGATAGCACGGGGAAGACGCAGGGTAATAGGTTTAAAATGAGTCCGCCAAGCAGTGCAGATAGCAAAATCCAAGGCAAAAAAATCGGTTCTTGGGGGGCGTTTTTTGATACAGTCGCTGTTTGGTTTTCCCAGTCGATGGTCACATAATCGACTTCCGGTGGGTAACATAAGCCTTTATCGGCGCAGCCTTGAGATTCAACCCTGAGTTCTGAATCACCTTTAAAATCAGCCTTTTGAAGGGTGACAATCAGTTGGTGATAGTGTTTGGCAACGTCTTTGTTGAAGTTTTCATCAAAGCTGATTTCCCCTTCAGGCCTTTCGCCTCTTATGTGTTGCCCTTTGCTGGTGAACGACAGTTTCTCATCGTAGAGGTAATAACCGGGAGCTATCTGCCACTGCAAAATGAGCTCGGTTTGAGTGACGATTGGCGATAATTGATATGCTTCTTCAACACGTAAAAATTTGGGGGTAGGTTCCGATAAAATGGCGTTGACTTGATTTTGCAGGTCCTCAGTATTTTCTTCGACTTCTTCAGATATCAATTCTGATTGAGGTTTTTCAAATAAATCGGCAACGCTTTGTGCGCTAAAGCCGAGCAAGATTGAGATACTAAAAACTGCGAACCATTTCATTGTGAGACTCGTTTAAATCCAATGCCTTAGTATAGATCTAAAGTGTGCTTGATGGTGTGTTATGCATCAAGGTTACGAACAAAAGGTAGTATTTGTCTAAATTTCGTTCTTTTTGGTAGTTTTTTTGTATGCGTTTCAAAAAAATTGACACTTATTTAAAAAAAGCTGGAGCTTGGTTGTCCCCAGTTGTATATTTTAGGTGGGCTGAGTTTGGTTTTTCAAGCAATCAGGAAATGTCATTGGAGTAAGAGGAGAAAGAGGTGCCGCTGGTCAGAATTTCTACAAGAGATACCTACACGCTTAAACAGATTCAGCGGATAGGCGAAATAGTCTACGAGTGCATGCATATTATTCTGAGGGTGCCTAATGATGATAACTTTCAGATTTTAACGCGTCACGATGAAGGTAGCTTGGTCTATGATAAGCATTACCTTGGCATTGATCGCTCAGATGGTATCGTTATGATTCAGATAACCTTGAATGATGGGCGCTCTGCGGACTTGAAAAAAGCATTTTATAAGGATTTGGTTGATAATCTTTATGAAAAAATGTCGATTCGTCATGAAGACGTCTTTATCAACTTGATTGAGGTTCCTTCAGAAAATTGGTCTTTTGGAAACGGTCTCGCTCAGTATTCATAGTTGCTATACTCATAGAGCAGGCCTACAACTTAAATAACAGGGCCTACTAAGTGGAGCTACCCTATGAGCTTGCAGTACCGCCTGATTGTAGTCATTGTCAGTCTAATTCTCAGCTTGTTAGTTGCCAATGTGTTGCTAACGGTGAGCAATGCCCGTGAAAAGTTGTTTGAACAGCTAGATATTCACGCTCAAGATACGGCCACGCTTTTGGGGTTTACGATTTCCCAGTTGGAGCAGCCAGTCGACAAAGTACAGCTCGAAACCATGATCAATGCCCTGTTTGATGGGGGTTATTACCTTCGCATTCACTACAATGATTTGGCGAGTAATACCACGATAGGACGTGAGCACGAGGAGTTGCTAATCGCAAACGTACCAGCTTGGTTCATTGAGTGGATGCCACTTGCCGAGCCTAGGGGGCGCGCTCAGGTATCTTCCGGTTGGTATCAAGTAGGTAATGTCGATGTGATTGGTCATCCTGGACTTGCTTATCAGGATTTATGGCGAACCTTTAAAGGACAGGTGTTGCTGTTTTTAGCGGCTGCTTGTATTTGCATTGGCTTTAGTATCTTGGTGCTGCATTACTTGTTGCGCCCACTGAGGGCGGTTCAAGCTCAAGCGGATGGAATTTGTCGCCGCGAATTTCATATTCAGGATGTGCTTCCTAAGGTGCCTGAGTTTAGGGTGCTCGCTGAGACCATGAATCGAATGGTGGCAAAAATCAAGTCCATGTTCCAAGAGCAGATTCAGCTAAATGAACAGCTTCATAATCAGTTGCATACGGATGCGTTGACCCAGCTTAACAATAGAGACTACTTTGATCGGCGCTTAGCGGCTTATCTACGCAAAGATAAGGACAGCGGCAGTGTATTAGTGGCGATTGTAACGCTGGCTAATTTGGACTCCATTAATCGCCATTATTCTCGTGATTTGGGTGATGAAGCCATTAAGCAAATCGCTGATTTGTTAAGGTCGGCGGTTAGTGAGCATGCTCGTAGTGAGTTAGGAAGACACCGTGGAGCCGATTTTGCCCTGTTTATACCCTCCCTGGCGATTGATGAAGCCAAAGAGTGGTTATCCAGTACTGCCGAAAAAATTGATCATTTGCAGTTGGATGAATACCCCGTTGAAATCCACATGGGCGCCGCTTACGCCTCGCAAGCGCATGTTCAAGAAGCGCTGATGTCCTTGGCCGATAACGCGCTGGCGCAAGCGATTGAGCAGGGCGTAACCTATCGATGGGTGGAGTACGACAGCGAGACGCCTGTTTTTGCTGCCAACCAGTGGCGTGAGTTAATCCTCTCAGCCTTGAAGCAGCGTTCATTAGCATTTCAGTATCAGCCAGTTTGGCAGCTAGATGGCGATCAGCAATCGTTGCTCTTCCATGAGGTTACATCGACTTTAGTGGCAGCGGGGCATTTTCAAAGTGCTTCAGTCTTTATGCCGGTAGCCACTCGCTTAGGCTTGGCGGCATTAGTTGATGATGTGGTCATTGATATGTTATCAATGAATGAATCTGATGATGTTTTTTGTGTCAATATTTCAACGGCCTCTCTCGAACAACCTCAGTTTATACATTCTTTAAGCGAACGGTTTGAAGCGCATCCTAGTTTGGCCAAGCGTTTAGTGTTTGAATTGAATGCCAGTAGCTTAGCTATTGCTGAGAAAGCGGTGCGGGAGTTTGCCGCGTTTATCAAAAATGCCGGTAGTCAATTATCATTGCATCATTTTGGTCAAGGTGCTGCCGACTTTGCCTATCTTCAAAGTTTGCCCGTTGACTTTTTAAAGATCGATCGTTTTTTTATTCAATCTATCACTCACAATGATGATCATCTGTTCTTTGTTCGCTCTTTGATTGCGATTGCTAAAAGTTGTGACATTATGGTTTTGGCTGAAGGGGTTGAAAGCCAAGAGCAGTGGACGAAATTAATTGCCTTGGGAATTGATGGTGGCCAAGGTTTCTATCTAGGTAAACCGCAGGCTGATTTGACTGCGTAGAACCGAGGCATGACTTTTTGGTCCATTTAACAGTACACTGTCAATTTTTGAGAAACTATTATGAATGCTGATATCACTCTAGGGCAGAAAATACGAAAGATCTTTAGTTTCAAAAATCGTGTTCGTACCGTGTTGTTGCTTGTGTTGCTCTATCTTTTAATGGCCTTCGTGCTCGGTATTTATTGGAGTTTTCAACCTAAAACGTTTGATGTGCGAGAGCTGGCGACTTTTCGAAATGATAAGGTAGTGGCGGGAACGGCCATGACGGCTACCGTGATTCATATGACCGAGCTTATTCTCGATAAGCCCGGTGGTTGGTTGTCCAATGATGTGACTCCTCCTGGTGTTTGGCTGGATAATATGCCTAATTGGGAATACGGTGTTTTGTTGCAAATTCGAGACGTCACAAAGGTCATGCGTGGATCGTTTAGTCGCTCTCAGACGCTTTCCGAGGCTAATGCTTTCCTTGAAGAGGCTGAGCCACATTTCTCCAATCACAATGATGCTTGGCTTTTCCCAGCCCCTGAGTCTAAATATCGCGAGGGTGTTGAAGCCTTAAAGAAATACCACCAAGGTCTTCTAGATACTGAGCAGCCTACGGCCCAGTTTTACGCCAGAGCAGACAGCTTAAATATCTGGTTAGGCGAGGTGAGTAATCGTTTGGGGTCCGCATCGCAAAGTCTTCGTGCCAGTGTGGGGCAGCATCGTTTAAATGTTGATTTGGCTGGAGATCAAGCCGCCACTCAATCGACTCCATCCGCTCCTCAAATGTTGGTAAAAACGCCTTGGTTGAAAATTGATGATAATTTTTATGAGGCCAGAGGCACGGCATGGGCCTTGGTTCATTTGCTAAAAGCGGCAGAGCTGGATTTTGCTCAAGTTTTGGATAAAAAAGAGGCCAGGGTCAGCTTGCAACAAATCATTCGCGAGTTGGAAGCGGCGATTGAGCCAATGGGGAGCCCAATGATACTCAATGGTGATGGTTATGGGGTGGTAGCCAATCACTCCTTGGTAATGGCTTCATATTTATCGAGAGCCAATGCCGCCATTATTGATCTTCGAGCCTTGCTTGATAAAGGCTAGTCAAGCCCGAGATCGGGCTTGACTCTGGGCTCTTATTTTAAAAGATTCTTTAAGGCCTCGTGTTGCTCGGGTCTAAGTCTGGGGCCATATTGGCTCACGACCTGAGCGGCGGCATTGGCGGCAAAGTTGCCCGCTTGTTCTAAGCTGTATTGGTGGCTAATCGCGTACAAAAAAGCACCGGCGAACATATCACCAGCGCCATTGGTATCGACTGCTTTGGTGGGGCAGGGAGCAATATCGATAGCGCCATCTTTATCAATGATGCGAGCGCCTCGTGCACCCAGTGTGATCACAACGGTGTTGGCTATTTGGCGTAGCGCTTGCTCAGCTTTATCGAGTTTATCTTCATTGGTGAAGCCTAACGCTTCATCTTCATTACAAAACAAAATGTCAACACCGGTGCCAATCATCTCTTTTAAGCCTTCGCCAAAAAAGCTGACCATGGCAGGGTCTGATAGGCTAAAAGCGGTTTTGACGTTGGCCTCATCAGCGGCCTGCTTCAGTGCAATGGCAGCGGCTTTGCCGGTGGCGGAGCTGACTAGGTAGCCCTCAATATAGACGTATTCCGAGGTGCTTAAAGCTGATAGGTCGAGCTGTTCCGTAGAAACCGTTTCACTAATGCCTAGGAATGTGTTCATCGTGCGCTCGGCATCGGGGGTGATCATCACCAAACACTTACCGGTAATGCCAGATTCATTGCCACTATTTTCAGGTGTTTTGACGTTGGCTGCTTCAAGGTCAGATAAATAAAACTGGCCATTTTCATCGTTGGCGACTTTGCAGGAATAAAAGGTGCTAGCACCGAAATAGCTGGCGGCGATGATGGAGTTGGCGCAGGAGCCGCCACTGGCACGTTTACAGGTTTGCAGGTGGTCAGAAAGGGCATCAATCAGTTGGTGCTGGCGTTTCTCGTCAACCAAAGTCATAACGCCCTTGGCAATGGCATGACGCGTTAAATCTTGATCGCTCACTTCGATTTCCGTATCAACCAGTGCGGCCCCAAGACCATAGATGTGAAATTTGCTCATAAGAACCCTATATAAATAATAATTGAGGAAAGTTGCTGAAGCTGACAATAACAGGCATTATGCAAAGCCCAGCAAAGAGTAAAACGAATTTTCATCGGTATTATGGCAAAGACAAAGCGCAAAAGTAAGGTAAAAAAACGCTCCTGGATTAGGCGGTTACTATTTAATAAGGTCACGGGTTGGGGGAGCTTGATCCTTTTCATCGCTTTTTCTGTCTTGGTGTGGCAGTTAAATGCCGAGGTTACCGAGAAGTTTGAAGGCAAAAAGTGGGCGGTTCCCGCTCGGGTTTATGCGCGTCCTCTTGAGCTGTATCAAGGTTTATTGCTCAAGCCTCAGGCTTTAGAGCGAGAGTTGAGAGAATTGGGGTATGACTTTGTTGTCAAGCTTGAGAAGCCGGGTCAGGTTGAAAAGCACGGTAATCGTTATCGTATCTATAGCCGAGAATTTACTTTCTCCGATGGCTTTGAAAAAGCCAAAATCTTTTCAGTTACCTTTGATGATCTCTCGGTTACTGGCTACAGTGGCCCAACCCCCGACGATATCAGTGCTCGTTTGGACCCCCTAGAAATCGGAAGTTTTTACCCTTCCCATGGTGAAGATCGGGTGTTGGTGCGCTTGGATGAAGTGCCACCTTTGCTGGTGAAAACCCTAATCGCCGTAGAGGACAGGCATTTTCGTGAGCATTTTGGGGTTTCCATTCGAGGCACAATTCGGGCAATTATGGCTAATATTCGTCAAGGCGGCATGGTTCAGGGTGGTAGTACCATCACCCAGCAGCTCGTGAAAAACTTTTATCTCACCCCCGAGAGGACTCTGAAGCGAAAGTTTCGCGAGGCGATCATGTCGGTTTTGTTGGAGTTTCACTACGAGAAAGATGAGATTTTAGAAACCTACATCAATGAGATAAACCTTGGGCAAAGTGGGCCTAGGGCAATTCATGGTTTTGGCCTGGCGGCCAATTATTATTTCAATCGCGACTTAGAAGACCTCAACACTCAGCAGATTGCATTGTTAGTTGGGTTAGTAAAAGGCCCAACGTACTACAACCCTAGAAAGCGCCCTGAGAACGCTCTAGAGCGGCGCAATTTGGTGTTGGATATCATGGCATCCGATGAAAATAAGTTCATTGATAAGTCTGAGTTGGCAGCTTTAAAGGCAACCCCTCTTGGGCTGGTATCTGCTGGGCAAAAGCGTCTTGGGGATTATCCTGCATTCTTGGACGTGGTGCAAACACAGCTCTCTAAAGATTACCGCCAGAGTGACTTGCAAAGCGAGGGTCTAAGAATTTTTACCACCATGGCGCCCCATGTGCAATTATCGGTTGAGGATGCTATCAAGGTCACGCTGACAGACCTCCAAAAGCTCCCCGATCAGCCCCCATTGCAGGTCGCTGCGATAGTGACAGCGGTTGGCAGTGGGGAGCTTTTGGCGGTCGTAGGTGATGCAGAGCCTGGTTACAATGGTTTTAAGCGAGCCACTCAAGCTCGGCGGCAAATAGGCTCCTTGGCAAAGCCGTTTGTGTATTTGACCGCTTTACAGCAGCCTGAAAGCTATACCTTGATGACTATGCTCGATGATAGTCCATATACCTATACTGGCCCAGGGGGCCGCAACTGGACGCCTCGAAATTATTCGAGAAAATCTTATGGCAATGTGCCGCTCTATAAGGCCTTGGCGTTTTCTCACAATCAGTCCACGGCGCGTTTGGGAATGACTTTGGGTTTGGATGCCGTTGTGCAAACCTTCAGAAAAGCGGGCTTGAATGATATGGAAATTAACCCAGTGCCTTCAATGTTACTGGGCTCTATAGCGCTGACGCCCATGGAAGTGAGTCATATGTATCATACGATTGCGGCCGATGGCGTTTACACGCCGCTAAGAGCCATTCGCTCTGTGCAGAATGCTGAAAATAAACCCTTGCAGCACTATCGCTTGGAGAGTGAGCCTCGGTTTAACAGTGATGTCATGCATTTGATGCATTACAATTTGCAGGCTGTTATGCGTTTTGGTACCGGCTATGCAGCAACCAAACATCTACCTAATCTTATTGCTGCGGGTAAAACAGGAACCACAAATAGTAGTAAAGATAGTTGGTTTGCTGGTTACACAGGCGATCACTCAACTGTGATTTGGATAGGTAATGACGATAATAAGCCCACCAAACTGACGGGAGCCTCTGGAGCTCTGGTGGTTTGGCGAAGAATCATGCAAAATGTGTCATCTGGTAGCATTAATCACAACCCACCTGATAATATAGAATACTACTGGGTGGATTCTGATACGGGCTTTATATCCAGTGAAATGTGTGAAAATTCTGAGTTGGTTCCCTTTATAGCCGGCTCTGCGCCGACTCAAGATAGCTTATGTTTGCAGCAGTCTCAGTCTCCGGCTAATCATTGGTTGAGGAAATGGTTTTAATGCGTGTTTTGTTTCGTCTTGCTCTAGTCAGTCTGGTTTTCAGTACAGTAGCCTGTACCACAACGAGAGTGGATTCTCACAAACCGGTGTCTGTTAGGACTATCCCAGTGGTGGTGACGGCTAACCCTCAGCAAACTCAGGCAGCGACGCCAAGCTCTCCCGTTGTAGGGCCGGCATCCAGACAAGTGTTGCCAGCTGTTGAGAATATGATTCAACAATGCCGCTCATCGCTTTCCGCCAATCGCTGGCAAGAAGCGATAGCTAACGCCGAGCGAGGCTTGAGAATGGATCGCAGAGAACCCCATTTCTACTGGGTCTTAGCGGTAGCGTATCAGCAATTGGGCAATATAAAACAAGCCAAACATTTTGCTACTCAAGGGCTTCGATACGTGGAAGATGATAAGGCCCTTGAGGGCGAGTTAAAGAAATTTAGAGACTTATAAACAGGGATGGCCTCGATAGTCATTCATGGATGTTGACGTTTGAATTTTGATTAAAAATTTCCTCGAAGCACCATGAATTGGAGAAGACCATGCCAACTAAGTCAGATTCGTTACAGCCTTTAGAGCTCAGTTCAAACGAAATGGCCTCTGTCTTGGCTCATTGTCAAGAATTGTTGCATCAGCATTTGCGCCCCTTGATCATGCAGTTCTTTAATCAATGGATTGAACAATTGCGTCATCTGGAAGAGGGGGCAAGAAATAACCAACAGCAAATGCAGTTGAGAGAGGATGCTCGTCTCTTGCAATTGGAAAAGTCAGATGCTTTGCGCTATTTCGCGACTTATCTCGTGGATAATGTCGTCAAGTTTAAGCAGCGTGAACTTAATACCTATAATGATCACGGTCAAGCCGAGTTGTCATTGGTGGCCAATGACTCACTCGAGCAGACTGTGGCTATCGCTTCGATCAGTCAACGGGCAAACAACCTCTATCATTCTGAGTTATCTGTCATTGCGAATGCTTTGGCTCTGATGCAGCCGCAGCAAGCCATTACCGATGAGAATAATCCTTTTAGTCCCTTGCAGTTCTGCAGTGTTTTGCGTCGAATTATTCATCGAATCAATCTTGGTAACTCATCGATTATCTTGGGTTACAAAGTATTCGACGCCCAAGTGATGGCACGTTTAAGTAACTTTTATCAAGATTTATCGAGTTATTTCATCACTAAGCGTTTGGTGTCTGAGCAGCCGGCATTGGTGAGGGTGAGAACTCGCGATCAAGTCGTTCCGCCAAGGCGTCCCAGGATCGATGAAATAGTGAGCGGCCAAAATTTGTCAGACGAGGCCTATCAGTCGAAATTGTTTGATGCGGTTAGTTGGCTTCAGGCGCACCTAGCTCAATATGATGCCTTGCCAAAGGATGCTCTTAAGTATGAAGTTTCAGAGATTATTGCAGCCATTGCTAATTTGCAGTCACAGCTGGGTGAGGTCTCTGAAAAAGTCGCTTTTCAAGATATTCCATTGGGCGACGAACTCAAGAGCCAGTTAGCTGAGTCCAAACAAGCGGCTATCGACCCAAATCATGCAAGGATGATTGACATTGTTGGCCTGTTGTTTGAGTACATGCTGGCCGACGAAAACTTGCCAGATTCGATTAAAACCTTATTGAGTCATCTGCATACACCGTATCTAAAAGTTGCATTTATCGACCAAGATTTTTTTGAAGAAGCAACGCACCCCGCGCGTCGCTTGCTTAACTTGATGACCGAAGTCGGTGCCGCTTGGGTGAATGAAGATGCGGCTACAGAGCATGATGTTTACAATAAAATTCGCAATGTAGTTAATCGAATCGTTCATGACTTTGAACAAGATATTCGTTTGTTTGCCGAGCTTCTACAGGATTTCGGTCAATTTGCAGCGGCATTAAAGCGCAAACATGAACTGGTTGAGCGGCGTTCTCGAGAGAAGGTGAAAGGTGAATCCAAGCTGCATGACGTCAAAGCTAGGGTCTATGAGGAAGTGCAGGGCCGAATTCGAGATAAGGAGCTACCTTCTGCTGTATTACTTCTACTACTACAGCCTTGGTCAGACTACCTTGCGTTTGTATTATTGCGGTTCACTGCTCAATCAGCGCAATGGAATCAAGCGCTGGCTTTTATCGATGACACCCTTTGGTTGCTAGAACCCAAAACCTTGCAGGCCGATAAAAGCCACCAAATTGATATGTTTAAGCGCTACCTGCAGTTAATGAACCAAGGGCTAAATACCATTGGTTATGAGCGTTCTAAGGCCGAGCAATTGGTTAAAGCCATCGTTCACCTTCACCGTTTGGTTTTGCAAAACGGTTCGATTCCTCCAGCCGGTGAGAGCCTTAGAGCTAAACTGCAGACCTTGGCTTTGGCCAAGCTTGGCTTGGGTGAGGCTGAAGTGGTGACGCAGGATGAAAAAAAGCTAATGCAAAGTTTGAGTTTAATGGAGTTTGGGAGCTGGTTTGAGTTCTCTGATAAAGGGCGTGTAAAGTTATCCTGGTACAATATACATGCCTCAAAATTCTTATTTGTCAATCAGCAAGGAAAGAGCGCCTGTACTTTAACGGGTTTGGAGTTGGCAAGAAAAATGATTGCTGGTGAGGCGGTGCTGATTGCCGGTAGCACCAAGCCGTTCTTTGAGCGGGCTTTAGAGGGTATTTATCAAAAGCTCAAAGCTGGGCAACAAAAGTAGCTTGCTATGTCCACTATTATCCCTTTCCCCTCAGAAAAACGGCAACTCAAACGAGTAGCGGTCGATCATGAATATTTGGTTTTTTTTCAGGATGGGGCACCTCTTGGGCGGCTGGTGAATCTTCATGCGCAAGGCTTGCTGATGCTAGTAAGTAAGCCACTTGATTCCGATCAAACTCACAACATTGTCATCAAACTTTTTGAGCCTATCGATGATGAATGCAGCATCTCGCTCTCAATAGATGGAGCGTGGTCTCAGGAGGCAACCACAGAGGCTACTTACTGGGTTGGAGCTGTTATTGTTGCCTGTTCACAGTCATCAAAAAAGCGTTTATCCAAATTGCTAGAGCGCTTAACGCCCTCCCAATGACTATGGTTGATGCTATGCAAGATAACTCTGTTGTGCCTACGGGCATATTGACCATCAATATCTCAGCTATTGTCGACAATTGGCGACAACTTGCCTCTATGACGCCAACTGCTTGTGGTGCAGTGGTAAAGGCAAATGCTTACGGTTTAGGAGTGACCAAGGTGGCGCCAGCGCTGGCTGAGGCTGGCTGTCAGCAATTTTATGTAGTGACTTTGTCCGAAGCGATTGAGCTGCGCCAGTGCCTTCCCGAGGCGACGATTGTGCTTCTGGGCGGCTTATCTCACAGCACTCCGCAAGACTGCGTGACCTATCATTTAATGCCTGTGTTGTTTTCAAACGTCGCAGTGGATCAGTGGTTGGAGTTTATCGGTACCCAAAGCACTTCAATTCGCCCAGTGCTAAAGGTCGATACTGGCATGCATCGTTTGGGTATTCCCTGGCGGGATTTTATAGGTTGGGTGGAAGACAAGCCTGAACAGCTTAAACAGATTCTGCCTTCTGTCATTATGAGCCATTTAGCTTGCGCCGATATACCCAGTCATGATTTGAATGATCGTCAATTAAAGCGATTTCAGGCTGTGCGTGAAGCCGTCCAACGTTCTGGAATTGAACTGAGCTACAGCTTGGCAAATTCATCTGGGCTTTTTTTGGGGCAGGACTATCATTTTGACTTTCAGCGTCCAGGCTCTGCTTTGTATGGCATTAATCCAACCCCAGCCAAACCCAACCCCATGAAGCAGGTGGTTTCGCTCAGATTGCCAGTTTTGCAAGTGAAGTTGATTCGACAAGGTGATACGGTCGGATATGGGGCTGACTATGTGGCCAGTTCAGACACTCGCATTGCTATTGTCTTTGGTGGCTATGCCGATGGTTTGCCCCGTTGTTTAACGGGTGCCAAGGTGTCGGTGGGCGATCATAAGGTGCCCATTATTGGCCGTTTATCGATGGATTCTTTTGTGGTCGATATCACCTCGCTCGATTCGGCCTTTACTCCTGAGCAAGTGGAGGTGTTCCCTGATGTTTCCTCGCTGGATCAGTTGGCAGCAGAGGCCAATACCATTGGTTATGAGCTGCTCACTCGTTTAGGTCGGCGATATCGGCGCTCATATGTCTAACTTGCCTTTAGAGATTATATCCTTGTTATCCGATGGGGAGTTTCACTCAGGCAGCTCAATGGCAAGTCAATTGTCCATCACAAGGGCGGCCATTTGGAAACATATTCAAGCCCTGGTATCCATGGGCTTGCCTGTCGAGACCATGAAAGGGAAAGGTTATCGCTTGCTTCGACCGCTTGATTTGCTTTCAAAGAAAAAAATTGTAGGCCTTTTACCCTCAGTTGTTGCTGGGCAAATTTCTATCCTTGATGTCTTGTTAAGCTGCGACTCATCCAATGACTATATCGCTGCGAAAGGGCCTGTCCATGGGAGTGTGTGCTTCACGGAGCACCAAGTGCGGGGGCGGGGGCGTCGAGGTCGGCAATGGGTGAGCCCTATGGCGCAAAATATTTATTGCTCAATCGGCTGGTTGGTTCAGGACGGCGTGCAATCTTTATCGGGTTTGAGTTTGGCTGTGGGTGCGGGCTTGGCCCGTTGGCTTGATGGTGAGGGTGTAAAGGGTGTGGGTGTCAAATGGCCCAATGATATCGTCGTCAATGATCAAAAGTTGGCAGGAATTCTTATCGAAGTCAGTGGTGATCTTCAGGGCTTGTGTGGTTTAACCCTGGGTATTGGGCTTAATGTTGCCATGGAGCGAGCCGATATTGATCAACCCTGGGTGAGTTTGCGGTCATTAGGAGTCAACCGCGCACGCAACGAGTTGGCTGCGGCTATGTTGAAGGCCGTGATGCCAGTTTTGCAGAATTATCCTGAGAGAGGCTTTCAGCAATACATGAATGAATGGGCTCGCTACGATGCTTGCTGCTCTCGTCAAGTGCGAGTGCAAACGGCAAGCGGTTCAACTGATGGGGTTGCCCTGGGTGTTAACCAGGAAGGTGCATTGCTGGTTGAGAGTGAGGGGCGGCTTCGAGTCATTAATGGTGGGGAGGTATCGTTGAGGTTAACATCTTGATTCTAGAACTAGATATAGGTAATACCCAAATAAAGTGGCGTTTGAATAATGGTGCCAGTGGCAGCATGATGCATCACCAAGACTTTCAATCCCTAGTCTTGCCCATTCAAGAGCCCGTTACCCAATTATGGTATGCCAGCGTTGTACCCAACAGCCATAAAGCGATGGAGCAGGCTTTTGAGCAACAGTTTGCTTGCGATGTCTTTAGAGTCGAGACCTCGCGTGAATTAGCAGGTGTTCGTAATAGCTATTCAAAAGTGTCGGACATGGGTGTGGATCGCTGGTTAGCTATGGTTGCCAGCTTTCAGCAATATGGTGAAAGTGTTATCGTAGATTGTGGTAGTGCCTGCACGATAGACTGGGTCGATGTTTCTGGTTGTCATCGAGGGGGTTATATCATGCCAGGGCTTGGTATGATGAGGCATTCTATCTACGATAAAATAGGTCGACCCTATCAAAATGCTAGGCCAAAGACTCTGCAGTTGGGTTCTAGTACAGATAGCGCCATTGATGCTGGAATGATGGCAATGTTGGTGGGCGCGGTCAAGCAGACGCTAGGTCAGGTATCGGGTGGCACTTTGGTGTTTGCTGGCGGTGATGGCCAATGGCTGCTAGAGTCAGTGGGTGAGCCTAATGCATTATTTCATCACGATTTGGTATTAGATGGACTGACTATAGCTCGGGAGCATATTCTTGGGGGAGAGCCGTGAAATTCATCTTTTTATTCTTGTTAATGGCAAATGTTGGCTTGGCGGGTTATTTCTTACTGTCTCCAGATCAAGTTGCGGTTGCCAATCCTGAGGGTGAGCAGATTGAAGCACCAACGGTTCTTTTGGTTGATGAAGTCAAAGAAGCTCAAGTGCAACCTAAAATAATAGAGCAAGTAGAACAAAAGCCACTTTGTACTCGTTTGGGGCCATTTATTAAGCGTTCAGCAAGCAATATCGTCGTAAAGCAGCTTGAATTGCTTGATGTGGATGCTGGTGTGGAGATCGAAGACACCAAAATTAGCTCGGCTTTCCAGGTTGTAATTCCGCCTCTGGGTTCAAGGACTGAGGCAAGAAGTTTATTTGAGGATCTAAAATCCAAATCCATCGATAGTTTTGTGATTCGAGATGGCGCTTTGGAAAATGGTATTTCGCTTGGGATGTACACTCGCATCGAGTCTGCCGAGGCTAGAAAAAAGGATATGGATGTTAAGGGCTATGCGTCAGAAATTGTGCCAGTCCTAAAAGATGCAAAGCAGTACTGGCTGCATATTTCTCCTGCGGATGCTGAAAAAATAACCCAGGATCAGTGGGCTAAAATCCTAAAAGCAAATGCCACCATTAAAAAACAAGAAAATGAATGCAAAACCCTTGCGTTATTGGACGATATTCAATAAACTCCGCATCCTTGTTTAGGCGACTAAACAAAAATTAATGCGCTGGTGTAGCTCAGTTGGTAGAGCAGCTGACTTGTAATCAGCAGGTCGGGGGTTCGACTCCCTTCACCAGCTCCATTAATTACCTCAATGTGCCAAGTAATCTCTCTTTATGCATAGTCGCCTAGGGGTTGACACGAATTGCTGATAGGTGGAGAATACCCGGCCTTTGTGCAGGGGTTCCCGAGTGGCCAAAGGGATCAGACTGTAAATCTGACGCGCAAGCTTCGGTGGTTCGAATCCACCCCCCTGCACCATATATAGATGAATAGTGCTATTGCGAAAGCAGTGGTCAATGTAAGCGGGTATAGTTTAGTGGTAGAACCTCAGCCTTCCAAGCTGATGATGCGGGTTCGATTCCCGCTACCCGCTCCAAATTCGAGTTACTTGCTCATGTAGCTCAGTTGGTAGAGCACACCCTTGGTAAGGGTGAGGTCGGCAGTTCAAATCTGCTCATGAGCTCCATCTTCCGGGGTGGTAAATAAATGATTTTAATAGGGTTTTAGTTTCAATAACACAATGTCCCACAAAATAGGAGACGCTTGCGATGGCAAAAGAGAAGTTTGAACGCACGAAGCCCCACGTAAATGTGGGCACAATTGGTCACGTAGACCACGGTAAAACAAC